>SYOX01000247.1 GCA_005804885.1 Pseudomonadota bacterium
ACATCCTGACGGTGATCCTCTCCTTCACGGAGTTTGCACAGATCGGAATGGCCCACGATGACCCGCGGCGCGAGGATCTCGACCAGGTCCTCCGCGCGGCGGAGAAGGCCACGGACCTGACTCGGCAGCTCCTGGCTTTCTCCCGCCAGCAACCGACCACCCAACGGCCGACCGACGTGAACCGCTCCCTCGCCGACCTCGCGCCGATGCTCCGGCGAAGCGTGGGACCGAGCGTCGATGTCCAGCTCATGCCGTCTGCCCGACCCGCCATCGTGCGGATAGCCCCGGTGCAGCTCGACCAGGTGATCTTGAACCTGGCGGTGAACGCTCGCGACGCCATGCCTCAGGGTGGACACCTGCGCATGTCGGTCTCGCACGGCTCGGACGAGGGCTTCGGGACCACGAAGGGCAGATCCGTGCGCATCTCGGTGAGCGACAGCGGCACGGGCATGGACGCCGCAACGAAGCAGCGCATCTTCGAGCCCTTCTTCACGACCAACGGCGTGGGCAAGGGAACTGGCCTCGGTCTGGCCACCTGCAACGGCATCGTGACGGACGCGGGAGGCCGCCTGCACGTTGAGACCGCGATCGGCGAGGGCACGACCTTCGTCATCCACCTCCCGGAGTGCGACGAGCCGCTGGACGACAGCGCGGCCATCCCCGTCGCGAGCCTCACAGGCGCAGGACAGCACGTCCTGGTGGTCGACGACGACCCGAGCCTTCGCACCGCAGCCGCGCGGATCCTCGAGAACGCCGGCTACCGGGTTACCCTCGCCAGCGACGGCGAACAGGCCATCGCGCGCCTCGAGGCGATCGGGCGCGAGATCGACCTGATCGTGACCGACATCGTCATGCCGGGCCACAATGGATTCGCCGTCGCCAGGCACGCACAAGCCGCCGCGCCACAGGCCGCCGTCGTCTTCGCCACGGGCTACGTCGACAGCGAGTCGCTGTCCGAGCAGGACGTCTCCCGTTTGCTCTGGAAGCCGTACACACGCGATGGGTTGCTGCGTGCGGCTCATCGGGCGCTGGTCGGCCTCGAGCAACGCAACGGGGAGTCCTCGGTTTCTTCGATGGAGGCGCGCAGCGCCAGAGTCCTCGTCGTCGAGGACGACGAGCTCATCCAGGCGGCGCTGATTCGGATCCTGGAAGGCGAGGGCTACCGCACCACCAGGGCGGATGGCGTCGCGACGGCACGCGCGGCCCTCGAGTCGGGCGACCACTTCGACGCGGTGCTCTGCGATCTCACGCTCAAGGACGGATCGGGCGCGGAGCTGCTCGACTGGATGCAGCAGGCTCACCCCGAGCTCGGGCAGCGCACGCTGGTGCTGACCGGCGGCGCGGTGGACAACGCCGGTATCGCCCTCGTGGACAGGCTCGGGGTCAACGTGGTGCACAAGCCCTTCGATCCGACCGTTGTTCTCGAGAGGTTGCGCGCCCTGACGAGGCCCAGACAACACGCCGTCGAGGTCACCGCGCCAGCGACGCCGATCGGCATCGCGCGCGAGCCCGAGGTCCGCCCGGCGAAGTCGGTCCTCCTGGTCGAGGACGACCCGCGCGAGCGCGAAGCCTGCACTCGCGCACTCCAGCTCGCCGACTTCGAGGTCCATGTGGCCCGCAACGGGGAGGAGGCTGTCGAAGCGCTGTCCAAGCGCAGCTTCGACGTGGTGGCGACCGACGTGAGGCTCCCCGGCGACGATGGCTTCGCGGTGCTGCGCGCCGCCAGGCGGATCGACCCGGACCTGCCCGTGCTGATCATCACGGGCGCTCCGTCGGTGGAGACGGCCACCTTGGCGGCCACGAATCGGGCCATCGGCTACCTCTCCAAGCCCTTTGCCGGCGACCAGCTCATCGAGGAACTCTCGCGGGCGGTAGAGGCCGGGCAGGTCGCTCGTGTGCAACGCAAGCTGATCGCGTCGCGCGCCGGGGCCGATGTGTTTCTCCGCGATCTGCCGGGAACCGAGCGCGCCTTTGAGCAGGCGCTGGAGGGCCTGCGAATGGTCTTCCAGCCCATCGTTCGCGCGCGCGACCGCTCGGTGTACGGATACGAGGCACTTCTTCGCGTCAACGCCCCGGGGATCGACAACCCGCCTCGCCTCCTGACCGCGGCCGAGCTCCTGGAGCGAACCGATGACGTCGGGCGCAGGGTACGAACAGCGATTGCAGAAGCGCTGCGCGAGAAGGATCTGGCTTCGGAATCCATCTTCGTGAACATCCATCCGACCGAGCTGCGCAGCGATCTCCTCTGCAGCGCCTACGAGCCGCTGCTTGAGCGCGCGTTGCAGGTCGTCCTGGAGGTGACGGAGCGGGCCGCGCTGTCCTTCGACTCCCATATCATGGACGACGTGAACCGCATCCGAAGCGCGGGCTATCGGATCGCGATCGACGATCTCGGCGAGGGCTACGCCGGGCTGACCTGGCTCGCCCAGCTCCAGCCGGACGTGGCCAAGCTCGACATGTCCCTCATCCGTGACATACATCGATCGCAGCTCAAGCGACAGGTGACAGGCTCGCTCGTCGGCCTCTGTCGTCGGGCAGGCATCACCTGCATTGCCGAGGGCGTGGAGACCGAGGAAGAAGCGGCGGTGGTGACCGACCTGGGGTGCGACTTGCTCCAGGGCTACCTGATCGCCAGGCCCGGACCGGCGTTCCCGGTTGTCACGTCGCACACCCAACCCAGGAGCCAACGATGATCCGCGAGGACCGTATCGCCGCCG
The DNA here is from genome assembly GCA_005804885.1 of Pseudomonadota bacterium. Lineage (GTDB taxonomy): Bacteria > Myxococcota_A > Bradymonadia > Bradymonadales > SYOX01. Next base: position 2,718 of record SYOX01000247.1, read on the forward strand.
CCTTCGAAGCCGTCCCCGAGGAATGCCGCTCGTCGTTGGAGCCAGTGCTCCGGGTGCTCATCCACGACCTCAACGGAGCCCTCTCGGCCGTGTCGATGGAGGCGTTCACGGTGGGCCAGCTGGCGAACAAGCTCGCGCAGGGCGCAACCGGGACACGCCAGTCGGCGTCGGACCGAGAGCGGATCCACCAGACGCTCATCGACTCGGCGGCCAACATCGGGCGAGCAACGCAGGGAGCGGCCGTCTACCTGCGGCAGGTCCAGTCCATCGCGAACGCAGCCGGCCAGCGGAAGTCCGAGGGGTGACGCCTTGACCGACATCCAGCTGCTCCCGGGCGTCATCCCGGCAGTCCGACGGGCTCCTTGAGCGCGTGTTCCAGATGACGGATCGGCCAGCGGACGATGGCGGCAAGGTGTGACGCGCCGCCACGGCCGCCGCGTTGCCCGGTCAGAGCCCTTCTGCTAAGACATGAGGCGCGGCCGCCGACAATTGCGACCGCGTGAGGGCAGGCCCGGTGCGCCGATGGGCTTGAGCGGCCGAGGGGGTCGCTTTCGTTGGCGCCGTGGGGCGGCCCTGGTCAGGGAGGGAGGGTCGATGCAGGCCGGGCGTGGGGATCGTCGCAGGGCCGCCGTGGGGCGGCTGGCGCTGGGCGTCGCGGTGTTGGCGCTGGCGCTGCTGGCGGGTTGCGGGGAGGATGGCGAGCGCCCGACGCCGCCAGGCGAGGTGAACAACAACGATCCGAACAACAACCCGGACAACAACCTGAACAACGATCCGGCGGGCAACAGGGCCCCGACGCTGGCCCGAATCGGCAGCAAGCGCGCCCAGATAGGCCGGGAGTTGAGCTTCGTGGTCGAGGGCAGCGACCCGGACGGCGACCCCCTGAGCTTCTCGATCATCGGAGATCTGCCCGAGGGCGCAAGGTTCGACAAGGAGGCGCGCCGCTTCCTCTGGAAGCCGCTGGACTCCCAGCTCGATCAGCTCGTGCTCTTGACCTTCTCGGTCTCCGACGGCCTGCTGGACGACCGCGAGACGGTGCAGATGACCGTCGTGGAGCAGGGCGACAACGCGCCTCCCGAGCTGTCCGACCCCGGCGACCAGGTGCTGCGCCCCAGCCAGCCCTTCACGCTCCAGCTCCAGGCCACCGACCCGGACGGCGACCCCCTGACCTTCGGCATCGACGGCCCCTCGCCGCAAGGCAGCGCGCTGGACGCCGCCACCGGGCGCTTTGAGTGGACCCCGACCCCCGAGGACGCCGGGGCCAGCATCCGGGTGCTCTTCTTCGCCTCCGACGGCGCGGGGCGCGCGGACGCGCGGGTCCGGCTGATCGTCAGCGAGCTGGCCCTGACCCTGGGGGAGATCCCGGCCCGCGAGGTCCGCCTGGGCGAGACGATCCGCTTCACCCTGCCGCTGGACAACCCGGCGATGATCCCCACGACCTGCGGCACCCTCGGGGCCACGCTGCCGGGGACGGACTTCGATCCGGCCACCTGCGCCTTCTCGTGGACGCCGACCGATCCGGCCCTGGTGGGCACGACGACCGAGTTCGCCTTTCAGATCCTCTTCGAAGACGAGGGCGAGCCGGCCCGGCTGATCGCGGTGGCGCCCGTCACGGTCCTGTCCGCGGAGCCGGCCCAGGAGAGGTGCGTCGCGGACAGGAGCGAGCCCAACAACGCGCGGTCCTCGGCCACCGCCATCAACGACAACCCCTTCCAGGCCCAGGGCTTGACGATCTGCGGCGACGATCAGGACTTCTTCGCCGTGGACCTGGAGCGCGGCGAGCGCCTGAGCGTGTCGCTGACCTTCTCCCACGCGCAGGGCGACATCGACGCGCTCATCCTGGGCGCCGCTGGCGACTCGCCGCTGGCGGTGGCCGACTCGGTGACGGACAACGAGGAGCTGGCGCTGGATCAGGCCCCCCAGACAGGGACCTACTTCGTCGTCGTTCTGGGGGTCGGCAACCTCAACGCGCGCTACGACATCGAGATCGCGCGCGAGGGGGCCGCCTGCGCCAACGATCCCTTCGAGCCCAACAACGCCCGCGAGCGGCCCGCAGTCGTGGAAAGCCCCTTCGCCGATGAGGGCCGCATCTGCCCGTCGGACATCGATTTTTTCGCCATCGACCTGGACGGCGGGCAGCTCCTGCGCGCCACGGCGATCTTCGACGCGATGTATGATCTGGATCTGACGATCCTCTCGCCGGACGGCCAGACGTGGACCAGCGAGGGCGTCACGGACACCGAGGAGCTCATCATCCCGGGGCTGCCGCTCTCGGGGCGCTACCTGATCAAGGTCTTCGGCTTTCAGCCTCAGGACGACGCGCTCTACCTGCTGGAGATCGTCGCCGAGCCGGCCGCCGAGTGCGAGGCGGACACCCTGGAGCCCAACGACGCGCCGCCGAGCGCGCGGCGGCTGATCGGCGACGTGGATCTGAGGGGGCTGACGGCCTGCGGCGATCCGGACTTCTACCGGGTGACGCTGGAGCCGGGCGAGGAGCTGCTGGTGCTGGTGGGCACCGCGCGGGCCTCGCACATGAGGATGAGGCTGCTGGGCGGCGACGGGATCACGCCGCTGACCGACCCCATCACGGAGGCCGACGACCCGCTCTACGCCGAGGCCGGCCCCTTCCTCTCCAGGCAGGACGTCTTGATCGTCCTGGATACGGCCCTCGGGGTGACCTACTCCCTTGAGACGCTGATCGTCCCCTCGCTCTGAGGCCGACGCCCAAGCGCCCTGCGCGCCGGCCACTGGATCTTCCACCCTCGGGATCGTGGACCCCTTCAAGTGGCTACTCGACTTGCCATGCGTGAAGATCGGTCGGATCGCGGAGGCCGTCGCGGTCGGGGTCGAGACAATGAGGCGCGGGCGCCTCAGGCTGGCATGTTGTGTGCTCAGGGCGGCGACGCGAGTGTTTACGACGAACGAAGGACGTTCAACTTCCATGCGAACATACATTCAGGACAAGGGGGGAAGGACCATGACGAAGCGCAACCGCATCGTTTGGATGATGACAGGGGTGCTGGCGCTGGGCGCCGCGGCGGGCTGCGGCCAGGAGGAGCCGACGCCCGTGCCCGTGCAGGACAACGACGACAACAACGACACGCCGCAGGGCCAGGCCCTCAAGCCGAGCTTCGAGCTGGGGCAGACCTGGGTGGTGGGCAGCATCTACCGCTCGACCTCGGTCAAGACGCCTGAGGACGCGCTGGCGATCCCGACGGCGGTGGCGGCGGACACCATCGAGATCGAGCCCTTGATCCCGGCCGAGGTGCTGCCTGCGGACGGGACGAGCTGGACGACGCCGGTCTTCTGGCGCTTCGGGGTCATCAACACGAACTACAGGCCGGAGACGGGCCCCTTCGCGGAGCTGGCGCTCGACGAGGCCGGCGAGATCCAGCCGATCACGATCCTCAAGGCGGTCGCGCCCAAGGAGCTCAACGACAAGGGGATCGTCGATGGGCTCGACCCGGTCTTCTACCTGGTGCTGCGCGAGAGCGACTACCGGGTCAAGGGCATTCACTACAACTACAAGGTGCGGGACGGCCGCAACACCGTCGTGCTGGAGATGCCGGAGCTTGAGGCCGGGACGAAGGGCCCGGGCGCGGACCTGGACTTCTTCCTGGTCGATTACATGATGCCGATCTTCCCGATGACGGCCGCCGACGCGACGGTGGCCTACGGCGCCGAGGGCGCGGGGCTGGAGATGGTCGTGCGCAAGCGGGCCGACGACTCGGCCGAGGTGGAGTTCAAGACGGCCATCGACCGCAAGTCGGTCACGCAGCGCTGGACGGCCGGCGCGCCCTGGTTCGACTGGTCGATCTCGGAGTCGCAGCGCTCGTGGACGGTCGACGAGGCCGCGCTGCTGGACCTGCTGGAGGCCAACGGGGTCGACTATTACAGCAATGACCAGTTCCTTGAGCAGGCCGAGGCCATCGAGCGCAAGTTCCGCAACCGGATCAACGTCGGGGCGGCGCTGCGGGTCGAGGCCGGCACCTTCAACAGCCGCACGCCCGACTCCCACCTGCCCTGGGCCGGCTACTGGTTCCCGCTGGTGGACTCGGCCACGACCTTCGGCTGGAACGGCACCAACGGCCGCCGCCAGCTCACCACGGGCCCGGCCACGAGCCTCCAGGCGGCCATCAAGGTCGACCTGGGCAAGATCGACCTCCTGCTCAAGGAGATCATCGCCATGCCCCGCGACGCCCAGGGCCGCGACGCCAAGCTCCAGGAGTACTGGAAGCAGAAGGACGACGTGTCCAAGAAGATCCGCGACCACTTCGAGCACCCCGAGACGGGCGTGGCGGCGAAGTACCGCGCCGGCACCCTGACCCTGAATGATATCAACAGCTTCGGCCCGCTGGAGAAGTTCGGCCTCTACCTGCTGGCCAACAAGCTCTCCGATCACCCCTTCGAGGCGGCCATCTGGGAGATCACCAAGCAGTACAACCCCGAAGGCGACAGCTGGTGGGGCAAGTGCAACGGCTGGGCGGCGGCCTCGGTGCTGACCAACGAGCCTCGCCAGAGCGTCACGGTCCAGCTCGACACGGCCAACATCACCGGCCAGGCCGGCACCCTGAACCTGGACTTCACCACGGGCGACCTCAAGAGCCTGTCGGCCTCGTCCTACTACGGCACCCGGAGCCACTTCTACGGCCAGCGCTTCTACGGCAAGGACGACGACCGGGGCAACAACACCCAGGACATCGCCGCGGACGTCTTCCACCGCGTCATCAACTTCTACATCGGGCAGGAGAAGTTCCCGATGGTCTTCGACCTGACCTCCAACGAGCAGGTCTGGAACTACAGCTGCTACGCCTTCGACAGCCAGATCGGCGCCCTGACCACCCTCGACGCCGGCACCAAGGGCGTCAACCTCGCCACCAAGGCCGAGCTTGAGGCCGGCGGCATCAGCAAGGAGGCCGCGGCTGCGATCTTCGACCGGGTGCGCTCGACCAAGGGCGCCTTCGCCACCTTCGCCGAGGTCGAGGAGCTTGAGGCCGTCTCGGCCGAGGACGTCAGCAAGCTGCGCGCGGCCAGCTTCACCCTCTGGGGCGAGCGCCGGGCCCACCAGGTCACCACCAACCTCAAGTGCGCCACCGACGGCGTCTCCGAGGATCACATCGACACCCTCGGCGCTGACCCCCGCGGCTTCACCAAGAACTACACCTACAACCTCGTCGCCAGCGCCAGCGGCACCATCACCCGCGGCGAGTGGACCGGCGCCTCCATTGAGGATCACCCCGACTTCGCCTGGGTGCCCTACGCCAACGAGGTCCGCCGCAGCGACAACCAGGACGCCCGCCGCTTCAACTCCTACGCCGACTACGTCAAGGACACCTACTTCGGCCGCTTCGCCCCGAGCGAGAACGCCTTCCTCTACACCGACGTCCTCGAGCAGCTCATCGACGTGCGCACCAACGCCCCCGTCGTCTGCAACCCGGACCCCGATGACTGCGGCGAGGGCCTCAAGTGCAACCCCGTCGACGGGACCTGCAGCCCGATCGGCGACGTCAACGACCCCGAGCCCATCGTCGGCTGCATCGGCGCCGAGACCCAGCAGGGCGCTGGCGTCCAGATCGCCGGCGGCAAGGTCTGCGCCGGCCGCGACTCCTGGTTCGCCATCGCCCTGACCGAAGGCCAGAAGGCCGAGGTGGTCGTCACCTTCACCCACGCCGACGGCGACATCGACATCGCCCTGCACGACCCCGCTGGCCGCCGCGTCATGGCCTCCGAGAGCACCAGCGACATGGAGTCGGTCACCTGGACCGCCAACGTCGCCGGCAACCACCTGCTGCGCGTCTTCGGCTACAGCGGCGCCGAGAACACCGTCAACATCACCGTCAACATCTCCCAGAACGCCACGCCGGCCTGCGCTGAAGAGGGCGGCGAGCCCAACAACAACATCCAGTCGGCCACCCCCGTCGTCGCCGGCACCCACTCCGGCGCCGTCTGCGGCAGCGACAGCGACTTCTACCGCGTCAACGTCCAGGGCAGCTGGACCGTCACCGTGACCTTCGTCCACACCGCCGGCGACCTCGACCTGAAGTCCTTCGACAGCGCGGGCAAGCAGCTCCTCGTCAGCCAGGGCACCACCAACACCGAGACCGTCACCGGCTCCGGCCCCGGCTTCGTCCAGGTCTACGGCTACGACAACGCCGCCGGCCCCTACACCCTCACCGTCCGCTGACCCCCTCACCTGCGCCAGAAGCCAAACGAAATCAATAACTTCTGGCGCAAGGGTGCGACCGCAGGGCGGCCCTGAGGCGCCGAAATCAAGGAGGCCCCGTCGTGGTGACACGGCGGGGCCTCTTCGCTTTCGGCGCCGTCGTCGTTCAAGGGCCCGCCGAAGGGTCGCCCCAAGGCGCGGCAGGTTGCGCGCGGCCTGCGCCGCCGATCCCGGCTCGCGGAAGAGATCGCGCGGCCTGCGCCGATCCTGGCTCGCGGCAGAGATTGCGCGGACGACGCTGTTGGCCCCGGCTCGCGGAAGAAATCGCGGGAGCGACGCCGATCTCAGATCGCGGCAGGTTGCGCGCGGGCGGCGCTGTTGGACCCGGATCGCGGCAGGGATTGCGCGGCCTGCGCCGCAGGTTTCAGCGCTGGGCCGTTGCAATGAGGGTCAGCGTCGGAGGCGATCGGCGAGGGGGGCGCGCATGTTTGACTGGGTGTGGTATGTGGTCGGCGCCATCTTCGAGGGGGTGATCTTGCGCGGCATCGAGGTGACGGGGCAGGTCTTCCTGGCCGGGGTCACGCTGGGACGTCGGCGCATCAGAGATCAAGGGAGCCTGCTCGACGCGCTCGTGGGGATCGCCCTCTGGGGAGGCGCGGGCGCCCTGATCTGGTGGTACTTCATCCGATGAGGCCGACGCTCAGGCGTTGAAGTCCTCGATCACCTCGGAGAAGCCGCCGTGGGAGTGGATGGTGAAGACCGTCCGGTGGGCGTCCTGGATGCTGTTGGTCTTGTGGATGATCCGCTCTCCGCCGCCCTCCAGCTCCTTGAGGAGCGCGTTGAAGAAGTCCATGCCCTCGCGGGGGTGGAGGTGCTTGAGATAATTGACCAGCTCGCCCTTGCGGTCCTCGGAGAATCCGACCAGCTTGACCGCGTGCTTGTATTGGGACGTCATGTGGGCTCCTCTGAAAGTCCAGGTCGGGGGGCAGATTATCACAAGAAAGGCCGCTTGGCAGCAGCACTTGAACTGGTCTACCTTCACGAGGCCAGACCCCTTTGAAGAGGACCGCTCATGTATCGATCTTCGGACAGCCTGCTCGCCCCCCCCGAATGGGGCGATGATCCCGCCGCCAGCAAGGCCCCGGTCGCGCCGCCGGCCGCCGATGGCCCTCAAGGGACCTGGGACGCGCGCCTCGGGCGCTTCGTCAAGGACGCGCCGCCCCCGGCCATCGTCCCCGATGCGCCCTCGGACATGATCTTCGCCTCGGACAAGGAGGTGGCCGCCGCCGCCATCCTGAGCCTCTTCATCCCCGGCACGGGCCAGATCTACATCGGCCAGACGGCCAAGGGGATCGCCCTGCTGGTGGGCGGCTTTCTGGCCTTCGGGTGGCTCTGCGGGCTCCTGGTGCCCGTCATCGGCGTCGACGCCTACATGATGGCCGACCGGCTCTCGGAGGGTAAGGGTATCCGCCCCTGGCAGTTCTTCTGGGAGAAGTGATCCGACGATCTGTCGAGCCGCCGTCGAGGCGGCTCAGCCGCCCAGCTCGGCGAGCTTGGCCTCGGCCAGCGCCAGGGTCTCCTTGACGCCGTAGAGCTCGATGAAGGTGCCCAGCCGCGGCCCCTGCTCCTCGCCCAGGATCAGCCGGTACATGGTCCTGAAGAAGCCGCGCAGATCCAGCCCGTGGGCCTTGCCGGCCTCATAGGCGGCGTCCTGGATCTCCTTGCCGTCGCGGCCCTCGTAGGCCGCCAGCCACGCCAGGAGCTGGTCGACCGCCGGCCTGGAGGCGGCGTCGGGCAGCTCGTAGACCTTGTGGGGCAGGATCTCGTCGCGGTAGTAGTTCAGCGCGCTGTCGATCAGGACGTCGAGGATGGCTCTGTCCGCGTCGATCTTGTCGTTGTAGCGCCGGACGTAATCCCAGACCACCTCCCGCTCCCCGGTGTTCAGGGCGCTGACGAGCCGCAGCAGCGTGCTGTAGTTCAGCCCCGCCTCGTAGGAGAGGGTCCCCGCCCGCTCGGCGACCTCCTTGTAGTGGATGAAGTAGAGCGGGGAGTTGAGCCGCGTCGGCCCCTCCAGCGCGCCAAAGCCCTCGTACTGCTGCAGGAGCTCGTCGACGTGCTGGGGGATGGCGCCGAAGTAGAGCTTGGAGGCCTGGCGAGGCTTCTTCATGATGAAGAAGGCCAGCGACTCCAGCGAGCCGTACTGGAGCCACTGGTCGATGGTCATGCCGTTGCCGCGCGACTTGGAGATCTTCTCGGCGTTCTGATCCAGGAACATCTCGTAGAACATCCCCACCGGCGGCTCCTCGCCCATGATCTTGCAGATCCGGGCCGAGAGCTTCGCCGAGTCGATCAGATCCTTGCCGTACATCTCGTAGTTGACGCCGAAGGTGAACCACCGCAGCGCCCAGTCGACCTTCCAGCCGACCTTGGCGCGGCCGTTGGTCACGGGCGCCTCGGCCTTGTGGCCGCAGGCCGTGACGCCCTTGAAGTCCTGGTCGCAGGCGTAGACGAGGCTGCCGCGCTCGGGGTGCGTCTCGACGACGCGCGTGGTGTAGACCTTGCCGCAGCGCTCGCAGATCGGCATGAAGGGGCTCCACCCCTGGCGGTTCTCTGGCGAGAGGGTCGGCAGGACGACGCTGCGTATCTCCTCGTAGTTCTGGAGGATTCGCTCAAGGCCCTCGTTGAAGACGCCGCCCCGGTACTGCTGGTGGGAGGCCTTGAAGGTGTACTCGAAGCCGAAGTGGTCGAGGAACTCGCGCAGGCGAGCGTTCATGTAGCCGGAGTAGGACTCCTCCTGACCGAAGGGGTCGGGGGTGTCGCACAGGGGCTTGCCGAGGTGTTCGCGCAGCATGGCCTGGTTGGGCATGTTGCCGGGGATGCCGCGCAGGCCGTCGAGGTCGTCGCTGAAGGCGTAGAGCAGCGTCGGCTCGCCGGTGATCATGGTGTAGGCCTGGCGCACCCAGGTCGTGCGGGCGACCTCGGCGAAGGTGCCGATGTGGGGCAGCCCGGAGGGGCCAAAGCCCGTCTCCAGCAGCGCGGCGCCGGACTTCGGGCTGCGCCGCCTCAGGCTGCGCTGCAGGTCCAGGGCCTCGCGGTAGGGCCAGTTCTTCAGCGTCGAGATCGTCGTCGGGTCCAGCATGGTGCTCTCGCTCAGTCGGTGCGCGGGGGGATGACAATATGGCCCTTTATCAAGTATTCTGCCGGGCTGTACAAGGAACTGACGGCTTCGCTGGACATCCAGGCCGCCAGCCAGCCCGAACTTCGAAGCGGTTGAGAAACTGAAGGCCGTCGTTGTGGGGGTCCAAAGCAGCCATCTGCGGCTAGATCTCATTCGGGCGGGGCGCTGCCCCAGCCCTTCATCGCCCAATTCACATCTATCTACTTTCGCCCTCCCACAACTCGGCCTTTCATTTCTCAACCGCTTCTTACCCTTTTGGCGGTCCTGACCGGAATGGATGGGCTACCAAACGACTCAACACAGCTGCGGAGAGCTACTCAGGAGGAGGCTGTCGGCATTGGAGCAGACACCTTTTGTCGCTGGCCTCCGGTATTCGCATGCACTCATCAAACGCGGGTCGCTGACTGCTGTCGTTGCGGGCCCCAGTGCGATCGAGGCACTCGTTGGCCTGTGCACGGCGAACTTCTGCGCATGTACGCTGGCACTGATGCAGTTCGCTGTCGAGAGGATCCTGAGCGAGAAGCGCCGCGCTGGCCCCTGTGACTACGACCACGATCGATGCACATATCCAGTAACGCATCTTTATCTCTCCCATTGTCATTGTCCCGATGGTCGGCTGAAGTACCACCACTTGAGAGACGTTTTTTCTTTGCTCATCGCACGGGGGTTCCCGCGATCGTCGAGAACCAGGGATGTCCCGAGCCCCCCTGTATCGCGGCAGCCATACTGGTTTGCTGACGCTTCAGATTCCTGGTAGATGATGCCGAGTTGATCATTACTACGGTCGTAGTAAGTAATACTGAAATTACCGTTATCGGGAGACAGGGCGATGGCGGACATCTCCCCCACGCTTCCTGTTCCCTCCACAGTCACCACATGCCACGAGGAGAACAACCTCTTCGCCAACATCAGGTCCGCGTCCGTTTGGTTGTAGAAACTGATGTGGGGCGTTTTACTCGGGCCGTACGTCAGCGCCGTGTCCCACCCCATCCCGCTTGTTCCCGTCACAGTCTCAGTGTCCCAGTCGTTGTCTCCTGCGCGCTGAGCGTAATGAAGCGCGTTGTTTTCGTAGTAGCTGATCCCAGGCACGTCGTCGGACATGACGGCGATGCTGTTGTAGTCTCCCCCTGAATTCGTCACAGTTTCGGGCATCAGCCATGCATTCGCACCTGTCCGATACGTATATTCCAGGGCGCCGCTCTTTCGATAGGCCACATGAGGAGTTCCGCTGCTGTCGATCACCATGGAGTTGTGGGCAGTATTGCCAGTTACGATGGTCTCAGCAACAGACCAGTTGTTGCCGCCGTTGGTCGAGTACTGATACAGCAGTTTGCCGGATTGCTTGTGATAGACAACTCCAACCAAAGTGCTCGAGTGCCATTCTATCGAACAGGCACGCGCATACGAAGACCCCACTCCCATGTTGCTGACGGTAAGCTTCGTACTCCAGTTGGTGCCATCAAAGGCCCGCACTTGAAGATCCCACTGCTGGCCATTGGCCTGGTATCGGCAAATCCATGGGTGCATGTTGGCATCTAGATCGATGTCGGCGGCGTGATAGCCCCCCGAACTTCCCATCTGCTCTTGTGCCGCCCAAGGCTGCTTCCAACCCACGTAGCGGGTCCCCTTGTGGTCAAGCGTCCCATCAACTCGATCCATCGAGTAAGTGAGGTGAGGATTATTGGCACTGTCGAGAACCATCGCGACCGTCGCCTCTGGGGGGATCTGGCCAAGTGAGAAGTCATTGTCGCAAGTCCGGGCAACCTCTCTCGCGTTCCAACTATCGACTCCGGTTCGTTTGGCCAGTGAAACGAAGGCCTTAGTCCCGTTAGAACTACGGCTATTATAGGCGACCCAAGGAACCTCATTATCGTCGAGGTGGATCCGGGTCGATGTAGGATCACCCTCTGATCCCACCGTTTCGACTGTTTCGGGCGCATTCCAAGTCGAATGATTGTCGCGATCCACGAACTTGATTTCTCTGCGTCCCTTGGCTAGATAAGACACCCTTGGGAACCCAGCAGCAGAGGCTGTCACCCAAGGATAGCGTTCTGAGATACCCACCATACCAGCAGTATCATCATACTCTTCTGTAACCCAACCACCTCCTGAGTTTCTGCGCGCGTACCGTAGGACAGGATCTCCCCCGCTGAGATGGGCACCAACGATGTGTATTTGGCCTTGGGCATCACCAGCTATACTCACTTCACCAACAGCCAGGGTGTCCACGTTCTCAAGCGTCAGGCTCAAACCATTCCAAAACGCATATTTCAGTTCACTATCACCAGGCGCATGATACGCGACCACAATCCCTTTGTACGTCGCTACATCGACGACATCGATGTCCATGCCGCTGAAACCGATTTCGCCGCCAACGGTATCCACCAAGTTGTTGATCCAAGTCGTCCCGTTGTGGGCCGCCAGTTTAACCTCTGTGTCGTTGCCATCATAATTGGTGTAACCGATTACAGGCCGATCGTTGTCGTTTGGGTTCAATGCAATGGCGACCTGAGGGTTGTATGCCAAGCCATTAACGACCGTCTCAGCATCCACCCACTTCGACCCATTCCAAAACCGGTACCCGATAGCGAAGGTCGTCGTCGTCGTCTTGAATACAAAAACGGCGTGCGGGTTGTCGCTGTCGTCAACCACAACATCTGTATCAAGATCGGCATTGGTGCTCTGGTCCGTCGTCGCCTTCAACCAGATTGACTCCTGAGCGTCAACCGGCTCGACAATAGCAAATTAAATGAGCAAACACATAATCCACACCGCATAATGCCACCCTGAACCCTTCATTCGACCTTCCTATTGCTCTGCGATCCTCATCCTGCTATCTTATGTCTCGCCCAAAGGGATAAACACAAGATGAACAAGACACTGAACAAGACCCTCGCCTTCACACTCGTTTTCATCTCAGCCTGCTCTTCACCGGGTGGTCGAGGCGACCCATCCGATGCAGGAGGGGTTACACTCGACCCTCTTCCTGACGGCGTCGAAGAACCCTGCCTGGAGCGGGTGTGGTATCTCGATCAGGACGGGGATGGGTTTGGCGATCCCCAGGCCGGGCGCGCGTCCTGCCTCTGGCCGCTGGGATACGTCCAGGTCGGCCTCGACTGCAACGACGATGACGCCCGGATCCACCCAGGCGCCACCGAGATCTGCAACGGCATCGATGACGACTGCAACGGCACCATCGACGACCCATCCCGGCTCGACCAACAAACATACTATCTGGACCTGGACGCAGATGGCGTCGGAGACAGCCAGAAGGCCCGGATGGCTTGTCGGCGCCCGGAGGGTCATGTGCTCGTTGGTGGGGACTGCCAGGACGCCGACCCCGATATCCGCCCAGGCCTGATGGAAGTGTGCGGGGACGCCAAAGACAACGACTGCGATGGCTCGCCGGGTCTGTGCGTCTTTCCGCCCGTCCTCGGCCTTGTGGACGCCGACGCCATCCTCACGCGCCGCGAACGCAGCGCCTGGTGGGGTAACCAGGTCACCCTCATCCCTCAAAATGGAGACAACGCCGCCGCTGTCGCCGTGGCGACGCGCTTGATTGAGTACAACGGGGGCGAACCAGTACCGCTGCTCTTCGTCGTCCCCCATCCTGTGGGCCTGATTGACTTGAACCCTGAGATGCACCCGACCCTTCTTGTGCCTGCGGTCGGCCCTGATGCTGGCCACGCGTTGGCGACCACCCCCACCCACTTGCTCGTGGGCCGAGTTGCAAGCTATGAGGATAACCCAGAACGTGTTAGTGGTGTCGTCTACCTGCATCCTTCACATTGGTCGGGTCCGCGAGACATCTCCACGGACGCAACGACCCGCTGGACCGGTCAAGACAATGCCTGGCCAGGGGCGGCGGTGGCGTGGCTTGGTGACGTGACGGGCGATGGCCAGGACGACATCGCGGTGGGGGACTCCTTTCGGTTCCGCGACGAGTCCAACGCTGGGACTGGCGTCGTCCACATCGTCGCAGGCCCTCACATCCAGTCGTACGGCCTGGACTCGGCTGCCGCTTTGCTTCACGCCGAAGGTGCTGGTGATAGGGTCGGGCATACTGTCGCAGCCTTGGACGATGTCAACGGCGACGGCATCGCCGATCTGGCCCTGAGCGCCTTGCACCACGACCTGCCGTCTTTACCCGATGCAGGCGCTGTCTACGTCGTCCATGGGCCCTTGCAAGGAAGCCTCTCTCTGGCCGACGCCCCTTTGAAGTATCTTGGAACCGCCGCCGGGCAATTGGCCGGCGCAACGCTCTCAGCGAACAACGACGCCCGCCAACTGGCCGTGGGCACTCCCTTTGCCGACGAGGGCGCAGGCCGGGTCTGGGTCGTCCCCACCGACCTGGAGGGCGTCTTCCCGCTGGACGAGGCGGGCTTCACGCTGCGTTCGACCCAACCAGGTTCGAGGTTTGGTCACGCCATCTCCTTCGACGCAGATATCAACGCCGATGGCTTCAACGACCTCATCGTCGGGGCTCCGCTGGCCAACGGCGAGGTCGGTTCAAGCCGGGTCCCCGAGCGCGGGAGCGTCTTTATCTTCTTCGGCCCCATCACAGGCCAACTCGCCGATGTGGACGCAGACCTCATCCTGACGGGAGAAGCCGCCATCGACTGGGCTGGCCACTCCCTCGCCTCGGGAGTCGATCTCAACGCCGATGGCGTCGACGACCTCGTGGTGGGAGCACCCCAATCCGATCGCAGCGGGGCCGCCGACTCAGGCGCAGCTTACGTCATCTTCGGACGCCCTGGCCTGTGAAGATGAGCTTCAAACGCAAGGTGCCGGTGGTGATGGCTCGAAAGTAGCGGGGCACCAAGGTGGGATTGTGCTGACCTTGAGCACAGACCTCGAATTGACAGTATACCTTGGCTAGTTGTCGGCGGCGGCGTCGAGCAGGGCGTCCGTGGCGTCGGAGCACTGCAGGTCGCCTTCGAGCGTTCCGACGTTTTTGTCCGACTCGCAGTCGATGGGCAGCAGCGCGTCGTCGATCTGGCCGATGGTCTCTTCCAGGAAGCAGCGGCAGCCGGGCTCGACCGTGCCCTGGGTCTCGTCGCGCAGCAGGGTGCGGGCCTCGGCGTCGTCGAAGGGGATGTTGTCGCGGGCGGCCTGGTAGGTCGAGATGACCTGATCGGCGGCCGGGATGAAGGCGTCCTCGCACTCGTCCGGCGCGATGCCCCTGCCCTTGAGGTTGGCGCAGCAGGTGATGATCCTTGAGCAGTTCGGCAGCTCCGCCTCCTTGAGCTCCGCCTCCTCGCCGTCAAGCAGCTCCTCGGCCGCATTGCAGCCGCCGAAGGTCATCAAGAGCGCGGTGAAGGCGAGGGGCGCGAGGCGTCCCATGAGAAAGCCGCCCGGGGGGTGGATCATGACGAGGAGCTCCTATTGGTGTCAGCGCGGTTGTTGCGGCAAGGGGTGGCCCTTTGCGGCGGGGCCGAGGGCCTTCAAGAGATAGGCTCGGGCGCCCCCGGTGTCAACCACCCGCACACTCCACCCCCTGTCCCCCTCCTCCCTCCGGAAGGAGGGGGGACTCTTGAATTACGGACAAGGTGGATCAGGGGGGCTCGGTGACTTGGGGGGGGCCGCAGGAGCCATCGCCGGGATCACTGGCCCCCTGGGGCGGGTGGCGAGGTCGTCGGGGCGGGACTCGATACACCCGTGTCCGTAATACGAGCGTTCCCCCTCCTCGTGGAACGAGGGCAGTGCCCTTCGGAGGGGGACAGGGGGTGGAGTGCGATCCACCTCCTCCCGTAATTCAAGAGTCCCCCCTCCTTGCGCAGCGAGGAGGGGGACAGGGGGTGGAGTGTCGAGCGTGGAGCTGGGTCAGGCGGGCTTCTTGCGGCGCTGGTCGCGCAGGGCCTCGTTGCGCTTGTCCTCTTCGATCCTGCGCTTCCTGGTCGAGGCCCAGCCGCAGATCGGGCAGGCGGACAGGTCGTGGAAGAGCGCCGGGCAATGATCGCGGCCGAAGAAGATGATCTGGAGGTGGAGGCGGTGCCAGGTCTCGGGCGCGAAGGTGGCCTTCAGGTCGCGCTCGGTGTGGACGACGTTCCTGCCCGTGCTCAGGCCCCAGCGGGCCGCCAGCCTGTGGATGTGGGTGTCGACGGGGAAGGTCGGCTTGCCGAAGGCCTGCGCCAGCACCACCGCGGCGGTCTTGTGCCCAACGCCCGGCAAGGCCTCCAGCGCGGCGGCCTCGTCCGGCACCTGCCCGCCGTGGCTGTCCAGCAGGATCTGCGAGAGGCCGTGGATGGCTCTGGCCTTCGTCGGGGACAGGCCGCAGGGCTTGATAATGGCCTCGATCTCCTCCACGTCGAGCAGGACCATCTTCGCCGGGGTGTCCGCGCGCGCAAAGAGCAGGGGCGCGATGCGGTTGACCCGCGCGTCGGTGCACTGGGCCGAGAGCAGCACCGCGACCAGGAGCGAGTAAGGGTCATCGTGCTCCAGCGGGATGGGCGTCTCCGGGTAGAGTTCGTCGAGGATCTTCAGGATCTTGCTCGCTTTTTGCGCGCGCAGCATGTCGCCTCCGGGCTGGATCGGGCCGCAAGGTAGCACACGCCCGCGCGGCGCTCCACCCCGCCCGGGCGGCATGGTGGGCGTGTGGCGGGCTCAGGGGGCCTCGACGGCGCGGATGAGGATCTGGCCGATGTCCTGGGCGCCGAGGGAGAGCATCAGGAGCCTGTCGAGCCCGAGGGCGACCCCGCCGGAGGGGGGCATGCCCTGCTCCAGGGCGCGCAGGAAGGCCTCGGGCATCGGGCAGGCCGGCAGGCCGAGGGCGGCGCGGTGGGCCAGATCCTCTTCGAAGCGGGCGCGCTGCTCGACGGGGTCGTTGAGCTCGGTGAAGCCGTTGCACAGCTCCACGCCGGCGACGTAGAGTTCGAAGCGCTCGGCGACGCGGGGATCGTCGTCCTTGGCGCGGGCCAGGACGGCCAGGGGTCGAGGGTAGTCGATGAGGAAGGTCGGGCGCGCGGCGCCGAGGTGGGGCTCGACCCAGGTCAGCATCAGGGCGTGGAAGACATCGTCCCAGGCCTCGCCTTCGGGCAGGGGGCCGAGGCCGCGGGCGCAGGCGGCCTCGCGCAGCGCCTCGGCGGTGTCGAGGGCCAGCAGATCGAGGCCGCAATGGCGCAAGAAGGCGTCCTGGACGGTGAGGCGTTCGAAGGGGGCGCTCAGGTCGACGAGGGAGTCGCCCCACGCGAGCGCGGGGCGATCGAGGAGGGCGCGCACGAGGGCCTCGACGTCGTCCATGATGGGGCCGTAGTGGCAAAAGGCCCGGTACCACTCGATCATGGTGAACTCGGGGTTGTGCGAGGCGGTCCACTCGGCGTCGCGGTAGACCTTGCAGATCTGGTAGATGCGCTCCATCCCGGCGGCGAGCAGGCGCTTCATGGCGCACTCCGGCGAGGTGTGGAGCCAGAGGGGGGCGGGGCCGACGGGGCCGAGGCCGGCGAAGGGTGTCTGGAAGGCGGCGAGGTGGACGTCGGTGCCTGGGGCCTCGACGAGGTTGGGGGTCTCGACCTCGGTGAAGCCCTGGTCGTCGAAGAAGCGGCGCGCGGCGCGGTTCATCCGGTGGCGGGCGGCCAGGGCCTCAAGCAGCGCGGGCGAGTGGGGCGAGCCGGGGCGGGCGGGGCAGACGAGGCGCTCGGCGGCGGCGACCTTGAAGGCGGGCGGGCCGCTCGGCCCCGCGTCGACGAGGCCCGTCAGGGCGACCAGATCGCCGGGGTGAAGATCCTCAGGGAGATCGCGCAGCTCGACGACGCCGCTGGCGTCGCGCAGGGCCAGGGTGCGGCCGGGGGTCTGGACGAGCCGCCCGGCGACGCGGGCGCGCTGGCCGGGCAGGAGGGCGTCGAGGGGGGTGCGGTCGCCTGAGAAGCTGGGGTGGTCGGGGGGGGACATGGCTTGGGCTCCTGGCCTGAGGCACAATGGGGAGGCGCAGGGCATGCGCGGGCGCGCCTTGAGCCTGGGGTATGGGCCAGGGGCCGGGCGCGGTCAACTCTGAGGTGCCAGCGCGCGGGCGCTGGATGGAGGTCGTGGTGGAGAGGCGCCTGGGTGGGATCGCGGTCGGTGGGGCGCTGCTGCTGGCGCTGTGTGCGGGGGCGGGGTGTCGCTCGGCGCCGGTCGAGGCGCAGAACGTGGCGCCGTCGGAGGTCGCGCTGACGGCCTCGGGGTCGCCGCGCTGGTCGGTCGAGCGGGCCTTCCCGGCCTTGAGCTTCGAGAGGCCGGTGGATCTGCAGAACGCGGGCGACGGCAAGCTCTTCGTCGTGGAGCAGGCGGGGGTGATCAAGGTCTTCGACGCGGACAAGGCGGGCGAGGGGGCCGAGGTCTTCCTGGATCTGCGCGAGCGGGTCGTGGACGGCGGCGAGCTCGGCCTGCTGGGGCTGGCCTTCCACCCGCGCTACGCGCAGAACGGGCTCTTCTTCGTCAATTACACGGCGCCGGGGCCGACGCGGACGATCATCTCCCGCTTCAAGGCGCGCGGCGGCAAGGCCGAGGCCGGGGACGAGGAGGTGCTGCTGGAGTTCCTCCAGCCTTATTCGAACCACAACGGGGGTCAGGTGGCCTTCGGGCCTGATGGGTTCCTGTACGTCGCGGTCGGGGACGGCGGCGCTGGCGGCGACCCGGAGGGGCACGGGCAGGATCTGTCGACGCTGCTGGGCAGCATCCTTCGCCTGGACGTGGACAGGGCTGATCCGGGCATGAAGGTCGCGATCCCGGCCGACAACCCCTTCGTCAAGACGTCGGGCGCCCGCAAGGAGATCTGGGCCTATGGGCTGAGGAACCCGTGGCGGATGAGCTTCGACGCCGAGACGGGCGAGCTCTGGACGGGGGACGTGGGCCAGAACGCGCTGGAGGAGGTCGACGTGATCGTGCGCGGCGGCAATTACGGCTGGAAGGTGATGGAGGGGTTCTCGTGCTACGACGCGGCGCGCTGCGACTCCAAGGGCTTGATCTTGCCCGTGATTCAGTACCCGCACACGCTGGGCACCTCGATCACGGGGGGCCACGTCTACAGGGGGAAGCGGCACAAGGCGCTCCAGGGACAGTACATCTACGGGGACTTCACCACCGGGCGGCTCTGGTCGGTGCGCCGCGTCGAGGGCCAGAAGCCCGAGGGCGCGCTGCTGGCCGAGACCGGCATGAACATCTCCAGCTTCGGCGTGGACCGCCACGGAGAGCTCTACCTGCTCGATTACTCCAGCGGCACGCTCCACACCCTCAAGTCCACCCAAGGCGCTCCCTGACGACCTCCACCGCGACTTCATGGCCGCCTTCGGAGGTCAAAAAGGGGTTGACAGACCCTCGCGCGATGTAGCACAACTCGGGAGGCAAAACCGAACTCGGATTGCAGTCGTTGAGGGGTTCAGGGTCTAAACACCCCTCACCCTGGTGAGGGATCGCTCTGCCCTGCACCCTTCAACAATTCGGAAGGAGAGCCGCAGGCTCGAAATCTGCGGCACGTGGTACTCGAAAGGAGGTTTTCGTGATTGAAGGAAGCGTGAAGTGGTTCAACAACGCCAAAGGCTATGGCTTCATCGTCCCCTCCAACGGAGGTGAAGACATCTTCGTCCATTACTCGGAGATCTCTGGAGACGGCTTCAAGACCCTCAAGGAGGGAGAGCAGGTCAAATACGAGCTGGCCAACGGCCCCAAGGGCTACTACGCCAAGGACGTCGCCAAGGCCTGACGAGGTCGCCCACGGCGGCGGCCCCTGACCATTCTGGACGACGAAGACCCTGGCCCCCGCCGGGGTCTTCCTTTTTGACCGACCTTGAGCCGCCCCTCTGCGGGCGCCGCGCCTTCGGTCGGCCTCGATCCCCCGAGCCTGTCCGAGGAGGGCCTCGGCGCCGTCCGCTCGCCTGGCCCTGTCCCCTCTTCCGGGCGCAGGCTCGACAAGAGACAAGGCGCGAAGGATCGACGCCGCGCGGGCACCAGCACCGGTCGAGCGCGCTTGGCGCTCCGATGTCGGGCGCGATCGACGGCGCAGGTTCTGTGGTATCTAATGTCCAGGGCGGCTCAGGCGCACGGGCGCGCCCGCTGGCGCCGAGGCTCAGGCCCGCCTTTGACGGCGCAAGGCCGACGGTGGAGATCCAGCCATGACCATGAACCCCCGTCAACACGGGCACAACCACCTCTGCTTCGGGATCCTGGCGCTCTGGCTCGCGGCCTGCGCCAGCGCACCCCAGGCGACGACAGGCACCCCCAGGACCGAGGGCCAGGCGCAAGACGCCCTGCTCGACGCGCGCCGCCGCCTGGCCCTCGATGAGGCGGAGCAGGCCCCGCCCATCACCCTCATCGAGGGCGTCGAGCTTCGCCTCAACGACCTGGACATGGCCGACCTCCTCGTGCGCAACTCCGCCCTGCCCAGCGGCGAGCTCCGAACCCCCCTCCAGAACCCCTGGCGCCTCAAGGCCGAGCGCGACGCCCACCGCGCCCGCGTCGAGGGCCGACTGGCCGAGATCGACGTCGAGGCCGCGCGCGCCGAGGCCGAAGCCTGCTTTCAGAGCGCCGACCTCGAAACCCACCGGCTGCGCACGGAAGCCTGGGAGCGCCTGCGCGACGACCTCGCCCTGCTCCAGACCTGGGCCGACGGCCTCCTCGACGCCCAGCTCGCCTCCGAGCCCAACCACCGCGCCCGATCCCTCGCCCGTCAACGCCGCCTCCTGCGCGCCCACCCCGGCCCCGCGCCTCCCCAACCCGACAGGGCGCCGATCGCCCTGCCCCCCCTCACCGCCCAGCAGCCTGCGCTCGACCTCCGCCCCGAAGTGCTCGACCAGGCCCTGCTCGCCCACCCGATCTGGTCCAGCCACCTTGCCGAACAGGCACTGCTGAACAGCCTCTCCGCCCGCCAGACCTCCGGGCGGCTGCCCTGGCTGTCCTGGATCTCGCTCGGCTACACGCCCCGGCTGCCCAACTCGCGCCCGATCATTGAAGGGCGACTCGCCGTCGAGATCCCCCTCGGCTTCGAGCAGCGCGCCGAGGCCGAGGCGCTCAAGCTCCGCGCCGCCGAAGCCCGGCTCGACGCCCAGGCCCAGCGCCGCTCGCGCCTGAGCGCCCTCGAGGCCGCCTTGAGCCAGCGCGCGGCCTTCGACGCCGAGATCCCCGCCCTGCTCGCCCTCCAGACCACCGCCCGCGAGCACCGCGCCCTGGCCCTGGGCTGGATCGCCGCCCGAGCCGTCGATCCTTCCGAGGCCGAGTCCCTCATCATGGACGCCTTCGAACTCGAGGATGCCCTCATCGACGCCCGCAGCCGGGCCGGCGAGTCCTCCTGCGCGGTCTTCGCCCTCACCGGCGTCCACCCCTCCGAGTGGCCTCGCCGCTAAAGGCCCGATGGCCTGGAGGGACCGACGAGCGTCAAACCCGTCAGCCCTTTAGAAGCTCCCTCGGATCATCTGGGTCGGCACGAGATCCGTGGCGATAAAGTCAAAGGTCCCGTAGGCTTCGAGGATGTCCGGCCCGAGCGTATGCAGCACCCAGCGCCAGTACGGGGACAGCGGCGCGGCGGCGCGCCCCAGCCGCTCTCCGCGCTTGATGAAGCGGCGGACCTGATCCTCCATCTCAGGCGTCTCGACGGGGGCCGCAGGCTCCAGCGGCGCGAGCTGCCGCGCGAACCACGCCCCCCAAGCCTCGTCGACCTCGGGGTGCGCCGTCGGCGCTGGCATCGGCCTGTCTTCGCCACCCCCGCCAGCCGCGAAGTCCTCCTGGGCGCGCTGTCGGGCCTGCTGGGCGAGCTGGAGCGGGACGCCGTCGGCGGGCGGATAGGGCAAGCCGAGCCCCCCCGCCGTCAAGGGCCAGTGGAGCCACGCGTCCGGCAAGGCCGCGCGGCCTCCCCCCAGGAAGCGCCGCTCCACCTCCCCTCTGAGCATCGCCCGCATCGAACCCTGGCCCGAGGCCCCCGCCTCACCCAGCCGGCGAGCGGCGTCGAGCGCCGCCGCGAGGTGATCCGGGCCGAGATCGGCGCTCGGGGCCAGCCAGGTCCACAGGTAGCGCAGCTGCTCCCTCCAGGCCCCGACCCGGTCCAGCAGCGCCCCGTGGCCGTCGACCCGCGCCGCCGTGATCGCGATGAACTCCTCAAGCGCCTCCTCGTCGACCTCGAAGTCCCCGCCCTCCCCCAGCCGCAGCATCCCCCAGCGCACCGGCCCCTGCGGCAAGCCAGCAGGCAGCGGGGCGCCAAAGGCCGCGGCCCCGACCTTGGCCTCGTTCAGGCACAACCCCGCGTCGCCGACGGCCGCTCTGAGGGCGGCCCAGGCCGCCTCGACGTGCTCGGGCGAGTGCGCCACCAGGACGACATCGTCGACGAGGCTGATGACCTCCACAGGGGCCGCGGCCCGCACCTCGCCGAGGATCGCCGCCATCAACAGGGACTCCACCGCCCGCGACAGCCGCAGCCCGAGCGGCAGCCCGACGCGGGTCCGGCCGCCCTCCGGCAGGCGCGGCGAGAGCGCCCGCGCCGTCAGATCCACCAGCCTCGGATCAAGCCCCAGCCACCTGAGCAGCCCCAGGACCAGCGCGTGCGACACCGAGGGGTAGAAGTCCGCGATGTCCGCCTTGAGCACGTAGACCGGCCGCCCGTGCGCCTCGGCCACCCTGATCTCGGCGCGCAACAGGGCCGCCGCCCGGCCGATCTCGCTCGCCGCGTAGTCGTAGCCCCCTTCCGAGGACGACATCATCCGGCTCTCGGCTCGCGCCAGGGCGATGGTCCCGTCCTGGCCCACCGCCTCGTCGGGGCCGAGCCAGCCGAAGAGGTCCATCGTCTTGTCCAGCATCCGCGCTTCGTTCTCGATGATGATGGCCGGCGCGTTGAGCGCCTTCAGGCGCCTCAGCCGCTGCAGCCGATTCAAGCGCGCTCGGCCGCACAACGCCCCGAGCGCCTCCTCGACGGCTCGCCCCACCTCCTCGACGGTTGAGGCCGTGATGAGGTCGAGCTTCGGCCGCAGCCGGTAACGGTTGCGCGTCCAGATCGGCGCCAGCGTCACCCCGGCCTCCGGCCAGTCCCAGCCCTCGACGCCCCGCCAGCTGATATCAAAGGCCTGATGAAACTCGCGCGCCAGCGGGTTCTCCTGCCCCGACGCGTCAAGCTCCCCTGTCGCCGCCTTGTCCGCCAGGCCCTCCTCGTCGAGCAGCGCGTCGTCCGGGTGAGGCATCCACCCCGCGCCCATGTCGTCAAGCGACTCGGAGGAGGCCCCGACCAGCTCGCGGGCGCGCGCCAGCGCCTTCGAGTCGATGCGCCCCTCCAGCCGCGCGATCAACGCCGCCGCCGTCGCCGACGCGGGCTTGAGCAAGGGCTCGACCAGCGCCGCGCGCTCAAGGGCGGGCTCAGGACGGCGGCGGACCGGCGCCAGCCATTCCCCAAGCACCCCGCCGAACACCGGCATCACGTCCGCT
This sequence comes from Pseudomonadota bacterium, assembly GCA_005804885.1. Lineage (GTDB taxonomy): Bacteria > Myxococcota_A > Bradymonadia > Bradymonadales > SYOX01. The sequence continues at coordinate 25,433 of SYOX01000247.1, forward strand.
CTGGCCCTCCCCTGGGCGATGGCGGCCTCCAGGCGCGCGCGCACCCTCGCCAGCAACCTCGGATCGCCCGCGCCCGCGGCCACCTCCAGGTTGGCGACCTCGGGGTGGACGAGCCTGGTGCCGATCCGCAGCGCCGCCAGCCCGCGCGACAAGGCCTCGACCGCGGCGGCGTCGTCCAGATCGCGGGCTTCGGCCTCGATCGCGTCGTAGGCCGACGACAGGCGATCGCGCGCGGCCAGAAGCTCGACGAGCTTGTTCTGGACGACGAAGGCCCTGAGCCTGTCCGATCCCTTCATCCCGACCTCACTGCAACAAGGGGTTGTCTGTTTCGAGGCGCCCTGAGCCCACGCCCAGGGCTTGCGGACGCCCCCGACGTGATAGACTCCGGTGGGGACTCCGCGACACGACCATCGTATGGAGCCCGACGCAAGGTCAAGGCGCGCCCTGAGCAGCAGCGCCGCCGCACGGCTCATCGCCCACACGGCGGTGGGGCCATCGCCGCGCGCTCCCTCCTTCGGAATGGGCGATCAACCAACCTCGGCCAAGGAGAAGATCCATGCCCGACCATCCCGATCGATATCGATTCTATGGCGATCTGGCGCCCTGGTGGCCGCTGATCTCGCCCCCCGACGATTACAAGGAGGAGGCCGCCTGGACGGTCACGGTGCTCCAGCGCGCCGCGATCCCCGTCAAGGAGGTCCTTGAGCTTGGCAGCGGCGGCGGGCACAACGCCGTTCACCTCAAGGCGCACTTTACGATGACGCTGGCCGACCTCTCGCCGGAGATGCTCGGCCTGTCCAGGGCCCTCAACCCGGAGTGCGATCACATCCTCGGCGACATGCGCGACCTGAGGCTTGGCCGCGACTTCGACGCCGTCTTCATCCACGACGCCATCGACTACATGATCACCGAGGGCGACCTTCGCCGGACCCTGGACACGGCCTTCGCCCACTGTCGGCCGGGCGGGATCGCCGTCTTGATGCCGGACGACACCGCCGAGATGTTTGAACCCTCCACGGAGCACGGCGGCGAGGATGGTCCGGACGGCCGTGGGATTCGCTACCTGGCGTGGAGCTGGGATCCCGATCCCGAGGACACCTGGATCGCCACGGATTACGCCTTCATCCTGAGAGACGCCGAGGGTGGGACCCAGCTCGCGCACGAGACGCACCGGACGGGCCTCTTCGAGGCGAAGCGGTGGATCGCGCTCATGGTCGAGGCGGGCTTCAGAGCCGAGGCCATCGTGGAAGAGACCGACGACGACCGGACCCCGAGGTTGATCTTCCTGGGCCACCGCGCGCTCTGATCGGCTCGTGGCGGGAGAGGCGGGCTGTTGACGACGCCCAGGGGCTCGGGCCTGGAGGGTGGAGGCGTCGGCCTGAAGGGTGGAGGCGGCGCTGTCTGGGCGGCCTCCCTGGCCGCCGCGCTCGCGGGCTGGCGACATCAACCAGGATCTTCGATATAAAGTCGCGGCGTCCATCGATATTGTTGGTTGACATTGAGGAGGGTGGAAGGCGGGTCGCGTCGGGCTTGAGGCAGGCCTTGAGGGCGTCGAGGGTGGCCTCGGAGGGGCGGGGGCTGTCGATCTGGGGGGTCAGACGGACCAGTGCTTGAAGGGGAGGCCGGTCAGGTCGCGCAGGGCGTCTGCGTCGGGCTTGAGGCAGGCCTTGAGGGCGTCGAGGGTGGCCTCGGAGGGGCGAGGTTTGTCGATGGGGGTTTCGAAGAGCGGGGGGATGGCGTAGCGGAGGAGGCGACCGCCGGGCAGCCGGGAGAGCTTTCTGGCCAGCGGGGTCGGCTGGCCCTTGGCGCTGGAGCTGTGGAGGATCCTGTCGAAGCCTGGGTGGTCGAAGTCGGCGTCGACGCCCAGGAATTCGAAGGTGTGCTTGAGGGCGGCGCGTCGGTCGTTGAGGAGGTCGAGTTGATCGAGGACGAGGAGCTGGGAGCGGTCGTAGAAGGCGAGGAACTGCTCGATCTGGAAGTGGTAGCGGCTGGGGTAGACGTAGGGGTTGGTCTCGACGTTGGCGAGGGCTTCGTCGACGGGTCGGGTCTCGCGTCCGTGGGAGAGGTTGTGGACGTAGTGGGAGAGGACGCGGCTGATGGGGTCGCGGACGAGGTAGATCAGGCGGGCGTCGGGGGCGACGCCGTGCATGCGCTCGGGGACGCCTGGGAAGGTGGGGTGCTTGGTGTAGTTGGGTGAGGACTCACCGCGAAGGAGGGCGGGGTGGCCGAGCTGTCGGCGGTACCAGTTCAGGCCGCGGGGCCAGCTCTGGTGCTCGACGAAGAAGTTGAGCTCCTTGGCGCGAGACATGGTCACGTCGGGGTGGAGGTCGAGGTAGCTGTGAAGGCTGCTCGTGCCCGACTTCATCGCGCCGATGACGATGGTGAGGTTTTTGAGCATCTCAGGCGGGGTTGACCTCGACGCGCAGGAGGTGCTGTCCCATCATGACGCAGTCGCCGTGGGAGAGTCGGGCGGCCTCGCGCAGTCGCAGGAAGGTGCCGTTGGTGGAGTCGGAGTCTTGAAGGAGGAAGCCCTTGTCGTCGTGTGAGAGGCGGGCGTGGCGCCTGGACATGTGGGGGTCGTCGGGGAAGTTGAGGTCGCAGCCTTCGCGGCCGATCGTGACTTCGTTGGTGGGCGAGGCGTGGATCTGGCCGACGCGGCCGCCGTCGAGGAGTTGGAGGAGCCGGAAGCGGGTGGACTTCTGGGGGGAGACGTAGCGCAGGGTGCCGTCCTGGTCGGGGTATCGCTCGGCCAGCTCGAGGTATTCGAATTGGAAGACCTGCTGTCCGACGATGAAGCGGTCGTGGGACTTGAGGCGAGCGGGCTCACGGAGGCGCAGGAAGGTGCCGTTGAGGCTCTCCTCGTCCTTGACGTAGAGGTCGTTCTTGTCGAGGTAGAAGAAGTTGGCGTGGAGGGGTGAGGCGAAGGGGTCGTCGTCGAGGATGACGACGCCCTCCTCGCGGCCTGCGGGGTGCTGCGCGGCGCCGAGCATGAAGCTCTGGCCGGCGTGGGCCTCGCGGGCGCCCTTGAGGACGAGGAGGCGGGCGCGGCCGGACGCCATCAGGGGGCTCAGGGGCTGGGTGTTGCGCTTGCGGGGGGGGGCTTTTTCGAGGGCGGCGCCGCATTGACCGCAGAAGGTGTGGTCGGGGGGGACAGGGGCGCTGCACTGCCAGCAGGGGATGTTGTTCATGGTGGCCGCTGTGGGTTGGGTCGCATCGCGCGTGCGGCGACGGGGAGCGCCGGTCGCCTTGGGCATCATACACCGTCGTGGTGCGGGCTCACAACGCCCGTCGTCGCCGTGGGGCGATGGGGGTCAGGGGCGGGCGTTGGAGGCGTCGCGCAGCGCGGGGTCCGGGTCGTCCTTGAAGGGGGCCAGGGCGCGGTCGGCGTCGGCGCCGCCGATGAGCGCCAGGGCGCGGACGATCTCGACGCGGACGGGCGGCGAGGCGCCCGCGAGGTTCTGGATCAGGGCTGGGACGGCCTTGGGGTCGCGGAGCATGCCGAGGCCGCCGGCGGCGTTGGCCCGCACCCAGGTGTAGTCGTCGGCCAGGGCGCGGGTCAGGGCGTCGAGGGCGGCGGCGTCGCGCAGCATCCCGAGGGCCGTGGCGGCGTGGGCCCGCGAGGTCCAGGCCTTGTCGCCGCTCAGGCGGGCGATGAGGGGCGCCAGGGCCTTCTTGTCGCCCAGGCTGCCGAGGGCCAGCGCGGCCTTGCGGCGGACGTCCTGGTGTTCGTCGTCGAGGGCGGCGATGAGCTTGTCGACGGCGGCCTGATCGCCGATCTTGCCCAGGACGCCGGCGGCGTGCGCGCGCACCAGCGGGGCGTCGTCGGTCAGGAGCTTGCGCAGCGGGGCGGCGAGCCTGGCGCCGATGCGGCCGAGCGCTTCGAGGGTCTGGGCGCGGCGAGCGGGGTCCTCGGGCAGGTTCCAGGTCAGCGCGCCGAGGCTGATGTGGTCGGGGGCCTGATCGAGGTCGCTGAGGATGGCCACGAGGCGAGCCGAGTCCGAGCGCTCGATCTGGCGCTCCAGCAGCGCGGCGATGCTTTTTTCGCCCTCGATGATCGCGTGGTCGCCCTGGCCGCCGCGCGAGAGCAGGTCCTCGGAGAGCAGGACGTTGAGCAGGAAGGGGACGTCGAGGGTGGTGGTGCTGGCGTTGAAGAAGCCGACGTTCTCCTCCCAGACGACATAGGGGACGCGCTGCCCGGCGGGATCGGGGCCGAGGCGCAGCAGGGCCTTGCCGGCGACCTCGCGCACCTCGGGGTCGGAGGACCAGTAGGCTTCCAGGAGGGCTTCGAGGGCTTCGAGCGAGCCGATGTTGCCCAGCGCCCAGGCGGCCATGCGGCGCACCTGGAGCTCCCTGTCCTCCTTGAGGGCCTGGACGAGCCAGGTCTGGCCCTTGGCGTCCCCGAGGGCGCCGAGGCCCCAGGCGGCGGCCACGCGGACCTCGACCTTGGCGTCGCGCTCGGTGGGCAGCGAGAGGCGCTTGCCCAGCACGGGCACGGCGTCGGGGCCGCCCGTGCGGCCCAGGCCGATGGCGGCCAGCGCCCGGATCGTCCACAGGGGGTCCTCCTCCATGAGGCTCTTGAGCGGCCCGGCGGCCTCCTTGGTGTTCATGCGGCCGAGCGACCAGACGGCGATCTCGCGCACGGTGGCGTTGGGGTCGCGCGTGGCGCGCTTCATCGGCTCGAGCGCGCGGGGGTCGCCGAGCTTGCCGGCGGCCAGCGCGGCCTGGATCCGCAAGGTCTGGTCCTCGTTGTCGAGCATCCTGGCCAGCGGCAGGGCGGCGTTGGGGTTGCGCAGGTTGCCCAGGATGCGGATCGCGATGGTCTGCTGGCTCAGGTCGTTCTCGGTCAGCGCCGCCAGCAGCGGGCCGATGGCCCGGCGGCTGATGTCCATCAGGCTCTCTTCGGCGGCCTTGCGCAGCGCCGGGGAGCCGTAGTCGGCCTCGGCGATCAGCGAGCGGGTCATCCGGTCGTAGAGCTCGATCTGGAGCTGGCCGAAGACCTTGCGGGTGGGGTTGGCCGCGATGAGCGGGGTCAGATCCCGCTCCAGCTTGTCGAGCTCGGCCAGCGCGTCGTTGATGTCGATGGACTTGCGGCCGGCGCGCAGCACCACGCTCTCGTCGCGGCTCTTGCGCACGAGCTGTCGGTAGAGCTGATCGGCGTCGCGCACCTTGTCGAGCGCCAGGTAGATCTCGGCCAGCTCCAGGGTGTAGCCGTAGGCCATCGGGTCGAGCTCCAGGGCCGTGCGGTACTCGTCGGCCGCCCTGGGCAGATCCTGCATCTGGGCGTAGATCTGGCCGAGCCGGGCGTGGGCGTTGGCGTCGCTGGGGTTGAGGTCGACCATCATCGAGGCGAACTCGACGGCCTGCGCGTCCTCGTAGAGCTTCAGGCTCAGCTCCGCGATCCGGTGGTAGTAGTCCCTGGCCCGCTGGGGGTTCAGGCGCGCCATCTGGCGCAGGGTCTCGATGCTCTTCTGGTGGTCGTTGGTCTCGGTGTAGATCTTGTTGAGCGCCAGCAGCGCCTCCAGATCCTCCGCGTCTCGGTCCAGGATCTTGCGAAAGACCGCTTCGGCGTTGGCGAAGTCCTTGAGCGCGATGTAGCCCTCGCCGAGGAAGTAGCCGGCGTCCAGATCGGGCTGCTCGCGCTCGAAGGCCTGCCGGAGGGCGGGCAGCTTGCCGCTCAGGGTGCCCTGGCGGTGGTAGATCTTGATGATCTCGCTGCGCGCCTCGCGCTTGAGGTGCTGGCGGGTGGTCCGGGTCAGCAGGGCCTGCCAGGCCTCGACGGCGCGGGTCAGATCGCGGCCCCGCTCGTGGATCAGGGCCAGGGAGCGGTAGAGCTGATCGTTGGCCGGATCGGCGGCGATGGCCTTGTCGACCTCCTCGATGGCCTCGCGGATCATGTTGTGATCCGCGTAGATCTGGCCCAGCATCGCGTGCGCCTCGGACTTGGGCAGCCCGGAGGTCAGGATCTTGCGCCAGCTCTCCAGGGCCTTGTCCCTCTTGCCCTCCTGCCAGTGGAACTCGCCCAGGTTGGTCAGGAAGCTCGGGTCGCGCGGCGCCAGCTTGACGAGCTTCTGGAACTGATCCAGGACCTTGTCGCGCATGTCCCATTGGTAGTAGAGATCGGCGAGGTTGCTCTGGACCGTGGCGTCGCTGGCGAAGGAGCGCGAGAGCTTGTCGGTGGTCGACAAGGCGCTCTTCTTGTCGTTCTTCTCCCAGTAGAGCTTGGCCAGATCGAACTGGTAGCTGGGCTGGCCGGGCTCGGCCTTGATCAGATCGATGTAGGCCTTGATGACCTCGTCGCGCTCGCCGCGCCGGTCGAGCAGGTGGATGATCTTCAGGCGCGCGTCGACGCTGCCCCGGTTCTTGCCCAGGGCCACCTTGTAGAAGCGCATCGCGTCCTGCTCGCGGCCCATCTCGTCGTAGAGGCCGGCGATCGTCATGGCCTGCTCGTAGCTGGGGCTCTTCCACTGCTGGGTGTAGAGCTCGACCAGCCCGTTGAGGTCATTGCGGTCGCGGTAGACGGCGATGGTGAGCTGCTCGATCTCCTGGCGCAGGTAGCTGTCGGAGGACACCAGCGCCAGGACCTGCTTCCAGCTCTCCAGGGCCTCCTCGTAGCGGCCCATCGCGGCGTAGACCTCCCCGATGGCCTTGAGGGACTCGGCCCGGGTCTTGACGTTGCGGCCCGAGTCCGAGAGCATCTTCTTGTACTCGGCCAGCGACTCCTCGTAGCGCTTGTTCTCCTTGAGGCGCGAGGCGTACTCGCCCTGGGCAAAGTCGCTGTCGTCCAGGCCGATCATCTGGCGGTAGTAGCGCTCGGCGCCGGCCCAGTCCTGGCGCGAGAAGGCCAGATCGGCCAGATCGCGCAGGATCTCCAGCTTGCGATCCTTGTTCTTCTCCAGCGACAGCGCCTTTTCGAAGGCCGCCAGCGACTCCTCGGTCCGCCTGGCCTTCTGGAGCGCCATGCCGTAGCCGAGCCAGGCCGTGGCGTCGTTCTTGTCGATGTCGATGGCGGCCTTGTAGGCGTCGATGGCCTCGGGGTAGCGCTGGGCGGCCTTGAGCAGGTGACCGAGGATGAGGCGGTGGGCGATCTGGCGAGGGTTGGCCTCGACCTTCTGGCGCGTCTCCTCAATCAGCTTGTCCATCTGCTGGCCGTAGCCGACCAGCTTGACGAGCTGCTGGAAGATGTAGCCCTCCTGCGGGTTCTTCTCCAGCAGCCCCTTGTACTGCTCGATCTTCTCGGCCAGGAGGGCCGGGTCCGACTCCTGCGGATCGCCCTGGGCCTGCGCCAGCCCGGGCGCCATCGGCGCAGCCAGCGCCAGCGCCAGCGCCAGCAGGATCCCCCGCGCGCGCCTCTTGAGGCCCCGAGGGCCGCGTCCGTCGATCTCAAGCACGTCGCTCATCTCCCACCCCAGGTTGCGAAACACCGAGGTCAACACCCTCGGCAAGCCCGCTCTTCCCGACCGCGCCCAGGTGCCGCCGCAGGCTGGCCTCGATCCCGGCCAGCTCCTCGCTGCCCCACCACGCCCTGGCCAGCACCGCCTCGCCGCCCGAGGCCAGCCGCAGCGCCAGCACCCGCCCCCCCGAGCGCCGCTCGACGGCCACGATGGCCGACAGCGGCGCCTCCAGGCCGATCTCCGGGCGCCACAGCAGCGTCCGGGTGTGCTCCATGACCTCCTGCCGCCCGAACTCCCAGCGCGCCGTCCGAAAGGCCCTCCAGAGGCCCATCAGCAGAACGACCAGCCCGAAGATCCCCGCCATCATCTCCAGAAAAATCGGCAGGGCCTCGTCCTTGTTGATGTAATTGCCAAAGAGGTCGGGGATGAAGATCGCCACGACCAGGCAGGCCCAGGGCAGCGCGGACAGCCCCCCCGCGACAAACTCGCGCGCCCGCCCCGCCGAGGTCAGCTCCAGGGTCCAGCGCCGGGCGCCGCCGGCTGGTTGCGATCCCTCCTCTATGCGATACTTCAAGGTCTGACTGCCCTTCGGTGACTGGATTGAGCGACCTGACGGCACATTACGAGCGATCACCCATAGAACGCAAACACACCCTCCCCCACCTCCGGCGCTCACCTCCCCCGGCCACCGCGCGGACTCCGCCGTCGCTCCTCGCCCTGGCGGCCTTCGCCCTGGCCTGCGGCGACGATCCCGCGACGCCGCCGCAGGAGCCCCCGCCGCCTGAGGATCCGCCCTGCAGCCGCACCAGCGAGGCCGGCTACGTCCGCACCGACAGCCGCTTCACCGAGGGGCCGGTGTTCTGGCCCGCCGAGGCCGTCGAGGGCTGCATCCCGGTGGCCTTTGACCCCGTCGGCTCCAAGGATCTGCCCGCAGCCGCTGCGCGCGACGCCCTCTGGCGCGCCGCCGACTCCTGGGCGGCCGCCGCCGAGGGCTGCGGCGCCCCGCTGTGCCTGCGCGACGGCGGCGACGTCCCCCGCGACGAGGGGCTCGGCTTGCGCGAGGGCGGCCCGAACCACAACCTCGTCACCTTCACGGTCGACGCGGCGACCTGGGACGCCCTCCAGAGCCCGACGGTGATCGCCGTGACCACCACCACCATCAACGCCCGCACCGGCGCCCTCGTCGACGCCGACGTCAACCTCAACGACGCCCACTTCCTCTTCGCAGACGACGAGGTCGGCGCGCCGCCCGACGCGCTGGATCTGGAGACCGTCCTGCGCCATGAGCTCGGGCACCTGCTCGGCTTTGACCACGGCGCCGACCCGGGCAGCGTCATGTTCCCCACCGAGGCGTCCGGGGGAGAGCGCAGAGGGCTCTCGGGCGACGACGTCGCAGGGATCTGCGAGGCCTTTGGCTGTTATTGATGCGGGGAGCGGGCGGCGCAACGGTCAGTTGGTGATCACGCGCAGGTCGTACCAGACGGTCTCGAGCTGGTCGGAGAAGATCTCGATGGACCACAGGCCGCCGTCGAGGACCTCGATGCCGTCGACGTTGAACTGGAGGGTGCCGCCCTCGCTGGTGATGACGGGGAAGATGGGGAAGTCTGGGCCGAAGACGTCGTGGACGCGGGCCTTGATGGCGCCGCGCAGGGGCTCGTGGGTCTGGATCGTGACGGAGACGCTCTGGCCGGCGATGACGAAGAACTTGTAGAAGTCGCGATCCGTGGGGCAGAGCAGCAGGTTTCTCAGGAAGGCCCCGGTGCTGATCTCGCGGGCGTTGTCCCAGTCGTCGTTGTCGGCGCCGATCATGACGGAGCCCTCTTCGAGCAGATCGTCGGTGCACTGCGCGCCTTCGGGGACGGGCTGGGAGTAGATCTGGAGGAGGTAGGAGCCCTGATCCTCGGCGGTGGCGCCGCGGACTGCCACGAGCACCTGGCTCTGCGCGTTGATCTGGGCGAAGGCCGAGCGGCCAAAGTCGCCAGGGCCACCGGGGCCGAGCACGCGCAGGCCGTCGTCGGAGAGGATCTGGACGTCGAGGCCGGGGGCCGGGTTGAGGATGTCGGCGAAGAGCAGGGTGCCGGCCGGCACCGAGAGGCGGAAGAAGTCGACCCCTGGCTGGCGATCGGCGGGGCAGACGACGCCGCGGTACTCGCGCACGCCGAACTCGGCGGGGAAGGCGTCGGCGGCGGTGCGGTTGGCGCGCTCGTCGTCGATGCAGATCTCATCGGCGGGGCGGGTCTCGTAGCGCAGGGTGTAGGTCACGTTGGCCAGGCCGGTCGAGTTGAGCGCGAAGAAGACCTGCCCGCCGGGGGTCGACGGGACGAGCGCGAAGGAGAGCGTGCCGCCCGTGCCGGAGATCACGACGGGGGAGGCCTGGGCGTTGGCGAAGGCGCGGGCGCGCAGGTCGACGCCGAGGTCGGCGTCGTAGGTGGCGGTCACGACGACGGCCTGACCGGGCTCGACCTCGGCGGCGAACCAGTCCTCGTCGAGCTCCTCGCCGCACAGGCGCAGGCCGCTGAAGGTCGTCGGGGGCAGGCCGCTCAGATCTGCGGCGTCGCCGATGATGTCGTTGGGCTCGAAGGTGTCCGTGCAGCCGCTGGTGACGTTGAGCCTCATGTCGTAGCGGTTCTGGCCGCCGTTGGGGCTAAAGACCCTGACGAAGACCTCGCCGGTCCTGTCGGCCGCCAGCGAGAGCGCCTCGCTGGCGTTGCGGCCGGTGCTGCAGGCCACCGCGTCGCGGGGGTCGGGCGGGAAGAGGGGGAGCCTGTCGTAGATGCACAGGTCCAGATCCCCGAAGGCGTCGTTGAGGTCGATGGTGACGGTCAAAAAGTCGTCCTCCAGGAGTTGGAGGCGGTACCAGTCCTCGGCCTCGGGGCAGATCTGGAGGTTGTTGGTCGGCAGGTTGAAGGGTCGATCCGGGATGGTGATCTGGCTGGCCCGCGTCGGGATGTCGTTGCGGCTGTTCTCATCAAAGACGTCGTCGACGCAGAAGCCGCCGGGCACCCGCATCACGTCCAGGTCGTAGGTGTTGGTGCCGCCGTCCTGCTCGGTGATGAAGGGGCAGACGGAGAAGAAGAAGGTGCCCGGAGAGAAGACCCGAGGGACGCTGACGATCTCGTTGGGGTCCAGCGAGGCGGCCCGCTGGAGGATCTGCCCGGGGTCGTCGGCGGCGCAGGGGCCCGAGTGCAGGGTCAAGTCCAGGTCCCCGTGGTCGGGGTCGTGGGCGACGCGCACGACGAAGCCGTCGCCGGAGTCGACGTCGAGCGCATACCAGTCGCAGCCGGCGCCGCAGACCGTGAGGTCGTCGAAGGTGTCGTCTTCGACGGCGGTGGCCCGCCCGCAGGCCTCGTTGGGCTCGAAGTCGTCCTCCGTGCAGCTGGGCTCGGTGCAGGCGCCGCCCTGGCAGCGGCGATCCCCGCGGCAGTCGTCGTTGCCATTGCAGCGATCGCCCTCGACGCAGACGAAGGCCTCGTCGGCGCTCTCGCAGGACAGCCCGCCGGGGCAGTCGCTGTTGTCGGCGCACTGACGGCACAGGCCGTCCGGAGCGCAGGCCAGATCGCCGGGGCACTCGTTGTCGTTGTTGCAGCGGCCGGAGGGCAGGCAGGTGTGGCCCTCCAGGTTGCAGAAGAGGAACTCGCCCTGACCCTCGCAGGTCTCATCGTCGAAGCAGCCTCCGGCCTCGATCACCTGGCGCTCGTCGAGGCAGCGGGTGGCGAAGCAGACCTTGTTCGACAGGCAGTCGATGTCGCTCAAGCAGATCCGGGGCTCCAGGCAGCGGTTGGAGGCCTCGTCGCAGATCTGCAGGCCGGGGCAGTCGGGATCGCAGCCCACGGGCTCGGGCTCGGGCTCCGGCTCGGGCTCGGCGGCGTCGGGCTCCGGCTCGGGCTCGGCGGCGTCAGGCTCCGGCTCGGGCTCGGCGGCGTCGGGCTCCGGCTCGGGCTCGGCGACGTCCTCCTCCGGCTCGGGATCATCCTTGGGGACGCACTGGAGCGCCACGCAGGTGTTGTTGGGCGGGCAGTTGGCGTCTCGGATGCACTGGTGGCACTGGCCGATCTCGGTGACGCAGATCAGCCCCGACTCGCACTGGTCTGACGTGGCGCACTGCGCCGCCGGAGGGCCGCACTGGCCGTTGGCGCCGCAGGCCTGCCCGGCGGCGCAGTCGCCGTCCGAAGCGCACTCATCTCCGCAGCCGACACCGGCCAGCGCCATCAAGCCGAGCGCGAGGGCGAACCTGCCGAGCACCTGGGTTGCCGAGAACCGATCCATCCAGCCCCTCCACTTGTTCAGGAAGCTGACGCGTCAGCGCGCCTGCAACAAGACCTCAAAGTCGCCCACGGCGCCTTCGGTCGCGCCGTCCACCCAGAGGAAGTATGTCCCCGCCGTCAAGCGCTGGCTGAGCGAGACCACCCCGTCAAAGGGCCGCGCGTCGTCAAAGTCGGTCGCGCACAGGCCCTCCAGAATGCTGCCCGGGTCATCGCAGTCCCGCTGCAGGAACACCGTCGGCTGGAGCCCGCCGAGGCCCGGCGTCACGGTGATGTCCACGTCGCTGGTCACCCCGATCGTGAAGGCGTAGACCACGTCCGGCGAGCCGTCCAGCGTAAAGCACCCGATGGGATCGACGCTCGTGATGTTGTCGCGCGCCCCGCGCAGCGTCCCGGCGACCCGCTGGCCGCTCCGAAGCTGCTGCGCGCCCTCACAGACGTCGTTGGCCGGCGGATCGGCGGTCAGGTTCGTCCGCAGGGTGTAATCGCCCTCCATCTCCTCGCTCTGGCCCCGCACGACGATCGCCAGCTCGCCTTCGTCCTCGATCGTCGTCAGCAGGCGCCCCGAGGCCCCCTCGACCACCAGCGACAGGTCATCGAGGCGGCGCAGGTCAAAGACCACCCCCGGTGGCCCGCCCAGGCTCAAGTCCGCCTCCGCGCCCGCCTCGGCGCTGATCCGATACCAGTCCTCCTCCCCGGCGCACAAAAAGGCGCCCAGCGAGGTCGACTCCACCGGCACGACGTTGTCGGCGTCGCTCGGCTCCAGCGCGTCGTTGGTGTCGCAGAAGGGGGCGCTCAGGAGCTCGACCTCCAGAATGTAGGGCGTGACGCCCTCGGACGTGGCCTGGATCTCGAAGAGGTAGGTCGCGCCGCCTTGCGCCGTGGATCCCAGCGACACGACGGACCGGCGGCCGTCGCTGCGCGCATTGCCCACCGGCACGAGGACATCGCCGCGCAGCTCCAGGATGGACAGCGCCGGCGGCGCCCCGTCGACCCCGTCGGGCAGCGAGGCCGAGGCCTGGATCCCGCGGCCGCCCTGCGCCGTGAGCCCGAAGTAATCCGTGTCGGTGAAGCACACCGCCAGCGCCTCGACCCGCGCCAGCCTCGTCCTGGGGTCGATCAGGAGCTGTACCGCCGATCCAGGATCGTCGTTGGGCTCCTGGGCGTCGTCCTCGCAGTCCTCGATCGCCACGAGCGAGAGCAAGAAGTCGCCCCTGGCCTCGGGCCGCAAGCCCGTGACCCGGATGAAGATCGTCTCCAGCTCGTCTTGCGCCCCGAAGACGGACAGCTTGCCGAAGGAGCGCTCCTGGACCGGCACCCGGTGGTCCACCAGGTTGTTGCCGACGCGCTTGAAGAAGGCCATCGTCAGCCCGTCGCCCTGGACAGGATAGAGCAGCGAGAGCTCCAGCCCCACGCCCAGGCCGACCTGAAAGCGGAACCAGTCCTCGTCTCCCAACTCGCCCTCCGGGCAGATCTCCCCCGTCCGCGGCAGGTCGCGCTGGAGCAGCGGGGCCGTGTCTGGCCCGACGTTCTCTTCGTCCGGCCCGCAAGCCTCGATCACGCGCTCGGGCGGATCAAAGAGGATCCGCAGGCTGTAGTTCTTGGGGCCCTCGACGGGGCTGGTGACGTGCAGGAGGTAGGTGCCGCCCTGCGGCGTGGCAGGGACGATCACGCCCTGCTCGCGCTCGCTGCCTGTCGACTCGGCGATGGGCTCGGGCGCGCCCGAACCGAAGGGATCGGAGCCGCCCGGGTAGACGAAGAGCTTGAGCGGGCCGCCCTCCTGGCGCGTCAAGGCCACCAGCGGCTTGTTCGAAGGCACCGTGACGAGGAAGAGGTCCGCCTCGCCGCCGCACAGGCGCAGCCCGGTGCTGACGCCCTCGCGCAAGAAGACCGTGTTCTCGTTGATCCGGTTGTTGGGCTCGAAGCGGTCCTCCTGACAGACCGGGTTGAGGCAGACGCCACCCTCCACGTCGCAGAAGCGGAGGCCCTGGCAGTCCTGATCGCCGAAGCAGCGCGACGGCTCCTCGCAGGCGCTCACGAAGATGTCCGAGATGCAGCGCTGGAGCCCGCCGCAGTCGACGTCCCGCAGGCACTGTCGGCAGCTCTGCGTGCCAACATCGCAGCGGCGGCCGCCGACGCAGTCGGTGTCCTCGGCGCAGGTCGGCGCGTCGACGCACGCGAAGGCCTGAGAGTCACACACCTGCCCCCCCTGGCAGTCGCCGTCGCCCACGCAGCCCAGCCCGGGGAAGGCCCCGCAGCCGCCGTCGACGCACAGCTCGCCCTGCGGGCACTCCACGCTGGTGTCGCACCTGTCCCGGCAGACGCCGCCCTCCTCGGGGCACTGGCCATCGGGGCACCCGGCGCAGACCCTGTCCCCAAGCTGACCCCCGAGGCAATCCAGCGGGCCGAAGCAGGGGTCGCGATCCTCGCAGGCGCCGTTTTCCAGGTTGCAGACGCCCTCCCGGCAGGGATCGTCGAGGCTGCACTCGGAGCCGACCGGCACATCCTCCTCGACATCCTCCTCGCCGGCATCCTCGGCGTCCTCGGCCGCGTCCTCCTCGGCGTCCTCGACGTCCTCGAGCATCGGCACGTCGGGCGGCACGTCCTCGACGACGTCCTCGTCGGGCTCCTCGATGATGTCCTCTTCCGCCTCGATGACGTCGGCGTCGGAGGCGTCCGCGTCAGGTTCTCCAGCTGGGGGAGGCGTTGGCTTGGGGTCGTCTCCGCACGCCGTCAGCCCCGCGCCGATCAACGTGACGAGCAAGGCCGCGCGCCATATCCCTTGACCTCTCACCATGACCGAGCCTCTGAGCAAATATCGAGATGCCGTCCACGTGCACCCCCGCGAGCCGCGCCGGGAAGGTCCACAGAATCAGGGGTTGAGAGCCCATCAACCCCCGCGCCATCGACGCGGACGACATGTTGAGAGCCCCGCCCCTGTTCGCCTCGCAAACCATAGCGCAAGTGCCGGACGCGGGCAACTCTCCTACCTCGTCTCCCATGGCAAGGCAGGTTTGCTCAGTGAAGGTTCCAAGGCCCGCGACGCCACGGCATCCCACGCCCGCCGATCACCCCACGCTCCTCGCACCGCCCCCGTTGGGGACGGGCTCGTCGGGTGGGGCTAGAAGCTCAGGGTGGGCTGCGACCTCTCGGTCGCAGGCCAGCGCACGACCGATGTCGACACCAGGGGGCGTGAAAACCCCAATCCACAGGCCCACTTCGACGCGCTGAGCCGCCCCTGCGATCCGCCCTGGCCCGCCCGCC
>SYOX01000248.1 GCA_005804885.1 Pseudomonadota bacterium
GCGACAGAGGTCAGGTAGAATGTGGGTCATCGAGGGTTCACTCTGTGTCTAAGGTTTGTTTAGACACAAAGAGGATCGCAGAGTGGACCCTCGCTTTCCACCCTTATCTGTTGCCGCATTCGGAACACTTATCTAGAACGCAGATCGGGTCGTGTGCGCGGCGAGGTCGCGCGGATCGAGATCGAGGAGCGAGGGAGGGTTCAGGGCGATGGGCGAGTTGTTCGAGCGGGTGGTGGTGGTGGGATCGGGGACGATGGGGCACGGGATCGCGCAGGTGGTGGCGGCCTCGGGTCGGTCGGCGATCATGGTGGACACCAGCACGGAGGTGGTCGAGGCGGGCCTGGGGAAGATCCGGGAGAACCTGGACAAGGGCGTCGAGCGGGGCAAGGTCAGCGCCGAGGAGCGCGACGCGACGCTGGGGCGGCTGTCGGTCAGCGCGGATCTGGCCGGGGCGTGCGCGGGGGCGGCGCTGGTGATCGAGGCGGTGCCGGAGGATCTGGGGCTCAAGCGCCGGATCTTCGAGATCGTGGATGGGGCGGCGCCGGCCGGGGCGGTGCTGGCGAGCAACACGTCGTCGATGAGCATTACGGCGATGGGGTCGTGGACGTCGAGGCCGGAGCGGGTCATCGGGCTGCACTTCTTCAACCCGGTGCACATCATGTCGCTGCTGGAGATCGTGCGGGGGGAGCTGACGGGGGCGCAGACGGTGGCGGACTGTCGGGCGCTGGCGGCGTCGCTGGGCAAGGAGGCCATCGTGGTGCTGGACTCGCCGGGCTTTGCCACGAGCCGGCTGGGGATCGCGATCGCGATGGAGGCCATCCGGATGTTGCAGGAGGGGGTGGGCTCGGCCGAGGACATCGACAAGGCGATGGAGCTGGGCTACCGCTTCCCGATGGGGCCGCTGAAGTTGACCGATCTGGTGGGGCTGGACGTGCGGCTGGCGATCACGGAGCACCTGTACGCGGAGCTTGGGACGGACACCTTCCGACCGCCGCAGCTGCTCAAGCGCATGGTGATGGCCGGCAAGCTGGGCAAGAAGAGCGGCGAGGGCTTCTACAACTGGCGACGAGGCTAAGGGGGAGCGGATGGGACAGGAGAGCGCGGGGCGGGCGTGGAGCGCGCACGAGACGGCGGTGGTGGATGAGCCTTGCGAGATCGGGGCCGGGACGAGGATCTGGCATTTTTGCCATGTGATGGCCAACACGAAGATCGGCCGGGGGTGCAGCCTGGGTCAGAACGTGTTCGTGGCCTCGGGGGTGACGCTCGGAGACAACGTCAAGGTGCAGAACAACGTCTCGATCTATACGGGGGTCGAGTGTGAGGACGACGTGTTTCTTGGGCCGTCGATGGTGTTTACGAACGTGATCAACCCGCGCAGCCACGTCAACCGCAAGGAGGAGTATCAGCGGACGCTGCTCAAGCGGGGGACCTCGGTGGGGGCCAACGCGACGATCGTGTGCGGGTTGACGCTCGGGCGCTACAGCTTCGTGGGCGCGGGCTCGGTCGTCACGCATGACGTGCCGGACTTCGGGCTGGTGTACGGGGTGCCGGCGCGGTTCAAGGGCTACGTGTGCCGGTGCGGGGTCGGCCTGGACTTCAAGAACCCGATCCGGGACGCGGCCGAGCGGGTCGCGTGCGGGGAGTGCGGGGCGATCTTCGAGAAGGACTCGGAGGGGTTGGTCAACGAGGCCGGCGAGGGCGCCTGAGGGCTGGATCGCCGAGGGGATCGAGGTCGAGGGCGACGAGGGCGCGCAGATGCTTTTTGTCCTGATGATGATGACCGGGCTGGCGGTGGTGGTGGCCGGCGGTGTGGCGGTCGGCGGGGGCGCGGTGTGGCTGGCCAGGAGCCGGTCCGGGGGCGGGCCGCCCTTGCTGGCGGCGCCGGTGGACAGGCCGCTCAAGGGGGCGCGCGCGGGCGACGTGGTGGAGATCGGGGCCTCGACGTGGATCGTGGCGGGCCGGGTGGATTTTTTGGAGCAGGGCTCGGCGCGTGCGGCGCTGGGGCTGGTGGATGGGGCGGCGCGGCGGTGGCTCTACATCCAGGAGGGGGACAGGCAGCGGCTGTGGCTGCTGGAGGACGCGCCGGGGTTGACCTTCGAGGCCAGGCCGGCGGACACGTTGAGCGTCGGCGAGGTGGGCTACAAGCTGGAGGCGATGGGCGAGGCGAGCGCGTCGGTGGAGGGATCGCTGGACCCCTCGCGCCAGGGGGGGCAGATCGGCTATTATCACTTCAAGGGTTTTGGCGATCACGTCCTCGTGGTCGAGCGATGGGGTCGAGATTACAAGAGCATGACCGGCAGACAGCTTCAGGCGGGCAGCGCGACGCTGCTGCCTGCGGGTCAGGTCGGATAGCGGCGAGAGCGGACGATGGCTGAAGAGAGCAAGCTGGGCGTGTTCAAGCGGTGGGCCAGCGAGAAGGTCGGCGATCGGGTCGCGGAGGCCGCCAAACGCAACCTCAACGCAATGCTGGACGCGGTCGAGGGCTTCGAGGAGCGCGGCGGGCTGAGCACGCTGCTGGACGACATGGCGCCGGGGACGGGCGTGGGGCTCATCGGGGTGACCTACGACGGCAAGAGCCTGCGGCAGTACTACGCCAACCTGGAGACGGAGTACGGCGCGGATCTGAACACGGTCAAGAAGAGCTACCGCCGGTTGATGCGGCTCTACCACCCGGATCGGCACTCGGGCGACCCTGAGCGGGAGAAGCTGGCCACGGAGCTGAGCCAGGAGCTGACGCGGGCCTACGACGTGATCTGCGACCACCTGCGGGCCCGCGAGGGCCGCGGCAAGTAGGCGGCGGTCGCGGAGGCCGCTCGCCCCGGCGTGAGCCTGGGGCGCGGCTAGCCCTCGGCCTCAGGGGCTCCGGGTGGACAGGATCCGGTTGATGAGGTCGAGGGACTCGGCCGAGAGCTTCGTAAAGGCGACCCCCATGCCCGGGTTGGCCGGGTCCGGGTCGACCCGCACGACCTCGCCTTCGCCCTCGATGGTTTCGAAATCCTCAACAATGATGGAGAAGCGCAGGTTGACCTTGGTGCCGACGGGCAGGGGGTTCTTGCTGCGGATGAAGACCCCGCCGTGCGAGATGTCCGAGACGTACTCGGCGACGAACTCGTCGATGGATTCGAAGTCGCGGTTGACCGCGACCCGGTCGTACTGCCTTTGCTGATTCATGAACGCCCTCGACAATCTGGTTCAGCCGTCGGTCGTGATCTCGTACTGCTCGACGTGATAGCTGCGGTTGGGCAGGAGCCGGATGCGGCGGTCGGTCAAGCGCTCCAGCTGCCCGATGGACTCATGCTCCTCCTCCATCAAGACAGCCGCGACGTCCGGATGGGCCTGGATGACGACGGCGCGGCCCGCCAGGGCGCTGGCCTCGCGCAGGACCTCGCGGATGATCTCGTAGGCGACCGTCTCGCTGCCCTTGACGTAGCCCTTGCCCTCGCAATAGGGGCACTCCTCGCACAGGAACTGGACGACGCTCTCGCGCACCCGCTTGCGGGTCATCTCGACGAGGCCGAACTCGGATATCTTGAGGATGTTGGTCTTGACCTTGTCGCCTTCGAGGGCCTGCTCAAGGGCGGAGAAGACCTTTTCGCGGTTGGAGACGCGCTCCATGTCGATGAAGTCGATGATGATCAGGCCGCCGATGGAGCGCAGGCGCAGCTGGTAGACGATCTCGTCGACCGCTTCGAGGTTGATCTTGACGATGGTGTCTTCGAGGGTGTTCTTGCCGACGTAGCGACCCGTGTTGACGTCGATGCTGGTCAGCGCCTCGGTGTGGTCGATGACGATGTAGCCGCCTGACTTGAGCCAGACCTTGCGGGCCAGGGCGCGGCTGATCTCGATCTCGATCCCGTAGGCGTCGAAGATGGGCGCGGGGCCGACGTGGTGCTCGATCTTGCCCAGGGCCTCGGGCATGTACTTCTGGACGAAGGACTCGATGCGGTTGAACTGGGCGGCGTCGTCGACGACGAGTTTTTCGAGATCGGTGGTGAAGAGGTCCCGCGTGGCCCGGAGCATCAGGTCGAGCTCCTTGTAGAGCAGCTGCGGGGGTCGGCTCTCCTCGTGTCGGGCCAGGATCTCCTCCCAGACCTTGATGAGGACCTCCATGTCGTTGTGGATGTGGCGGTCGGAGACCTTCTCGCTGGCGGTGCGGACGATGAAGCCGGAGCCGGGCGGCCGGACCTCCTCGATGAGGCCCTTGAGGCGCTCGCGCTCGCCCTCGTCCTCGATGCGGCGCGAGATCCCGACGTGGTCGACGGTGGGCATGTAGACGAGGTAGCGGCCCGGCAGGCTGATGTGGTTGGTCACGCGGGCGCCCTTGGTGCCGATGGGCTCCTTGGCGACCTGGACCAGCACCTTCTGGCCTTCCTCCAGGCGCTCCTCGATGGGGCCCCGACCCCGGCGGCGGTCCTGGCCGAGGGTCGCCACGCTGCGATCCGGCTCGTCGTTGAGGTCGTGGACGTCCGAGACGTAGAGGAAGGCGGCCTTCTCCTGGCCGATGTCGACGAAGGCGGCCTGCATGCCGGGCAGGACGCGGACGACCCGGCCCGAGAAGACGTGGCCGACAATTCCGCGCTCTCGCTCGCGCTCGACGTAGAACTCCGTGATGATCCCGTTTTCGACCAGGGCCACCCTCGACTCGTTCCCAGTCGAGTTGATCACCAGGATGTTCGACATGCGACTCTCGATGGACAAAGGCAAGCGACGGCTTCCGGGCGCCGCCACCACAACGCTGATGGCGCATCATACACAATGATGCGGCCCGGGTGGAGAAAAGGGCCAAAGTGGATCGGGGCGCTTGGAGGCGAGCGCGAGCAGGGGGCGAGCGCCTTCAGTCCTGGCCGTCTCGGAAGGAGGTCAGGTCGAGGCCGGCCGGGTAGGCGTAGCTGATGTTGAAGTCGTAGCCGTAGACGCTGACCCCGACGGGCAGATCGCTCAAGACCTCGTGGCGGCCGTCCTCGACGTGGACGCGGACGACGCGGAAGCCGGACTGGCCGATGGGCGATGAGCCGTCGAGGTTGACGGGCTCGCCGTCGAGCAGGGGGGAGGCGCCCTCGGGGTAGGTGATCGTGATCCAGTCGTCGTCGTAGGTGTCGGGGACGAGGAAGACGTAGTTGCGCCTGAACTGTCGGGCGGGGACGGCCAGCAGCATGGCGGGATCGCCGTTGTCGGGGGACTGGGTGGTGGACGAGCCGGTCATGTACTGGGCGACCAGGATGGGCTTGTCGGACTGGATCTTGAAATCCTGGACGCTGGCGAACTCGAAGAACTCGCCGCGGTTCAGGACGGGGATGGAGATCTGGGGCGGGTCGGTGGTGATGACGGTCTGATCCTCGCTGGCGACGATGCGCCAGATGTCCGACTCGACGCCCCGGCTCTGGAACTTGGTCGCGAAGTACTCCACGTCCCAGGCCTGGATGGGGAAGATCTTCTCCTCGATGTGGTCACAGAAGTTCTGCCCGACGGGGATCTGGGCGCAGTCCTGGCCGCCGAAGACGCCCACGTTGTAGGCCGAGGTGATCTCCGTCCCGGTCAGGTCCGTCCCGGCCGACAGGGACTTCAGAGTCAGCACCTGCCCGCGGTTCAGGGTGAAGACGGCCTCCTGGCCGGCGGCAAGCTGCGGGACGCCGCCGCCTGCTGCCACCGCCGCGCTGGGTCGGATGATGACCTCGTTGTCGTCCTCGGTGCTGACGATGGACAGGAAGGAGGCGAAGTTGCTCCAGTGAGAGAAGGCCACGCCGATGTACTCGGTGCCCAGCGCCGTATCGGGGATCATGAGGGAGGCGTCGTTGGAGGCGACGCTGACGCCCATGTCGTTGTCGAAGCGCTGCAAGGGGTTGAACTGATAGGCGTTGATGGGCACGTCGGTGGTGATGCGGAAGCCGAAGTCGGTGATGCCGGTCCCGCCGGCGTGCATCGTCCTGGGGTGGGGCATCCTGAGGGTGGCGACCTGCAGGGGCGGGACGTCGTCCTCAAGGATCACCTGCCCGAGCCTGTCCTCGACGATGACGTGGGCGGTGGCGCGGTCGTCCACGTTGCTGATCACGAAGGCGAAGATGTTGCGCAGGCCGAAGCTGTTGGGGGTGTCGACGCCCCAGTAGTCGCAGCCGATGTAGCCGCCCTTGACGTCGAAGGCCTCGCAGCCGGACACGCACTCCCCCTCGGAGCAGACCGAGCCGTCCGTGTCCGCGCAGGTCTCCACGAGGGCCTGGGTGCGGCCGTCCTGCTGGCACTCGACCAGATCGTCGGCGCGGCAGCTTCGGGTGCCTGGCGTGCAGAGGCTCTGGCACAGCGCCGCCTCGCAGAAGGTCGTCTCGGGGCAGGCGTAGAGGTCCTCCACGGTCCCGTTGGAGTTGCAGATCCCGATCTGGCGCTCGTCGACGCAGCGCGCCGTGTTGGCCTCGCAGACGACCGCCGCGCAGGAGGCACCGACGCAGATGGAGCCCTCGGGGCAGCTCCCTTCGACAAAGGCGCCGCCCTGGCACACGAAGGCCCGGCCGCCTCGGCACTCAAGCTGCCCGACCTCGCACTCGGCGCAGTCCGCCGGGCAGCCCTCGACCTCCTCGCCGGGGTCGCAGGCGCCGTCGCCGCACACAGGCCCCTGCTCCGGCTCAGGCTCGGGCTCGACACCGCAGTCTGGCTCGCACATGCCGGCCTCGCCGGGGTCACAGGCGCCGTCGCCGCAGCGCGGGCCGGGGTCTTCGGGCGAGGGGTCCTCGGGGGCTGGCTCGGGTTCCTCGGGGGCGGGCTCGGGGTCGAGGGCTTCGGGTTCGGGCGGCGCGGGGGTCTTGTCGGCGGGGGCGTCGTCGCGACAGCCCCAGAGCGCCCCGACGAAGCTCAGCAGGAGGAAACCTTGGGCAGCGCGTCGCATGGCCGAACCTCGCCGATTGGGCGCAGAGGGAGATCAGGGGGTGAGGATCTGAAGCTCCCGGTCGCGCTCGGAGCGCAGGAGCTGGGGGAACTGGGGGAACTGCGCCGAGTCGATGCGGCCGAAGTGGATCAGGGAGTAGACCGAGCCGCCCAGGAGGGGTTGAATGAGGTTGAAGCTGGCGAAGGGGAAGGGGGTACCGGCGGTGGCGACGGAGATTCGCCGGGCGGGCAGCGCCGAGATGTTGATGTAGGGCGAGGCGCCGCCGAGGGGGACGTTCTGAGCCTTGAGGATGCCGTCGACGTAGACATCGACGAGGGGCTGGTCGGCCAGGGTGTTGACGAAGCGGAACTTGGCCTGGTTGGGGACGGCCGCGTTGTCGTCGCGCAGGACGTACATGTCGTAATTGACCCCGGGCTCGCCGGGCAGGCCGGCGAAGAGGACGGTGAGCTCCTCGCCGGGCAGGCCGTTGATGTTCTCGTTGAAGATCGGCGGATCGAGGCTCTGGTTGGAGCCCTGGAGCCAGACCTTGATGTTGTGGCCGCCGGGGGGGCCGTTGATGTAGATGGTCCTGAACTCGTAGCCGGCGGTGTTGATGGGCAGCAGGTTGTCGATGAGGACGTCGAAGACGGGGCCGCCGGGGATGTAGTGCTGGAGTCGGAAGGTGATGGCCGGCGAGACGCAGGCGCGGTTGTCGCACAGCGGCGCCGAGCCGGTGATGCAGCGGAAGGCGCCGCAGTTGCCGCCGCAGGGGGCGCCGGGGGTGTTGGCCAGCACGCCGCACTCGCCGCAGACGTTCAAGCCCGGATCCTCGCACCGGGTCGCGTTGGTCCCGTCGCAGACGAAGCGCCCGCACACCCCGCAGGAAGAGCCCAGAGTGGGGCCGACGATGGGGCCGCAGCCGCCGCAGGCGTTCAGGCCCGGGTCGTTGCAGCTGATGCGGTTGGGATCGACCGAGCAGCGGAAGGTCCCGCAGGTCCCGCAGGCCTCGTTGGGCGCGCCCTGGAGCGTCGCGCAGCCGCCACAGGCGTTCCGGCCGGGGTCGGCGCACTGGACGGAGTCCTGGCCGGTGCACTGGAAGACGCCGCACTGGCCGCAGAGCGCGCCGGGGGCGCCGGGCAGCGTCGCGCAGCCGCCGCAGCCGTTGCGGCCGGGATCGACGCAGGACGTGGTCCCGTTCTGGCACAGGAAGGTGCCGCAGGTCCCGCAGCTGCCGCCGACGGGGTTGGGCAGCGCCCCGCAGCCGCCACAGGCGTTCTCGCCGGGGTCATTGCAGCGGAAGGCGCCGACGTTGACCTCGTCGCAGGTCAGCGTGCCGCAGTCCCCGCAGGGCGAGTTGAGCGCGCCGGGGGGCACCTGACAGCCGCCGCAGGCGTTGAGCACGCTGTCCCCGTCGCAGCGCAGCGACTCGCCGTCGGGCTGGCAGGCCAGTCGGCCATCGCCGCAAGGACCGCAGGGCGCCCGAGGCTCGCCGTTGAGCACCGCGCAGCCACCGCAGGCGTTCTGAGCGCGCTCCTGGCAGATGACGTCGTTCTCACCGTCGCAGACGAAGGTGCCGCAGCCGCCGCAGAGCCGCCCGAGCTGCTCGCCGCCGTTGATCGGGCCGCAGCCGCCGCAGGCGTTGGAGCCGGGATCGGTGCAGCGCACCGCCTCGGTGCCGCTGCAGGTCACGCGGCCGCAGGCGCCGCACTCGTCGCCGGGCAGCTGGCCCAGAGTCGCGCAGCCATTGCAGGCGTTGAGGCCGCTGGCGCCGACGCAGACCAGATCGAGGTTCACGTCGCAGGCCAGCTCCCCGTCCTCGCACACCCCGCAGGGATCGCCGATCTGCGCGTCGCCGACATTGCGACAGCCGCCGCACACGTTGGCGACGCCGTTGTCGTTCTCCCCGTCGCAGTCCTGGTCGAGGCCATCGCAGACCTCCTCGACGGGCTCCAGGTTGCTCACGCAGCCGAACTCGCTGTTGACGCACTCCAGGTGACCCGGCCGGCACCGCCCGGGCGCCTGGGACTCGCAGGCCTCGCCGAGCTGCGGCACGTTGTCCAGCTCCCCGTCGCAGTCGTCGTCCGTGCCCAGGTTCGCGCAGGTCTCCGAGGCCGGCGCCACGTCGCCGACGCACTCGCTCCAGACCAGCTCGCCGTCGTCGGTCCGCTGGCAGGTCCGCTGGCCAAAGACGCAGATCCCGAGGCCGCCCCGATCCGTCGGGCCAGCGGCGTAGCACTGGTCGTCGACGAGGCCCTCCTCGGGGCACTCGCACTCGGGGTCGATGACCCCGTCGCAGTCGTTGTCGATACCGTCGCAGCGCGCCTCGCCCTCGACCTCGCCGGGCGACCGGGGCAGGATCTGCCCCTGGCAGACCTCCGCCGTGACCGGCTCGGGGAAGGCGCCCCTGTCGCAGACGACCTTGCCGCCGCGGCAGGCCGTGGCGGGCGCGTCGAGCTCGGCGGGGTTCGAGGTGTAGCAGTCCTTCTCCAGGGGCCTGCCCTCGACGCTCTCGTCGACGATCTCGTCGCAGTCGTTGTCGAGGCTGTCGCAGCGCTCCTCGGCGCCAGGGTGGATCGCGGAGCGGCCGTCGTCGCAGTCGATCTGCCCCAACTCGCAGTCGGTCCCGAAGCCGAAGCCGTCGTCGTCGTTGTCCTCACAGCCCTCCGGGATCTCGACGCCGACGTCTGCGTCATCGCCCAGCGGACCGAACTCGTTGGCGTCAAAGCCCAGGTTGCACGAGGCCACCAGCGCCGACAGCGCCAGCGACGCCGCGCACCACCCCAGATCCCCCGGCCGAAGCCACCCGCTCTTCGTGCGCTTCACTCGAAATGCCCTCCGATGACCAGACCAGCGGCGCCGCCGCCCACAAAGGGCGCAAGCCCCAGCGAGCCACCGGCGTCACCCTCGGGCGACTGCGCCGGGGCCTGCTCGCCCGACATCAGCGCCATCGTCAACATCGCCCCGCCCGCCGCCAGCGCCACGCCGCCGGTGATGTAGAGCACCGTGGCGGTCGTCTGGCCGGTCGATATCTGATCCTGAAGCGCGAGGGTCTTGTCCCGATCTGCCCGAATCGCAGGGTTCTTGATGTCCTCGATGGGCCCGCTCAAGCCGAGATCGACCACCGCCGCCGCCGTCACCAGGCCCAGGCCCAGCAGCCCCGTCGCCCCGCCGCCCCACAGGAGCCCCTGATCGACGCCCACGGTGTTGTGGTTGTTGTTGATGATGATGCTGTTGCCGACCTCCTTGGTCTTCTGGCTGGCCACGTAGGCCTTGAGCGACCGATCGGCGCCCTGCGTGATCCCCAGGCCGACCGTCCTGACCGCCAGCGTGCCGGCCTCGCGCACCCTGAGGGCGGGCAGCACCATGGGCAGGCGCTTGCCCACCTCGGC
The DNA here is from genome assembly GCA_005804885.1 of Pseudomonadota bacterium. GTDB lineage: Bacteria > Myxococcota_A > Bradymonadia > Bradymonadales > SYOX01. Next base: position 10,243 of record SYOX01000248.1, read on the forward strand.
CTGGAGCGGCTGGGGCAGATCCGGGTGCGCGGCGGCGCGCTGGAAGTACTCGGCCGCGTCGGCCATCTGCTCCATCTCCTCGTAGGAGCGGGCGATGTTGTAGAGGATGATCGGGTTCGGATCGAGCTTCTGAACCTCCAGCAGCTTGTCGAGGGCCACCGGATAGTTGCCCTTCTTGAACTCGGCCACCGCCAGCCGGTACATGCTCTCGGCCGCCTTCTGGCGCGCCACGTCATCTTCCCCGCCCTGGGCCAGGACCGACGCCGGCGCCGCGCAGAGCCAGAGCGCGGCCAGCGCCGCCCAGGCCGCGCCGCGCCCGATCCGGTCCCTCGTCTCGTCTGTGCTCTTCATTGCCCTTCCCAGCAAAGCCCAAGGCCGTGACGCCGGGCCCGAATTGATCCTCGGCAGGATAGCAGAAGCCCGCGATCAAACAAAAATAGCCCTCCGCCCGACGCTCACGCGCCCCTGTGGACGCAGTCGACGTCCGGACACTGCCCATAGATGTGGATGTTGCGCCCCCTCAGCACCAGCCCGTGGCCTCTGGCCACCTCCCTGAGCCGATCCATGACGGCATCGTCGTCGAACTCGATGATGCGGCGGCAGTCCACGCAGATGAGGTGATCGTGCTGGGACTTGTCGAACTGAGGATCAAAGCGCGTCTGGCCGTCGTCAAAGCGGCGCGTCTTGGCGAAGCCCTGCTCCACGAGCAGCTTGAGCGTCCGATAGACCGTGGCGTAGCCGATGCGCGGCGCCTTCTTGCGCGCCTCGACCAGCAGCTCCTCGACGCTGATGTGCGCGTCGAGCTCAAAGAAGGTCTCCGCGATCGTGTCGCGCTGGCGGGTGCTCTTGAGCCCCGCCTCCTGAAGGCGAGCGTGAAAGGCCGCCATCGGATCTTTCTTGCTTGAGGTCACGAGGCCCCTCTCAGTGCAATGGTCGCCGTGGATTCTACTTCACACGGCTCGATACTGGAAATGACACGTCAACGCAGCTCATCCACCTCATCGAACGACGCCGGCTTGCCGCGACGGGGCAGCGCCCGGTAGCGCTCCATCAGGCGGCGCTGGCGGTTGTCCAGGGAGACCTCGACGCCGTCGATGAACAGCCGCTCGACCTTCGAGGAGAACTCAAAGGGATCACCCGACCAGACCGCGAGGCTGGCCCGCTTGCCCACCTCAAGGCTCCCGTAGCGATCGGCCACCCCGGCGGCCTGGGCCGGCGCCAGCGTCACCGCCCGCAGCGCCGCCTCGAAGGGGAGCCCTGCGCGCACGGCATTGCCGGCCTGAAAGCGCAGCGCCCGCGCGTTGTGGGTGCTGAAGGTCGACAGGATCACCGGCACCCCGGCCTCGTGCAGCAAGCGCGCGTTGTCCTCCCGCTCCCCGAGCCGCTCGAAGCTCGACGGCGTGTTGCTCATCGGATCGATCACCACGGGCACACCGGCCGCCGCCAGCTCGCGGCGCACGATCCACGCCTCGGTCGCCCCGATGAGGATCGGCGACAAGCCCTGCTCCCGACAGAACTCCAGCACTCTAAGGATGTCGACGGCCCGATGGACCCGCACGGCCACGGGCAGCTTGCCCACGAGCGGCTTGCCCTCGGGCAGCTTGCCCTCAGGCAGCTTGCCCGCGAGCGTCGTGGCGAGCGCCTCCAGATCGAGGCGGCTGTCGGCCAGCGACCTCGACTGGTTGCCGTCGTACCGGGACTTGTTGCTCTGATAGAAGCGCACGTCGTCATAAAGCTCCCTGAGCGCCAGCAGGGCCCCTCCCCGCGATCCGCCCGCCGCCGCCGAGCCCTCCTCCCCAAAGCTCATGTGCATCGCCACCGGGCTCTGGATCACCGCCCCGAAGCCGCGCTCGCCCGACAGGTTGATCCAGGCCGACTGCCCCGACACGAGCCCCCCCGTGGGCACGATCAGCGCCGAGGTCACCCCGCCTGCCCGCTGCACCGGGATGGAGAGGCTGTTCGGGTTGAAGCCCTCCCATGCGCGGAAGGCCGCGCGCACCCTGTCGCCGCCGGAGTCCGTGTCCACCGTGCCCTTGACCGCCTCCACCTCGACCAGGCCGAGCTGGGTGACGAAGTCCACCAGGCCCGGCGTGATCACCTTGCCCGTCACGTCGATCACCATCCCCGGGCCCGCCGCCCCGGCCCCCACCGCCGTGATCCGACCCTGCGCGTCAAAGGCGACCGCGCCCGCCTCGATCACCGTCGAGCCGTCTCCGACGTGGATCCGCGCCCCCTCGAGGACGAACCCCTCGCCCTTTTTGAGGCCGCACTCCCCTTGCGCGGCGGCCACGGACGACCACGCACACAGCCCCGCGACGCACGCGACCATCAAACCCTGGATCCCCCTCATCGCGTCTCTCCTTCCAGGCCCTCGGGCAGCATGTAGACCTCGAAGTCGCTCCAACGACCCTCGGCGGCCCGGTCGTACTCCAGCACGCCATCGACGAAGACCATCACCGGCCGCGCGTAGACGCTCAAGGGCGGCCCATCCCAGACCACCACGTCGCCCATCTTTCCCACCTCCAGCGAGCCCGTCACCGCGTCCACCCCCAGCGCCCAGGCCGCGTTGAGCGTGATCCACCGCAGCGCGTCCTCCTCCGTGACCTCGATCCCGGCCTGCAGGCCGGCGTGGTAGGCCTTGGCCGCCTCCTGGTTGAGCCGCTGAATCCCCACCGACGAGTCCGAGTGGATGATCGCGCGGCCGCCAGCGGCGCTGATCAGCGCCGCGTTCTCCAGCACCGCGTCGTGCGCCGCCATCTTGAAGCCCCACCAGTCGGCCCACGTCGACACGCTCACCTGCCACTCGGCCAGCACGTCGCGGATCTTGTAGGCCTCCACCGCGTGGTGTAAGGAGCGGACGCTGAACCCGTAGGCCTCGGCCAGCTCCAGCACCTGGATCATCTCGTCGGCCCTGTAGCAGTGGACGTGCACCAGGATCTCGCCCCGCATCGCCGCCAGCAGCGTCTCCAGGCCCAGATCGCGCTTGGGCGCCGCGGGCTCCTTGAGCGGATCTCGCCCCTCCTGCCGCTCCCACTCCAGCCACGAGCGCTCGAAGCGCTCCACGGCCTGGCCGTACTCCAGCGCCGACTGAAAGGCCCCGCGCCACACGGCCAGGTTGCCCATCCGCGTCGAGGGCTGACGCCCCTTGCTGCCATAGAGCCGCTTCGGGTTCTCACCGCAGGCCATCTTCAAGCCCTGCGGCGCGCCGGGGAAGCGCATCGCCCTCGCGCTGATGCCCGGATGGCTCTTGATCGTCAGGCTCCGACCCCCGATCACGTTGGCCGACCCCGGCAACACCTGCTGGGTCGTCACCCCGCCGGCCACCGCCCTCCAGAAGCCCGGATCCTGCGGCCAGATCGCATGCTCGACGCTGACCTCCGGCGTCGTCGGCGCCGTCGCCTCATTGCCGTCCGAGTGCGCCTCGACGTGCGGCGCCGGGTAGACCCCCAGGTGCGAATGCGTGTCGATGAGCCCCGGCGTCAAGAACCTGCCCTTGAGGTCCACGACCCGCACACCCTCCGGCGCCTCGATGGCCTCCGACGACACGGCCGTGATCTGCCCACCCTGGATCAGCAGCGATCCACCCTCGATCGGCGGCCCCGCCGCCGTCAGGATCGTCGCCCCGACCAGCAGCACGTCCTGCGGCGCAAGCTCCGTCGGCGCGAAGTTCAACGGCGGCGCGCCGGCCTGCCTGGACATCTCGAAGAGCGGCTCCACCGCAGGTCCGCTCGCCCCCTCCCCCGCGCACGACGGCAAGGCCAGCGCCAGAGCGCACAACCCCAAGAACTCTCTGCCCCTCATCGCCCCTCCCCCTTTGCCTGGACGACGACCGCCCCCGGACCCTTGTACCACACAAGGTCCTCGCCGCCACCCGCCAACGCCATGCACCAGCCCCGACGCGGCGAACCCGGCCTCCATGGACACGGACCTGATGAGGATGGCGCCGCAATGGCTCGACGGCCCGCCGCCTGTGCGGGCGAAGCTCGGGCGTCCAATCGGAAGGAGGATCAGTTCAGGAAACGGAAGTTCGCCAGCGCGAAGCCGCCAGGGCGCACGTCGACGGTCATCGAGCGGCGCGCCGAGCCCGTCCCCGAGCCGGTCACCGTGATCTTGTGCTCGCCGGCGGGCACCTTGAGGCGGTAGATCCGGATGTCGGAGGGCAACATCGTCCACGAGCGCGTGTCGGGCGTGTCGTTGGCCGCCATCGCGCCCTCGACGACCGCCCCAAGCAGCGCGCTGGCCCCGGGAAAGAGGTTCTTGTCCAGGCCCGAGCCCTCGCCGACCGCCCGGGTGGCCTCGCCGGCCACCGCCCGCGTCACCATCCGCGTAAAGGCCGCCACCATCAGCTTGTCCTTGTTGGACTCCCAGGCCGAGATGATGCTCGCGTCCACGTCCAGGCCCACCTGGGGCTCGGCGGTCTCCCCGTCGACGCGCACTCTGAAGGAATCCAGCCGCGGCGGGACCGAGCGCAGGACAGGGAAGTTGATCCACTTGAGCAGGCCGCTGGCCATCACGCGATCGGCGTCGGCCCGCGCCTCGACCGACATGTGCACGTGGATGTCGCTGACGACAAAGGCCCCGATCGGGAAGCGCTCCGGCTCCTTGAAGGCCCCTCGGCCGTTCTGCACCACCACCAGGATCTCCCCCTCGCCGGCCTCTGGAGCCGACGCGTCGGGCGCCTCAAGGGCGGCCTGCGCCACCAGGTCGTGGGTGAAGCCGGTCTGCTTGCCCAGGTAGACGATGGGGGCGGCGAAGCGATCGTGGCCCCCCTTGTCGCGGGCCTCGATGTAATAGCGCAGCGCCTGATCGGCCTCTCCGGACTTCTCGAAGGTGAAGCCGGCCACGTAGGACCCCAGCCCGAAGAGCGCCCGCTCCTCGGGCGCGACGCCCTCGAAGTACTTCTGCAGCACCGTCAGCCGCCGCGCCTCGACCCTGGCACCGTCCAGATCGCCGTCGGCGAGGTAGGAGAGCATCGCCAGAGTGTTGACCAGGAGCTTCTCGTGCGGGGGCGCCTTGTAGATCTCGATGTCGTCGCTGAAGAGGTACTCGCCGATCTGGGCCGCGTCGTCCTGGCTCAGATCGAGCACCTCCATGGACTTGTCGGCCTCGGCGAAGTCGCGGGCCGCGTCGCCGTGCCGCCCCATGCTCTGAAGCAGCGAGGCGCGCTCCAGCAGGAGCAGGGGGGTGTCCCCGTGGGACTCGGAGGGCAGCATCTGGGCGTTGTCGACGCCCAGCGCCTGGTTGGCAAAGAGCAAGGCCGCGTCGGCGTCGCCCTGATCGATGGCCGCGTGCATTTCAGACACCGCGCCGGCGTAGCCCGCGTAGCAGCCGCTGGCAGACACCAGCAACCCCAGCGACAGCGCCGCCAGCGCTCGATGAGTGGTCTGTCGTGTCATGGCCTTATTCCAGCGGGACGAGGGCCTTGGTCAACTCGGCCTCGTTCTGCCATTCGATCTTGCCCGTCTCCACGTCGATCGCCTGCATGAAGAGGAAGTACTGCACGCGCCGCACATCGCTGGTGCGCTCGGCCGAGTCGTAGACCTTGCCCGTGATGAAGTAGCGCACGCCGAGCCGGCGGCCCACCTCCACCGCCCTGGCCTGATCGTAGAGGTCAGACTGCTGGATCTTGAGCTCGTCGAGCAGCGTCTTCTGGTTCTCGTGGCTGATGACGTCCACGACGCCGTCGTTGACCATCTGCGTCTCGACCTTGGACAGCAGCGCCTGGAGCTGCGGCCCGATGTGCTCGGTCGTCTCGTTCTTGAAGGGGAAGATCGCCACCGTCGCCGCCGGGGACATCCTCGACGCGCCCTTGTAGAAGCGCGACCCCATCATGTTCTCGACGTTCTCGGCAAAGAGTTGCTCCAGATCGGCCTTGTCCAGCCCCGTGCTCATCGCCGGGTTGTCGATACCGGGCACCTCGTCGCCCCGCACGAAGGTCGACTCATCATTGCCCGAGCACGCCAGGATCATCCCCGCGCCCAGCAGCACCGCAGCCACCCCGGCGACGTGCCTCGGCTTCAACATCCTCATCTTCATCGCTCACCCTCTTCGGCCCCTGAAGGCCGTCGTCCTTTTCGCCTGGCGCTCTGTCCTCCTGCGGGGAGATTCTCAAGCCAGCGCCGCCCTCTGCAATAATGAGGTTCCGAGGGAAGCGCAAGCCCGGCAGGCGTCCAACGAGAGCCTTCGACGCCTCGCCCTTGGAAACATTCACCGTTTCTGGAATCATGCCCCCCCGTTCTTGACCAGGTGAGCGCCCATGACCCCGGATCGCATCGCACAGCTCCTCCGATGGCTCGACATCGACGCGACCTCTGGCCGCGAGACCCTCTACCTCCAGACCCTGGAGGCCGACTTGCGCCGCGAAGGCCTGCACACAGAGCGCCTGGAGGTCCCCGGCGAGGATCCTGGGGCGCGGTGGAACCTGCTGGCGACCTCGGGGCGAGCGCCGGAGGTGATCTTGTGCACCCACGTCGACACCGTGCCCCCCTTCCTGCCCGTCGACGCCCGCGAGGGCGCGGTCTGGGGCCGGGGCGCCTGCGACACCAAGGGCGTCCTGCTGGCCATGATCGAGGCGCTCTGCCGGCTCAGGATCGACCGCCCCGAGGCCGCCGAGCGCGTGGGGATATTGCTCGTCGTCGGCGAGGAGACCGATCATTGCGGGGCCAAGGCCGCTGAGGCGATGGCGATGCGGCCTGACCGGATCATCCTCGGCGAGCCCACCTGCGGCCGCGTCGCCGTGGGCCAGAAGGGCATCCTCAAGATCGCTCTGGAGGCGCAGGGGATCGCCGGCCACTCGGCCTTCCCCGACGCGGGACGCTCGGCCATCCACGACCTCCTTGATGACCTCGAGGCGCTGCGCTGCGCGCCCTGGCCCGAGGACCCGCAGCTCGGCCCGACCACCCTCAACGTCGGCTTCATCGAGGGCGGCGTGGCCTCCAACGTCTTCGCCCCCAGCGCGAGGGCCGAGATCATGATCCGCGCCGTCGCGGACACCGGCGCGCTGCTCGACCTCGCCCAGAGAGCCTGCGCCCGCTCGACCCTCAAGGTGCTCAGCCGCGCCGAACCCCAGCGCTTCGAGCCCCCCGAGGGCTTCGAAACCTGCGTCGTGCCCTTCAACAGCGACGCCGCCTGGCTGCGCGCGCTCGGCCCCGTGTGGCTCGCCGGCCCCGGCGACATCCGCCTGGCGCACTCCGTCCACGAGCGCATCGACCTCCACGACCTCGACTCCGGCGCCGACCTCTACCTGCGCCTCATCCTCGCCGCGTTGGACAAGGATTGAATCCTGGTCAACAGTGTCCTGGTAAAGCGACGCCGGAGATCCACCCCATGACCCAGACCCGCACGCGCCTGAGCGTCGATGAGCGCCGCGCCCAGCTCCTCAAGCTCGGCAAGGACCTCTTCGGCGACAAGACCTACGACGATCTGTCCATCGACGAGATCGCCCGCGCCGCCGGCATCTCCAAGGGCCTGCTCTACCACTACTTCCCCAGCAAGCGGGAATTCTACGTCGAGACCATCCGGGCCGCCGCCGAGGAGCTCATGGTCCTGACCACCCCCGCCGAGGACGTCGCATCTGGCGATCGCCTCCGCGTCAGCTTGACCGGCTACATCAACTACGTCGACGAAAACGCCCTGGCCTACGCCACGCTCCTGCGCAGCGGCGTCGGCGCCGACGCCGAGGTCAGCCGCATCGTCGAGGCCTCGCGGCTCGCCTTCGTCAATCGCCTCCTGACCGGCCTCCAGCTCGATGAGCCCGACCCGGCCCTGCGCGCCACCCTGCGCGGCTGGGTCGGCTTCGTCGAGGGCGCCAGCCTCGACTGGATCGATCACCGCGACTTTGACCGCGACACCCTGCTCAACCTCCTCGTCACCGCCCTGACCGCCGTCGTCGCCGCCGCCCACGCGCCGCGCGGCTGAGGGCGCGGAATGTCCACGCGGCCTGGAGGCTTTGCCCAGACGATGACCCATGACCCCAGCCAAGGAGCCCTCCCATGAACCCGCGCGCCATGACCCTCGCGGCGATGCTGATGACGGCGCCGATCGCCTGCAACCCGCCCGCCTCCGCGCCGACAACCCCCCCGGCCAGCCAACAGAAGCCCGAGGCCGACGCCGCCCTGACGGACACGAAGCCGACGCCCGGGGCCGAAGCCCCGCCGGCCAACGACGCCGTCATCTACAAAGATGATAAGGGCCGCACCCTGACCATGGCCGACCTCCAGGACGCCCAGGAGCTCGCCGACGACCGCTGGGACCAGAACATCGCCCCCGAGGCCATGAGCTCCTACCAGGCCGGCCAGCTCGCCGGCCGCGAGCGCCGCTTCGACGACGCCATCACCCACTTCCTCGACGCCAGCCTCGCCGCGCCCGGCTGGCCCAAGCCCATCTACGGCGCCGCCTGGACCTACCTCTTCCAGGGCGACGTCGAAAAATCTCTGGAGGCCTATGAGGCCGTCGACAAGATCGCGCCGCGCGGCTACATCGCCACCAAGGCCGCCATCGACACCCTCAAGCGCGAACAGGACGCCAAGCTCCCCCCCGCCTCCTACCTGCGCTTCGAACTCCAGCTCGCCAAGCGCGACAAGGACGGCCGCATCGTGTTCCTCAAGGAGATCCTCGCCGAGTCACCCAACTTCCCCGTCGCCTGGAAGGAGCTCTCCACCCTCCTCGACGACCCCGACGAGTCCCTGGCCGCCATCGAGAAGGGCCTGACCTTCCAACCCGACGACGACACACGCGGGCACCTCCTCGTCAACAAGGCCATCCACCTGATGCGCCTCGACCGCCGCGATGAGGCCATCGAGATCCTCGGAAAGCTCGCCCTGGACCGCAAGTCCACCAACGCCACCGAGTTCATGGCCAAGGTCACCCTGATGCGCCTCCACGGCGGCACCTTCCGCCAGAACACTCCCCAAACCCCATGATCGCCAACGACTTTTTTGCCCCGACCGCCTCCTCCCGGTAGATTGGAGGCTCGCAAGGACGCGAGCCCCAAGCTGTTGTGGAGCACCACCATGAAGCACCTCACGCCGCTGATCGCCCTGGCCTCCCTCCTCCTCGGCGCCTCCTCCCTCTCCCACGCCCAGGACCCCTCCACTCCTCCGGAGGACCACGCCCTCCACGCCCAGGACTTCGACCTCGAGGCCGTCGTCGCCCTCATCGAGCACAACCGGATCAGCGACGCCGCACACCTCGAAGAGGTCATCAACAGCGAAGAGTCCGGCATCAACAACGTCGACCTGGACTGGGACGGCCTCGTCGATCGCGTCTCCGTCGTCGAGCTGCGCGAGGGCGACACCGCCGTCTTCGAACTGATCGCCACCCCCTCCTCCGACCCCAAGGCCCCCGGCGCCCTCGTCGCCTCCATCACCTTCACCGACGCCCCCGACCACAGGAAGATCCAGATCGTCGCCTCCTTCCCCGAGGACGTCCAGGAGCACGACCAGATCACCTTCGCCGCCGAGGCCCTGCACCCCATCTACAGCGACGACTACGACCCGCGCGGCTTCACCGACTGGGTCTACGAGCCCTGCCGCCCCGCCTTCGTCTTCAACACCTTCTTCTTCGAAAGCCCCCAGGCTCCCCCACAGCCCGCCGCGCGCCCGCAACCCACCCGCCCACAGCGCCAGCTCATCCACTCCCGCGCCACCTTCCGACGCAACCGCCGCATCCCCCCCATCCCCAGCATCCCCAAGCCGAACCTCGAAGGCGCCGACCGCGCAGGGCTGGCCATGCGACAGATCGACCCCGGCCGCGGCCACCTCCTGAGGCGCTCCCCCATGAGCCACGAAGTCGACCTCGACAACCGGCTCGCGCCGCCCTCCGCCAGAGCGCCGCGCGCCCTCAAACCCAGGAACATCATCTACATCCTCCCCAAGCCCCTTGAGCCCTCCCAGCCCTCAATGGCCGCCAACGCCCCCCCCCGACACGACCCCCCCCGCGCGGCGCAGGTCGTCACCACACGGATCACCACCACCCGACACATCGCCACCCGACAGGTCACCGCCCGACCGGTCACCGCCCGCAACCCGCGCCCCGCCATCCACATCCTCAAGGCGCCCCGGCGGCTGCAGGGCCGCCGCCCCGTCGCCAACGCCCACCCCCAGCCGGTCCGGCGCTCGAACGCGGCCCAGAGCGCCTCGGCGCGCTCCCAGCCCCGCCCCGTCCACGCCGTCGCGTCGATCCCTGGCCGCAAATCCAACGCCAGGGCCGCACCCCAGGCGCCGCGACGACCCGGCATCCAGCGCCGCAGCGGCGTCCGCTTTCGATGACGCCAGGATCAAGCGCAAGCTGTTGATCTAAAACGACTTCAACGACCCACGAGCGCCTGACCTCAGAGCGCCCTGAAGTCGCCCCAGGTCACGGGCAACCTCAGCGCCCGAGCCAGCAGCCCGAGGTACTCTCGGTGTGAGACCTCGATGCAGCCGAAGCGCGCCGTGTGGGGGGTCTTCATCTGGGCGTCCAGCAGCCCGAAGCCGCGGTGGTTGAGCCACCGCACGAGGTGCACGAAGCTGATCTTCGAGGCGTCCGATCCCCCCAGATCGGGCCTGTGGAACATCGACTCGCCGCAAAAAAGCCCCCCGATGTGCACGCCGTAGAGCCCGCCAACCAGCGCACCCCCTCGCCAGGCCTCGACGCTGTGCGCGTAGCCGGCCTCGAAGAGCGCCGCGTAGGGCTCGACCATCGCCTCGTTGATCCACGTCCTGTCCGAGCCCGCCCTCGGCAGCGCGCAGGCCCGCATCACCTCCACGAAGGCCGTGTCACACCGCACCTCGAAGGGCGCCCGCCGCACCAGCCGGGCGATCTTCGAGGAGATGTGCACCGCGTCCAGCGGGATGATCGCGCGCGGATCGGCGCTGTAGACGTTCACCTCGCCCGTGTCGGGATCGGCCATGGGAAAGTAGCCCTGGCGGTAGAGGTTCAGCAGCGTGCGCGGATCGATGCGGGGCCGTTGGCCTGACGCCATGGAGCACCTCGGGTTGAGGATCGCCGCCGATCCTCCATCTGGGTCAGCGGGCCGGGCGCTCCCTCAAGAGCGCCGCGATCTCCTCATGGCCAGCCTCGATGGCAACGTCCAGGGCCCGCTGGAGGCGACGATTCTGGCGCTCTCGCGACGCGCCCGCGTCGATCAACGCCCGAGCCGCCGAAGACCTGCCCCACCGCGCCGCGAGCATCAAGGGGCTGTCACCGCGCAGGTCCGGCCTGTCGAGCTCCACGCCCCCCGCGGCCATCGCGTCGAGCGCCGCGCCCTGATCCCGCGCGACCGCCCAGCCGATCGGATCATGCAGACAGACCCGCTCGAAGTGCACCAGCCGCACCGAAGCCCGGTGGGGATCGGCGCCCGCCTCCAGGAGCGCTCCGACGACCTCCGCGTGGCCCCCCAGGACCGCCAGAGTCAACGCGCCCGCGCCCCAATGATCGGCGACGTCGGCCCCCGCGCCGGCGGCCAGGAGCGCCCTCACCTCCCCATGCCGCCCTCCCAGCGCGGCCAGCCTCAGAGCGACGTCGACCCCGACGCCGCCGAGGCCCCGCGCAACAGCTCCCTCGATCGCGGCCTCCACGGCGACCAGGATCGCCCCGGCGCGCTCCGCGCCGCCCCCTCCCCCGGCGGCGCCGGCCTGCCGGATCTGGGCCGAGCGCCGCGCCGCCTCCAGCAAGGTCTGCCCCTCCTGCGTCATCAGATCCAGCCGCGCGCCAGCCTCCATCAACGCCACCGCGCACTCCAGGTGCGCGCCCAGCGCGGCGCACAGCAGCGGCCACCGACCGATCTCCAGATCCTGGGCGTCCAGATCCGCGCCGCGCGCGATCAAGGCGCGCACCAGCCCCGCCATCCCGCGCTGCGAGGCCACCAGCAAGGGCGTGAAGTGACCCGGGTTGGTCTCCTCGACCCGCGCCCCCGCCTCCACCGCCGCCTGCGCCTCCTGCGCCCTGCCCTGCCTGATCAGCTCGACGAGCCCCAAACCCTGATGCTCCAACAACGCCCGCTCGCCCTTGTCGGCGCACGGCGAGCGTGTTATGCCCCCCCAACGAAAGGAAGTGTCATGTCGCGACGGGCCCCACCAGGGCTCGACGTGCACCTTGAGACCCCCTCAACCCGGCGACGACCCTCATGGCCAAGCTCTACTTCTACTATTCTGCGATGAACGCGGGCAAGAGCACGACCCTGCTTCAATCGGCCCACAACTACCGCGAGCAGGGCATGCGGGTCTTGCTCTTCGCCCCCCTCATCGACGACCGCTACGGCTCGGGGCAGATCACCTCACGCATCGGCCTGAAGTCCGCCGCCATCGCCTTCAAGAAGCACGACGACCTCTTCGTCCAGGTCGGCCGCGCACACCAGGACCAGCAGGTCCACTGCGTCCTCGTCGACGAGGCCCAGTTCCTGACCCGCGATCAGGTCATCCAGCTGACCCTCGTCTGCGACCGGATCGGGATCCCCGTCCTCTGCTACGGGCTCAGGACCGACTTCCGCGGCGAGCCCTTCGAGGGCAGCAAGTACCTGCTGGCCTGGGCCGAGGAGCTCATCGAGATCAAGACCGTCTGCGAGACCGGCAAGAAGGCCACCATGAACGCCCGCCTCGACAAAGACGGCCAGCGCGTCTTCGAAGGCGACCAGATCGACATCGGACACCACTACAAGCCCGTCAGCCGCAAGGTCTTTGCCCTCGACCGCTGCTTCGGCTACACGCCCCCCGAGGGCTGACCCAGGCCCCCCCGCGAGGCCCCTTCCAGCCCACCGCCGACAGCGCCCCCCCCCGGACACGCCCTCCCTCAAGATCCGCGCGGCGCCCGCCCCTGGACGCCGAGCGATCCCGTCGCAGCGCCCCAAAACCCTACTTCAGGTCCCACTTGATGCACACGCCGGTCGCCCCCTCGCAGGGGTTCAGGACGTTGGAGATGTCGCCATCCTCGCGCAGGACGATCACGTCGCTCTCCACGGGGCAGGCCTTGACCAGGATGGGGGTCTGGATCGAGAGCGTATCCAGCTGCAAGGACGTCCCGAAGCCCATGATCTCCAACGCATGGCCGCAGCCCTCAGGCCAGGTGTCCTCCTTGCGCTGGCTCATCGAGATCGGCACCTTGCCGCCGGGCACCTCGAAGCTGACCCGCAGGTTGCCTCGCTCGAAGATCATCGGGACATTCTTGACGACCGCCGTCATCTTTTCGTCCACGCCGTTGATCTCCGTCGCCTGATAGGCGCCGTCCTTGATCGACGACGGCGGCTTGCTGCAAGCCGACAGCGCCAGCGCGATCACACAAAGCGGCAGGAAGATTATGGATTTCATGAACAGGGCCTCCAAGGTCGGGTGAAGTCGCGCTCGGACACCCAGAGTACGCCGAATCGCCACCGACCGCACCCAAGAAGCGCCGACGCCCCCAACACGACCCCGCGCGACCAGCCCCGACCCTGGCTCAGGGGGCAACGCACCCGCAGCCGCACTCGTTCGAGAAGCCCTCGGAGCCCTCCTCGCAGGTGAAGAGGATCACGGCGCACTCGCGAGGATCCTGAGACACGTAGCTCACCCTGGGATCCTCAGGGTCCGGGCACGATCCGTTCTCGCCGATGCACCCACACCCGCACACGCCGGTGAAGAGCCGCCCTCCGCCCTCACACGCAAAGCGAACTCTCATGCACACCTCGGGATCCTCGCTGACGTAGCGCACCTCGGGCGCCTCGGCGTCAGGGCAGATCGCCACGCACCCGCACCCGCACTCGTCCGAGAAGAGCCGCTGATCCTCCCCGCACTGGAAGTCGATCAATGCGCAGTCCTCCGCCGACCGGGACACGTACTCGACGCGGGGATCCTCCGGATCCGGGCAGACGCCGCCCTCGCCGATGCACCCGCACCCGCACTCATCGGAGAAGGGCACGCCCTCCCCCTCGCACACGAAGCGCACCCGGGCGCACTCCTCGACGTCCTGGCTGATGTAGCGCACCTGCGGATCCTCAGGATCAGGACACGTCGAGCCCTCCTCCCCGATGCACCCACACCCACACTCGCCCGTGAAGGCCTCGCCGCCCTCGCCGCACACAAAGCGGATCCGCGCGCAATCGTCCGGATCCTGGCTGATGTAGCGCACCTCCGGATCCTCCGGATCGGGGCAGATCAGCTCCGGCTCCTCCCCGATGCACCCGCAGCCGCACTCGTTCGTGAAGGCCTCGCCGCCCTCGGCGCAGACAAAGCGGATCCGCGCGCAATCATTGATATCCTGGCTGATGTAGCGCACCTGCGGATCATCAGGATCCGGACACGTTGAGCCCTCCTCCCCGATGCACCCGCAGCCGCACTCGTTCGAGAAGAGCTCCTGCCCGTCCTCGCACATGAACAGGATGTCCACGCAGTCCTGCGGACCCTCACCAACGTAATGCACCTCCGGATCCTCCGGATCGGGGCAGATCAACTCAGGCTCATCCTCCTCCCCGATGCACCCGCAGCCGCACTCGCCCGTGAAGGCCTCGCCGCCCTCGGCGCAGACAAAGCGGATCCGCGCGCAATCGTCCGGATCTTCGCTGACATAGCGCACCTCGGGGTCGTCAGGGTCAGGGCACGGGTCGGGCTCGTCGGTCTTCTCGATGATCCCGCGCCGCTCCAGCTCCCCCTTCATCGCGTCGGGCACCTCACCCTCGCCGCAGACGACGACCTCCTCGGCGAAGCGCCGGCCCTCGGGGAAGTCCTCCGGGCAGTCCTCCTCCAGAAAGCCCTCCTCGATCACGATGCAGAAGCTCTGCCCCTCGAACTCGATGACCTCGCCCACCTCGCAGGGATCGACGGCGCCCCCCTCCGGTTGATCGTCGTCGCAGCCCGCCAACGCCCCGAGCAGCGACAGCGCCGCGATAGCGCCCCATGCCCTTGTCCTCATGACCCCTCTCCTTCTGACCGGATGTATTCGTAAGGCGCCCAGCACAGCGACAGCTGGATGCTCTCCCGCTCTTCAACCTGCTCCGCGCTCTTGTTCAGCGCGATGATCTTCGTCAACACCTCATCCTCATACCACGCCTGGAGCGCCTCGGCTGCGCCCTGGGGCACCTCGAAGGTCAGGGTCCGCGCGAAGGTCCGGGGCTCCTCCTTGAAGAAGCGCCCGAAGGCGGCGTCCGCCAGGTTCTCCGCGAAGCTCGTCAACCCGCCCACGCGCTGCATCCACGTGTCCCGCGGCAGCTTTCGAAGCGCGCTGACCGGCTCGAAGGACACCACCCGCGACCCCGCGCGCGGCTCGATCCGGCCGCCCGCCAGCAGCTCATCGAGCGCCTTTCGCACGCTCTCCCCGTCCACGCCCCGCAACACCCGCCGCAGCTGGGCCTCGCTCATGGGCTGGGACCAGAGCATGAACTCGATCCGACGGGGCAGGTTGTGCTCCAGCTCCGGCTGGAGGAAGTTCTCCCGAAGCTGCGTCGCCAGCCTGACCGCCTTGCGCTGGCTGACCGACAGCGCCTCCCCCGTCTCCTTGAGCGTCAAACCCCGCGCGCGCAGCTCGTGGAAGTAGGCCATCTCGACCAGCGCCGCCAGCTCCTTGAGCGGCATGTCGAACACCGCCGCGATGCGCACCGTCGGCCTGACCAGCGCGTAGATCACGCGCCTGGCCAGCTCCCCCGGCTGAATCCCCTGCGCCGACCCCTTCTCAAGTGGCCTCATCTCCACCCCTCACAGGACCGTTGCGCCAGAAATGGCGCAATCGTCCTCGCTGCCGGGTCAAGGTAGGGGTTCACGGTCCCGCCGTCAACACCATTGCGCCATTTCTGGCGCAACAGACAGCGCTCGATGTCGGGCAAGGAGGCGGCGGGCTCAGGGCGAAGGCGAGGTGCTCAGGGTTGGACGCCGCAGAGGGCCTCGTCCTGGAGGGCGCCGGTCCTGGGCGAAGGGCGAAGGCGAGGTGGTCAGGGTTGGACGCGGTAGTTGGGGACCTCGCGGGCCTGGCGGTGTTCGTAGATGAGGTTGGTCTGGACGTGGGAGACCTCGTGCCGGCTGGTGAAGTCGCTCAGGATGAACTCGCGCAGGTGGTTGGCGTCGCGGACGGCGACGTGGACGAGGAAGTCGTCGGCGCCGGCCATGTAGTAGATGCCGACGACCTCGGGCTTCTTGAGCATCTCCTGCTGGAAGCCCAGGACCAGCTCGACGGTGTGGCGGGACATCCGCACGGCGACCATGGCTTGCAGGCCGATGCCGAAGGCGTCGTGGGAGACCTCGGCGCGGAAGCCCTTGAGGACCCCGGTTTCGCGCAGCCTGCGGACTCGCTCAAGGCAGCTTGAGGGCGCGAGGCCGACCTTGGCGGCCAGCTCTTTGTTGGACAGGCGCCCTTCATTCTGCAAGGCGGTCAGGATGCCGGCGTCGATTCGGTCGAAGGTTGTTTCCATGGCTCACTTCCAAATTCAATTCGATGGATTTCGGCGCGACCTGAACAATATTTATCAGGTTCCGCCGGGGCGGACAAAAATTCATCCGGTGAAGGGAAGGCGCGACATGGAAGAGCGGCATCTGGAGCGGGACAAGAGGTCTGAGGCGCGCGGCTTCGCGCTGGAGCTTGCGGCGGCCTTGCAGGGTCACGGGGCGTCGGCGCCGAAGATCGAGGCGTTGATCGACGGCGTGTCGCTCAAGCTGGGGGTGGACACGCAGGTGTTCATGACGCCGACGGCCTTGATGGCGACGTGGGGGCAGGCGTCGCGGGGTCACACGGCGCTGGTGCGGGTGAGGGCCGGGGGGGTGGATCTGGACAGGCTGGCGTCGCTGGAGGCGGTGGCGGGGCTGGTGGGAGAGGGTCGGATGTCGACGCGGGCGGGTCGCGCGGTGGTGTCGGCGATCGTCGGGGCGCCGGACAGGTACGGGGCGTGGATGACGACGGGGAGCTTCGGGCTGGCGTCGGCGGCGTCGGCGAGGTTCTTCGGGGGGGGTTGGCGGGAGTCGGCGGCGGCCCTGGTGGTGGGTCTGTGCGTGGGCTTGCTGGGGTTGGCGCTGTCGAGGAGGCAGAGCACGGCGCCGCTCTTCGAACTGGTGGGGGCGGGTGCGGCGACGGCGCTGGCGCTCTGGCTGGGCGGGGTGATGGGGCCGATGTCGCCCCAGATCGTGTTGATGTCAGGGATAGTGGTGTTGTTGCCTGGGTTTACGTTGACGGTGGCGGTCAGCGAGTTGAGCGCGGGGCACTTGCTCTCTGGGGCGTCGAGGTTGCTCAAGGGCTTGTCGAGCTTGCTGGCGCTGGGGGTGGGGACGGCCTTGGGGGGGCAGCTGGCGTGGGCGCTGGGCGCGCCGTCGCTGGGGGCGCCGCAGCCCTTGCCGTGGTGGACGGAGGTGTTGGCGCTGGTGGTGGCGACGATGGCCTCCGTGGCGATCTTCCAGGCGCGGCTGAAGGACGCGCCTGTGATCGTGGCGGCGGGCGCGGTGGCCTTCTGGGGAGCGAGCGCGGGGACGGCCTTGCTGGGGCCGCAGCTGGGGACCTTCCTGGGGGCCTTCGCGGTGGGGATGGCGGGTGAGTTCTACGCGCGGGTGTCGGGTCGTCCGGCGGCGATCCCGCAGGTGCCGGGGATCATGTTGCTGGTGCCGGGGAGCGTGGGCTTTCGGAGCGTGACGGCCTTCCTGGAGGGTGATCCGACGCGGGGGATCGAGTCGGCCTTCAGCATGGGGATGGTGGCGGTGTGTCTGGTGACGGGCTTGCTGGCGGCCACGGCGCTGGTGGACATCACACAAAGCGGCGGGTTCCTTGAGCGCCGTCGCTCCGCCGGTCGGGATCCCATCGGTGGGGAGGGTCAAGCAGAGCGTTGATGCGCTCCATGAGGTCGTCGGTGGCGCTCTGGAGGGGGGCGGCGCAGCGGATCTCGGCCTCGGGATCAAAGGGGGTGAAGTCGTCGGGGAGGGCGGAAAGATCGGGCTTGAAGGGCTGGCCGAAGCGGAGGGTCAGGGTGGCGGCGCGGGGCAGCGGGCTGGCGGGGGAGCGGAAGAAGGCGTCGGCGCCGTTGATCCCGACGGGGACGATGGGGATGTCGAGGGCCAGGGCGAGCTGGACGGCGCCTGCGCGCCCGCGGGAGAGGCGAGTCGAGACGCTGCCCTGAGGGTACATGTGGACGTGGTGGCCTCTGAGGATGGCGACCCGGGCGTGGCGGACGAGGGCGCGCTGGAGCTCGGCGTAGGTGTCCAGGGCGGCGTCCCGGTAGAGGTCAGCGGCGGGGTCGAAGGGGCGGCCGAGGATGGCGCGCGGCGCGGTCGTCAGCTGGCGCAGGTCGGGGTCATCGGGGAGCGGCGCGCCGCGGTCGAGGTGCTCGCGCAGGGCGCGGTACTGGGCCTCGGAGGGTCTGCGGCGGTGAAGGGCGATGAAGTCCATGGTCAGGATGTAGCCGCGCGAGGCGATGGGCAGGGAGCCGAGCCAGTCGCAGGCCAGGGCGAAGGCGGGGTTGTGCCAGTTCTTGCCCTTGCTGACGGTGGTGGCGGTGTGGCCGAGGTCGTCGAGGGCGAAGCGCACGGGCATCGGATCGTACTTGTGGCTGGCGTTGCAGGCCAGCAGGGCGGGCGTCGCGGGCGGCGCGCCCTCGACGACGACGCGGGCGCCGGCGAGCTTGAGGATCAGGGGCCAGGCGCGGCTGGTGAGCCTACGCGGCAGAGGGCGCGCGCTGGGATCGTGGTCGCGGGTCAGGTCGAGCGTCAACATCGCGGTGTGCCTCCAGAGGGGCGTGGGGCGCGGCGGCGGCGCGGTTGATGAGGGCGGCCATGGTCTTGAGGGCGTCGTCGGGCATGTCGGGTGAAAGGGGGAGGTAGAGGATGCGCTCCATGGCGGCGCGGGCGGCGGTCGGCGCGGTCCAGGGCATGTGATCGGGGGGGGCCACCCAGGTCAGCGAGGTGCTGGCGAGGGTGGCGTCGAAGCCGGCGTCGGCCAGCTCGCGGCGCAGGCGGTCGCCGTCGGGGACGATGAGGGGGAAGAGCCACCAGGTGCGCAGGGCGGCGGCGCGGCCTGGGACATCGAGCCCGGGGGGGAGCATGGCCAGCAGGCGCTCGCCGCGATCGGCGCGGCGGGGGACGCTGTGGGCGGCGCCGGCTTCGAGGCGTCGGATCAGGAGGGCGAGCAGGGATCGCTCGGGGCGCAGGCGGATCAGGGCGAGGAGGTCGGGGCCGGAGAAGCCGCGGCTGGCGTTCATGATGACCTGATCGGGGTCCTTGCCGGCGGCGCGGATCGCGGCCATGAAGGCGCCGTAGAGGGTGGGGGAGTCGGAGAGCGCCTTGAGGGCGGCGTTCTTGAGCAGGCGGCGTGCGAAGGCGCGCTCGGGGCGGGGGGGGGCCAGGGCGTCCAGGGCGCGCAGGTGTCGGCAGAGGTCGGGGTCGCGGACGGTGAAGAGGGCGCCGCCGAGGGCGGTGGCGGTCTTGATGGTGCCGAAGCTGAACATGCTGACGTCGGCCTGGGGGGAGCCGCGGAAGTCGCCGCCGACCCAGGCCTGGGCGCAGTCCTCGATCAGGATGAGGCCGTGCTCGCGGGCGAGGTCTGCGGCGGGGTCCAGAGTCATCCTTGTGCCGAAGATGTGGGCGACGAGGATGGCGCGGGTGCGGTCGGTGAGGGCGGCCTGGAGGCGGTCGCGGCGCAGCTCGAGGTGTTGGAGGTCGAGGTCGACGGGGACGGGGACGAGGCCGTGGTGTTCGAGGAGCTGGATCATGTGGGGGATGGTGATGGCCGAGACGAGGACCTCGGCGCCGGCGGGCAGGGCCAGGGCGGTCAGGAGCAGGTCGAAGCCGGTGCGGACGGAGAGGCAGGCGAAGGTGTGATCGGGGCCGGCCCACAGGGCGGCGAGCCTGTCGAGGGAGGCCTGGCGCGAGGGGGGCCGGGCGGTGGAAAGGGCAGCGGCCGCGAGGTCGGCCCAGGAGATGTCGAGCTTCTTTCTTGGGTGCATGGGCGATCGCCTCCGAAAATTATCGACGGCCCCTTGTGGGGCTGCCGGAGGAACCTAGAACGCTGACCGGTTTGACTCCCGTCGGCCAACGGGCCGACAGAGCCGATGCCGGCGTCGTCGATGCTCGGCGGGCCAAAGGGCCCGCCTGTGCTCTCCTCCTTGGCCTCGACGCTGTCGGCCTCGCCGGCCTCGGTCCCTCAAACCAATCAGCGTTCTAGCAAGCCCGGAGCCAGGTGTCACTGACTGACACAATTAGCCATGAGCGTCGTCGGTGACGGGATCGTCCAGGGTGAACGAGGCGGCCAGGGGCTGACCGGAGGGGGGGGTGGCCGCGAAGGTCGCTTCCGGGGTGCGAAGATCGCGATGAACGACGAGTCAGGCGCCGCAGGGCGTTTGCGCTCTTGTGGAGTGTGTGTGTCGAGGGTACAACAGTGCCGCAAGTGCAAGCCCGGAAGGAGCAAAAGGATGGCGGTAGAGCCGCTTCTGAGCGTAGAGAACCTGGTAACAACCTTCAAGACCGAGCGGGGAAAGATCTGCCCGGTGGACAAGGTCAACTTCTCGGTGGCGCCGGGCAAGACGCTGGCGATCGTGGGGGAGTCGGGAAGCGGCAAGTCGGTCACGGCGCTGTCGATCATGCAGCTGCTGCCCAAGGGCAATGGGGCGATCGAGGGCGGCCGGGTGATGTTCGAGGGCGAGGATCTGCTCAAGAAGTCGGCCAGCGAGATGCGCAAGGTGCGGGGCAACCGCATCGCGATGATCTTTCA
>SYOX01000249.1 GCA_005804885.1 Pseudomonadota bacterium
CTGAGCCCTTTTGACAGGCCCACGGGTCGATGAAGGATGGCGGCCAACACGGGATCGAGTTTTTGAGCAAGGCCAATGCACTGACCCCAGACCCATCAACTGAGTCTCCCATCGACCCCCGCCACGACGGGCTCCGATGAGATGTGACTAAGAGACAGCCTTCCGGAGGGAGGAGGGGGACAGGGGGTGGAGTGTGCGGGTCAGGCGGGCAGGGGGATGCCGGCGGCGTCGGCGTAGTAGCGCAGCGCGGCCAGCAAGGGCTGGGCGTCGCGGGGGCCGAGGCGATCGAGGCGCTGATCCTGGATGGGGAGGCGCTCCAGGGCGGCGCTGTAGCGCACGGGGACGGCGAAGGCGATCCGGGCGATGTCGTCGGGGCCGTCGCCGCGCCGCTGGGTGAGGGTGATGTTGAGAGTGACGCCGTCGGCACGATCGACGCCGTCTCCGACGGCGTCGGCACGATCAACGTCGAGACGCCGTCGGCTTGGATTGACGACGCTGGCGTTGTCGCCGAGGGGCTGGAGGGCGGCGGCGACGGTGAAGGGCCGCGTCATGTCGATCAGGGTTCGGGGGGCGTCGTGGCCGTCGGCGGAGCCGGTCCAGGCCAGCAGCTCGGCCTCGCGCAGCATCAGCCAGGACTCGAGGCTGGCCTTGCGGCTCGCGCGGGCGCCGAGCAGCCACCCGTCCAGGCCCTCGGAGGGGGCCAGCAGCGAGGGTCGGAGCTGGCACTGGCGCTCGCCCTCGGCGATGCGCGGTCGGGGCCACTGGAAGGAGGCAGTGGGGGCCTCATCGGCCCGCTCGCACTTCTGGATCCTGGCCTCAAGGTAGCGATCGAACTCGTGGGTCATGTTGGTGCGCCACAGCGCCAGGACGAAGGGGGCCAGCACGCAGGCGACCATCAGGGTCATGCTGAGCACCAGCGAGAGGAGGTCGCGGCCGAAGGCGAAGTCGCGCAGGCTCAGGGCGTCCTCGTCGATGATGATCACGCTGTAGACGGAGCCGGCGATGGCGGCGGCGGCGATGGCGGCGATGGCCAGGCCGGTCTGCCAGTGGCGCTGGCCGGTCAGGCGCCAGATCCGGATGATCTCAAGGACGGCGCCCAGGGCCAGGAGCATGGGGATCAGGATCGCGAGGCGGTTGCTGAAGTTGGCGGTCATGGGCGACATCGGCAGGTCGGTGGTGACCAGGGGCATCAGGGCGGCGCCGATGAAGGGCAGCGCGGCCAGCGCGACGAAGAGCTTGACGACCGACACGCCTCGGCCGCGCAGGCCCAGGTCGGCGGGGCGAGTGGCGGACCACAGGCGCGCGCGCTCCAGGAAGGCGGCCGAGGGCACGGCGCCGAGGCACAGCGTCAGCAGCCAGGGGAAGGCCAGGACGTTGAGGACGAAGCCGGCGATGAGGAGCTGGCGGCCGAACATCCCGGTGGAGTCCTCGGAGTCGTCCAGGCCCCACCAGTCCGACGCGGGCAGCTCCTGGGAGACGAGCATGGCCAGGGTGAGGACGACGAAGGCCATGGCGCCGACCGAGACGCGGGCGTCCAGGGGGGGGGCCAGGGCGTCGGAGAGCTTGCGGGCGCTGACGTGGGTGGAGATCAGGCCGAAGAAGAGCAGGATGGGCAGGCAGAAGAGGGTGGTCTGGATGGGCAGGCCCAGGAGGCGGCCGTCGTAGAAGAGCTCGGGGCCGTGTTCGATGCGCGAGAGCAGGAAGTTGGCGTCGGTCGCGAGGCTGTGGGCCAGGGCGCTGGCGGGGCTGATCAGCGCGATGTGCTCGGCGCCGCCCTCGTCGAGGGCGGCGATCGGCAGGCCGAAGGCGAGGCCGAAGAGGCAGAAGATCATCAGGCCGGCCAGGGGGCCGTTGGCCCATTGGCGCAGCAGGACGCCGAACATGGTCCCGAGGCTGGTCAGCGCCCAGCCGCCGACGAGCAGCAGGGTCGTGGTCGACAGCAGCGTGGTGGCCTCGATCCCGCCGGTGACCCCGATCAGGACGTGGAGGCCGAGGACGGGGGCCAGCCAGGGGGCCAGGCGGGCCAGCGCGCCGAGTGTGACGCCGTTGTGCAGGCCCAGGGCGCTCATCGGCGAGGTCAGCAGCATGTCGAGGGTGCGGGCCTGGGCTTCGCGGGCGACGGTCATCGAGGCCAGCGTCGGGGCGACGAGGAAGAGGGCCACGCCGAGCAGCCCGACGAGCTGGAGATCGAGGCCGCCGATGAGGGACTCGTAGCCCCCCTCCAGGTAGCGCGTCTCCTCGTAGGTGAGGTAGCCCCAGGGCGAGTCCATCCGGCCCTCAAGCCAGAAGTAATAGGCGGCGTTGAGCGCGGCCAGCGCCGCGGTCAGCCCCGCAGAGATCCCCAGCCAGCGCTGGGGGTGCTCCCCCAGCTCTCGCTCGACGAAGGGCCTGCCGAGGTGCCTCCGCCACTGCCCCATCCTGCCCGCCGCGCTCGTGCTCATTCTTGTACTCCCTGGCTCAGCGCCCCTCGGCTCACCTGCGTCGCCGTTGTCGCTCAATTGACCTCGTCGGTGGACACCGACGCGTAGACCCACTCCATGTCCCCCTCACCCCGATCCACGCCGATGACGGCCACGCCGGCCCGGATCAGATCCTCCAGCAGCGCGGCGGCGTCCTCGGGGCGGGCGCTGAACCGAAAGCGCAGCGTGTCGCCGTTGCGCTCGATGTCCTTGACCTGATGCACGACCTCCAGGCGCTCAAGGGCGATCGCCACGCCGGCGTGGATCTTGAGCGTCATCGGGATCTCGCCGCCGCCGAGCTTCGCCTGGAGCTCGTCGATGGGCCCCATCTCCAGCATCCGGCCGCGCTGCATGATCGCCATCGAGTCGCAGAAGGTGTTGAGCTCGGACAGGATGTGGGACGAGACGAGGATCGTCATGCCCTGCTCCTTGAGCCGGATCAGGACCTTGCGCAGCCGCACCCGCGCGGCCGGGTCGAGGCCGCTGGACGGCTCGTCGAGCAGGAGCACGGGCGGCGAGTGCATCAAGGCCCGCGCGATCCCGACGCGCTGCTTCATCCCCCTGGACAGGTCCTTGATCTGGGCCTTGCGCTTGACCCCCAGGTCCAGCACGTCGAGCAGCTCCCCGATCCGGCGCTGGCGATCATTGCGCCTCATGTCGAAGGCCGAGCCGTAGAAGTCCAGGCAGCGCTCGACGGTCATGTCTTCATAGAGGTTGAAGTGATCGGGCAGGTAGCCCATGCGCTGGCGCACGGCGTGGGGTTCGAGCTGCGCGTCGAAGCCGTCGATCAGGATGCGGCCCGCCGTGGGCTCGATCAGCGTCGCCAGCATCTTGATCGTCGAGCTCGTGCCGGCGCCGTTGGGGCCGACCAGCGCGAAGATGGACCCCTCCGGGACGTGGAAGTCCAGGTTGCGCACCGCCCAGTGGTCGCCGTAGGCCTTCGAAACGTTGTAGCAGGAGATGACAGACATGCGCCGCTCTGGTGGTGATCCGCTGAACCACTGTCAGACAAGGCCCCCTCTCGGGCCTTTCATTCCAAAAAAATAGCCCCCCCTCCACGATCAAGACCCTGGCCCACCATGAAGGGCGAGATCCGACGCCTTGACAGCCAGCCCAGCGCCGCCGCCCTCGCCCGCGCCTCGGCCGGCAGCCTCAGCCGGCCCTCCCGATCCAGATCGACGAAGCCCCCCCCGGAGGGCTCCAGGTAGGTGCGCCGGGCCACGCGCGCCGAGGCCGGCCGCCCCGCGCCGCCGATCACCTCCAGCGTCGTCAGCACCCCGCGCTCCTCCATGATCCACATCGCCCCGCCCGCGATCCAGGCCCCCGCCGCGACCACCCCCTCAAAGCGCCAATGTCCAATAACGACGGGATCTTGCGACGAAAAATCGACCGCCACCCACCACTCCGCCGAGGCCAGATCGCGCCGGATCAGGCGGACGGCGAAGCTGCGCCTCCCCAGCGGCTCGACGCCCCGAATCCAGGCCCAGCTCGGCGCCTGCCAGTCGACCAGGGCGCGCCCCTCCCCCCACAGCGGGATCGCCGTGACGCTGTGTCGGGTGAAGGTCGCCAGCGCCTCGGCGCCCGAGGCGTGGACGATCCCCGCGGGGGGGGCCGGCAGGCTCAGGCGCTCGGTCGCGGTGAGGCCCAGGGTGTCCAGGTCGACGCGGTGGACGGTCAGGGCGGCGCCCTCCCCGGCGACGCGGACGGCGGCGACGGCGGCCGACGAGGGCTCGGGGCCGATCATCAGGCGCCACATGGCGCCGTCGGCGGGCATGGGCAGCTCGCGCGGGGCAGGGCCGCCTGAACCCCGCGCGGGGGCGAAGGCGGCCCCCCGGCCCGCGCCGTCGAGGCGGTGGAGGCGCGCTCGCGCGGCGCCAGGGCGCGTCAGGGCGACGATGGCGCCGCCGTCGAGGGGCTCGGCGGCCATGATCGCGCCCTCCTCGGGCTCCCAGCGGCCCAGCTCCTGGCCCGCGAAGGTGGCCTGGCCCTCGGGGCTGTCGGGCTCCTCGACGGCCAGCAGGGCGACGCGGCCGCTGGTGACCGAGACGATGGACGGGCGGCCGGAGAGCGAGCGAGGCAGGCCGTCGAAGGTCGCCCGGGCGCGCTTGAGGTTGAGCGGCGGCAGCGGCCGCGGATCGCCGCCGCGTCGCCAGAGCCACTCGCCGCTCGCGGAGACGAGCGCGAGGGTGCCGGAGCGGGGATCGACGTCGATCCTGGAGCGGCCGCCCTTCCAGACGGGCAGGGCCTCCAGGCCCTCGTTGAAGCCGAAGAGGGTCAAGAAGGGGGCGGCGGCCTTGTTGGCGAACCAGCCCGAGGGGAAGCGCATCAGGGCGGGGGCGGGCAGGCTCAGGGGCGCGGCGCGCTGGCCGGGCGCGGCGGTGTCGGGGTCGATGGTGAAGAAGCCCCAGGCGGCCTCCTCGGCGTCCTGGACGAGCAGCGCAGGGTCGCCGCCGCCCGTCGGCAGCCAGCTCAAGGGGATGACCTCGCCGAGGGGGCTGGAGGCCAGCGGCTCGGGCTCGCCGACGCGGAAGATCTCGACGAGGGCGTCGCCGTCGTGGCGGCCGGTGGCGACGAAGAGGCGCTGGCGGTCGGGGTCGAGGTGGAGGGCGCGGGCGCACTGGATCATGGCCTCATCGCAGTCCAGGCGTGAGGCGGCGGTGGAGAGCGACCACGCGTGGGTCTGGACGCCGCTGCGCAGGTCAAAGACGCGGGCGACCTCCCGGTGGGGGTTCATGGTGGTGAGCAGGAGCTGGGCGCCCTGGTCGAAGAAGCGGGCCTCGCGGCCGGGGCGAAGCGGGGCGTCGGAGACCTTGAGGGCGGCTTCGAAGCGGCCGTCGGTGGCCCAGGACATCACCCAGGCGCCGCCGAGCTCTTCGGCGCTCAAGAGGACGCGCAGGCGCAGCCCGTCGGCGTCGATGGCGTAGTCGACGAGGCAGCCGCAGGGCAGGCGAAGGCGCGCGGTGGTCCGGCCTCGGGTCAGGTCGATGACGCGCAGGCGGTCGAGGCCGGGGTCGATGCGGCTCTCGACCTCCTCGACGACGAGGAGGTCGCCCTGGGGGGAGAAGGCGGCGCTCTGGATGGGGAGGCCGTCGCCGGGCAGGGGTCGCTCGACGCGGCGGCCGAGGGCGTCCCAGATGAGGGCGCGGCGGCCGTCGGAGAGGGCGACGCGGGTGCCGGTGGGGTCGGTGGCCAGGAGCCTCGGCGGCCCGGCGCCGTAGCCGAGCCACAGCTCGGGGCCCTCCAAGGAGGGTTCGGCGCCCAGGCCGCCGGTGGCTTCGCCGTCGGCGACGACCATGTCGCGGGCGAGGCGCTCGCGCAGGCTGACGCAGCCGGAGGGCGCCGCGAGCAGGGTCAGGCAGGCCAGCAGGGTCAGGGGGGTGTGGCGCCGGTGGAGGGTCAAGGCGCGGCTCCGGGTCAGGGATCGAGGCGGGATCGCGGCTCGCCGAGGGGATCAACAGCCGGGGCGGGGTCCTCCATGCCCGGGGATCAGGGGGAGGCGGAGGTGGCCTCTGCGAAGTGGAGGGCGCCGGGGTTGCAGGCGACGGCCATGCCGCCGTCCTCGGAGCGGACGACGGTGCCGGGGGGACCGAGGTGGTGGTCGGGGAAGGGGGTGGCGCGGGCGAGGTTGAGGCGGCAGAGGCCGTGCGCGGCGCTCTGGCTGGCGGCCGAGGAGGCGCCTGCGGGGCGGATCCACCAGTCGGTGGGCACATAGAGATTAAGAGGAATCCAGGGCGAGGCGGCGCGAGCGCGGGCGTAGGCGAGCGAGGCGGGGAGGTTGAAGGGGACCATGATGTCGGCCAGGTCGACCTTCGGGAAGTAGGAGCTGGGGCCTTGCTGGGGCCAGCGGGGGGCTCGGGCGAGGTCGAGGTCGTCGAGGGTGGCGGCCAGGAGGTCGGCGCCGATGGTCATGGCGCGCTGCTGGAGGGCTCCGCCGGTGAGCCAGGGTTCGACGGCGAAGCGGCGCTGGGCCAGGATCGGGCCTGTGTCGATGCCCTTGTCGACGAGGTGGAGGGTGACGCCGGACTCCTGGGCGCCCTCGGCGATGATCCAGAACTCGGGGTGTGGGCCGCGGAACTGGGGCAGGAGCGAGGGGTGGATGTTGATCACGGGGGGCAGGCCGTTGATGATCTCGGGCTTGAGGATCTCGTTGAAGCCGGCCATGACGACGACGTCGGCCTCCAGGTTGAAGAGCTCGTCGACGAGGGCGCCGTCGTTGATGGTGTCGGGCCACATCAGCCGGGCGCCGGCGCGGTGGGCGATCTGGACGGCGCGCGAGGGGAAGAGGGCCTCATCGCCGCCGGGCAGCTTCCTGCGGACGACGGAGGGGAGGCGGGCGGCCAGGGAGGAGGCGATGCGGCGCCACTCGCTGCGGCGCTCGCCGCTCACGGGCGAGACGATGGCGACCAGCTCGACGCCCTTCATGCCGGCCAGGGCGGCCATGAAGTGGAGGGAGTATTCGAAGCCATTGCCGAGGAAGATGACCTTCAAGCGCGCTCCTTGCCGCCTCGGGGCGTCACTTCAAGGGGGGGAGGCCGCTGGCGCAGAAGAGGCACTCGGGCCACTTGGCGTCCATGATGCGGCGACACTTGGGGCACTCCCGGCCGCCGGAGGCCAGCTGGGCCTGGCGCTCGGCGACGGAGGCGGCCGCGGCCGCGGCGGCGGCCTGCTGGGCGCCGGCCTGGGCCTCGGCGGCCTGCCGGGCCTCCTCGGCCATCTTCTCCGGGTCGATGTTGCCCGTCAGCATGGCCTCCTCCCGCTTGAGCTTGACCCACTCATCGAGGGGCTCCATACCCTGGGCGTCGAAGGCGCAAGCGGTCCACTCGGGGGCGCATACTCGCCCGCACTTGTTACAGATCTTGCGATCCTCGTCGTCGTAGACGAAGAGGGGCTCCTTGGTCGAGGGGGGCAGCGGGGCCATGCCCTCGGCGCAGAAGGGGCAGGCCTCCCACTCGGGCTTCTGGGCGCGGGAGCAGACCTCGCAGGTCGGGGGCCTGTCCTCAAGCAGCTCCTTGAGCAGCTCTTCGGCCTCCTTGCGGGCCTGCCGCCGCCGCAGGGTGACCGTGGTGATGAGGGTGACGAGGGTCAGGACGGCCAGGGTGATGCAGGACAGGCCGCAGACGATCCCCCAGAAGATCCAGTCGAAGCGGACCTTCTCGACGGGGGCCTTGAAGGGCAGCGACTCGGTCTCCTCGCTGCTCTCGGACTGGAGCTTGACCTGAAACTCGTAGGTCTCAAAGGCGTTGAAGTCGTACTCGATGGTGATGACGAGCTGCCCGACGATCTCGCCGAAGGTCGCGTCGATGCTCTCTCCGAGGCCGCGCTTGGTGTTGGCGACGCGCCAGGTCGCGCCGGTCTTGCGGGACATCAGGCTCAGGGTGCGGCGGCTGGTCTCGCTCATGCCCGCCGGGTCAAAGCCCAGGGTCCAGATCTGGATCTTGGCGCGGCGCGCGCGGGCGACGGTCTCCTCGAGCTTGGCGTTGATCTCGATGACGCCGGTGGTGCCGGCGTCGGTGCCGTCGCCGAGGTAGAGGATGGCCCGCTTGCGGCCCTCGGGGGAGGTCTCGAGGAGCTCGATGGCCTTGTCGAGGGCGCTGAACATGAAGGGCCTGACGCCCTTGCGCTCGGCCTTGTCAAACTCCTGCTTGGGCTTGGTCTTGTCGACGGCCAGGGGGGCGGGGACGGTCACGGCGCGGCTGTAGGTGACCAGGGCGACGCGGTCCTTCTCCTTGAGGGCTTTCTCCAGGACCTTGAGGGACTCGGAGATGGCGCCGATGGACGACTCGCTCAGGCCGGCGGTGGCGGGCAGGACGACGACCAGGTCGGTCCCGGCCTCCTCGTCGCGCCAGATGCCCATCTCGACGTCGCCGTCGTCGACCTTCTGGCCGTTGACCCGCACCTGGAAGAGGTCGATGAGCTTGGGGTTGACCGGCATGTCGCGGTCGTCGAGGAAGGTGACGAAGAGGCGCGCGGTGGGCGCGTCGGAGGTGTCGACGCGGTCGATCTTGACGCGGAAGTCCCGCGGGCCGGCCTGCGCGGCCTGCGCGCCGAGAAGCACCCCGGCCCACAGCGCCAGCAGCGCCGCGGCGCGCTTGAGGCGATCAGAAGCTGGCATGGATCGGCGCACAGACAACCTCGACGGGCGCCGAGCGCGCCAGCCCGCCGTGGTCGTCCACGAAGGCGGCGGCCAGCAGATAGGACTCTCGCCGGGGGCCGGTCAGCGCGGGGGCCGCGGCGCTGCCCTCCCACCGCCCGGGCCGCCGCGAGGTGAGGCGCGCCGAGGCCAGCACCCGCTGGCCGACCCCCTGAGGGTCGACCTCCACGAGGACCACGTCGAGTCGAGCCCGGGTCAGGACGGGGCCTCCGGGGGTGTTGTCCTCAAGGACGATGGGCAATGGGGTCCCGGGGCGCGCGCGCCAGGCGTCCATCGAGAGGGAGAGGTGGCCGGCCTCCGACCTGCCCTCGCCCAGCAAGGCCCCGACGCTCAGCGCCGAGCCCGCCGCCGCGGCCAGCTTCAAGAAGGTGCGCCGGCCCAACCCCTCCGGCGCGCTGGCCTCGCCGTCGGGTGCGTGGGAGTTCTTGGACGAGGGGCTGTCTGCGCGCATGGCTTGGACCGTCCGGGTGCAACAACCGACGCAGGATAACACGACCGGGGGCGTTGGGGTAGATCGCGCGGCGGCTCAGGGCACGTAGAGGACGTGGCAGGGGGCGTTGGCGCCGACGACGTGGGCCACCCGGCCCAGGCGCCGCGAGAGGGTGGCGCGCCGCTCCCCGTGGGTGCCAATGACCAGGACCTGGGCGCCGCCCTCCGCAGCGCGGCCGACGATCTGCTCGACGGGATCGCCCAGCAGCACCGAGCGCTCGACCGCCAGAGCGTCGAAGCGCTCCTTGAAGGGGAAGGGGATCTTCAGGTCACCGGCGAAGCGCTCCAGGAGCTTGCCGACCTCGCGCCGGGCGTGCTTGTCCAGCGCCTTGACGTCGGATCGGACGACGCCCTGGAGGATGCCGCGCACGTCGATGGCCAGCGGCTCGGGGATGGCGACGATGACCTCCAGCGCCGCGCCGGTCAACAGCGCCAGCTCGACGGCCTCCTGGAGCACGCGCGCGCTGTGCGGCGACAGATCCAGCGCCACGGCGACCTTGTCGATCGGGTCGGGGGGGATGTCTCGGGCCACCAGCACCGGCCGGGTGCTCTCGCACAGCAGCCGCAGCGCCGTCGAGCCCAGCGCGCCGGCCATCACCTCGCCGCTGACCCCGATGACGACGAGCTGCGCGTTGGACTCACCCAGGCGGCGCGCCAGAGTCCGCTCGACCGCCTCGTCCTCCTCGGCCGGGACGACGTCGAGCCAGTTGCCCTTCGAAGCGCCCGCCTTGCGCTCGGCCTCCGACGCCAGCTCCCCAAGCTCGTGGTAGCGCGCCAGCGCCTTATAAGCGTTGTCCTTGAGCTCCGCCAGCAGCTGCATCCGGTCCTCGCCCATCGCCGCGAAGGGGAAGAGGGTCTGCTCGGCGTAGCGAGGGACCTGGGGCATCGCGTGGACGAAGCCCAGGCGCGCCTCGACCCGCTCGGCCAGCGCCCTGGCGACGCGCACGCTGGCGCGGCTGGACCGGGAGAAGTCGACGGGAACGAAGAGTTCTTGCAGTTCGAGCATGGATCCTCGGCGAAGGCCCCGCAGCGCGGCGGCCATCTATTTTGCGGTCTCGGCCTCTTCGAAGACGTCTGGAGTCCCGTCACCGCTGATGTCCCGCCCCGTGCGGATCTTCACGTCGTCCTGATAGTATTCCCAGGTGTCGATGCGGCTGTTGTTGTCCAGGTCGCGCTCGATCCGGGTCAGCTTTCCGTTCGTGTCGTAGTACTTGACGATGCTGATCGTGCCCGTGAAGTCCACGGACATCTCCTTTCGGGTCAGGACGCCGCTGTTGTAGTAGTTGACCACGTCGATGATCCCATCGACGTCCAGATCCATCTCCTCTTCGAGCACCACGTCCGCGTCGTTGACGTAGAGGTAGGCGTCGGGGACCCCGTCGAAGTTCAGATCGCGCTCCACGCGCACGACCCTGCCCCCCGCCGTGACCTTCCACTGATCAGGCTTCTCGTCCCCGTTGAGATCCAGCGGAGAGACCTCCAGGCCGCTCGTCTTGAGGTTCTTGAAGCGCGCGCGCTCGAGGTTGGGCACGAAGCCCAGCCCGCCCTCCTCCTGCTCCTGGCCGCTCGGCGTGCTGCAGCCCGCCGCCAGCAACACCAGCGCGGCGGCCGCACACAAAGACCAGCTTGTCGAGTAACGTGTTGTCATGGCTCTCTGCATCGTGTAAGGCTGACGGTGAGGGCCCCGCTCTACCGCCCGCGTTATAGCAAGTGCCCCACTCCCCCGCAACACCGACGCGGGGTGTCTCGTGAGACGACCCTCAAAGTCACCCAACCGACCCCGCCCCTCCTACCGAGGGCAGCCTGCCAACCCAGAGTCATGCTCCTTCAAGTCTTACTGCTCATCCTCGGCCTCGCCGTGCTCTACTTCGGCGCGGAGGCCATGGTCAAGGGAGCCAGCCAGCTCGCCCTGGCCCTGGGCATCAGCCCGCTCATCGTCGGCCTGACCGTCGTGGGCTTCGGCACCTCCGCGCCCGAGTTCCTCGTCTCCCTCTTCGCGGCCATCGAGGGCACAGAGGGCATCTCGGTCGGTAACATCATCGGCTCAAACATCTGCAACCTGAGCCTCATTCTCGGCGTCTCGGCGATGCTCTCGCCCCTGGCCATCTCCGCCAGCGCGCTCAAGCGCGAATACCCCATCATGCTGGCCTCCTCGGCCCTCTTCGTCCTCATGGCCTGGACCGACAGCCGCATCGACCGCTGGGAGGGCGCCCTGCTCTTCCTCGGCATCGTCGGCTTCGTGGCCTACAACATCCGCGCCTCGATGAACCTGCGCCGCAACGCCCGCGAGCGCGTCGAGGTCGAATCGGACGACGACGCCCCCGAGCTTGAGGAGGGCGGCAAGTCCCGGCGCGCGATGATCCGCAACCTCGCGCTGGTCTTCTTCGGCCTGCTGGGGCTGGCCGGCGGCGCCCATCTGCTGGTCGACTCCTCCACCTTCATCGCCCGCCACTTCGGCGTCCCCGACTTCGTCATCGGCACGACCATCGTCGCCTTCGGCACCTCGCTGCCTGAGCTGGCCACCAGCGCCGTGGCCGCGTATCGCAAGCAGTCCGACATCTCGGTCGGCAACATCTTCGGCTCGAACATCTTCAACATCCTCTTCATCATGGGCTCCATCCCCCTGGTCTTCGGCATGTCCGTCGAGAGCCGCGCCATCTCCTTTGACAACCCCGTCATGATCGCCGTCACTCTGCTGACCTTCCCGATGATGCGCGCCGGCTACAAGCTCTCTCGCCCCGAAGGCGGCCTCCTGGTGGCCATGTACGCCGCCTACGTCTTCGTGCTCTTCGCCTGGCCGCAGGGCTTTGGCGCCGCCACGCCTTAGAGGGCAGATGGGCCTGACTCCCGTCGGTCCCTCAAGCTCATCAGCCCTCCAGGCGCGACGCAGCACCCCAGGTGCGCCGCGCCGGCTCAGCGCAACTTCCTCCATGAAAACAAGCGGATGGCGATGGAAGGTCAGAGGCGGCGGAGGGTCGTGCCCTTGACCTGGATGACGAGCTTGCCGACGCTGACCTTGACCATGCCCTTCTTGTCGACGTCCTCGACGACGCCGGTCTGCCCGTTGAAGAGGCCCGCGTTGATGAAGACCTGATCGCCGGGCTCCAGGGTGACGCCGTCGCGCTTGGAGAGCGCCTTGTTCTCGGCGATCTCGGCCTTGAGGGCGAGGTGATCGTTGTCGGAGGTCCACAACAGGAAGCGGTAGAGGGGCAGCAGGGCGACGAAGGTCTCGGCGATGACCTGGCCGAAGCGCTCCTGCTGGACCTCGGGATCATCGGCCGGGAAGTTGCGGCCCCAGATCAGCCACTCGCCCTGGCCCGACGAGAGGGCGCCGAGCTGCCCGCGCAGCGCGGCCGCGTCGACCTCGGGGGCAGGCACGACGGCGGAGGGGCCGACGAGGTGGAGCTGCCCTGCGGGCGTGTCGACGAGGGCCTTGAGCAGGGCCGACAGCCGCTCGCGCTCCCAGGGATCGTCGAGCTTCTGGAGGCCATTGCGGACGTCCACCCAGGCGTGGGCGTGCAGGCCGAGCATGACGTCGACGCCGCCGGCGTGGACCTTGACCCCGAGCATGAGGCCGCGCTTGTGGTGGGCGGCGTTGTGGATGTTGTCGGCGACGGAGTGGCCGCGGTCGATGATCGCGGCGAGCTTCTTCTTGTCCTCGTCGGTGCGGGTGAAGAAGATCCACTGGGCGTCGACGGAGTTGTTGTTGAAGACGCTGGGGCGGGGGTCGTTGGCCTCGTGAGAGAGGTTGGCGCCCCCGGCCTTGAGCTGATCGGCGACGAGCCGGCCGATGGCCGTGAGCTTGTCGCGGACCCCCATCCGCGCCCTCGTGTGGAGGTGGCTGGACCACTTCTCCTCGGTGTAGGCCTCGAAGTCGGCCGGATCGAAGCCCTTGAAGGGTGTATTGAAGACGTCCCACATCGCGCTCACCGCCCTCTCGTCGCTGGACTTGCGCCGGGAGGGCGGGTCCAAGGAGGCGACAGCCTAGCCCATTACCGCGCCCGGAGGAAGGGCCAAGGCCAACTTGCGGGCGCGCCTCAGGGGTCCTGGGGCTTGGGCCGGGGGCGACGGCGGCGGCTCCTCCTGCGCTCGTCCTCGGGATCGAGGGGCGCGGCCCTGTCATCCGGGGGGTCGCCTGGGGCCTGTGCGCCCTCTCTGGGGCGCCTGGCCTCGCCGGCCTGGGAGGGCTCGCGGCGTGGGCGCTCGCGGCGCTGGCTGCCCTCGGAGGGGTTTGACCCGCCCTCACCTGGGGCGCGCGGGCTGCCCTCGGAGGCGTTTGGCCCGCCCTCGCCTGGGGCGCGCGGGCTGCCCTCGGCCTCGCGCGCTGGGCGCGAGCGCCTGTTCCCACACCGCGGTGAACTCGGGCGACCGCCCAACGAACGAGCCGCCCGCGGCGGCCAAGGTGCGATTCGTCTTCGACGAAATCCCCGCCGCGGTCCTCGACGAGC
>SYOX01000250.1 GCA_005804885.1 Pseudomonadota bacterium
GCATGCCCTGGGTGGGATCGTGGTTCTCCCAGAAGAGGGCCAGGAGCGCCTCGTAGGAGATCGCGGCGGGGTCGAAGACGACGAGGACGACCTCGTTGTGGCCGGTCTGGCCGGAGCAGACCTCCTTGTAATCGGGGTTGGGGGTGTGGCCTGCGGCGTAGCCGACCGCGGTGCTGAAGACCCCCTTGACCTGCCAGAACTTGCGCTCGGCGCCCCAGAAGCAGCCCATGCCGAAGATCGCCTGCGCCATGCCCTCGGGGAAGGGGGCCTTGAGCGGGGTGCCGAGGACGAAGTGGGATTCGGGCACGGGCATCGCGGCGGCGCGGCCGGGGAGGGCCTGCTCGGCGGTGACCATGGCCGTCTTCTTGCCAAGGAGCTTCATCATCAGGTCTTCGATCCCCATCGCGTGGTCCTCCAGGGTGGCGCGGTCCGGGGCAGAAGATAGCACGGCGCGCGGGTCGTCAACCAGCCGCAGGGCGGCCGTCGGTGACGAAGCCGGGCCAGCGCCGCATATAGTCGACGAAGGCCTCCGAGAGCGCGCTCTGGCGCAGGCGCTCGGGCGAGAAGGGGGGGCGCGCGGGCTCAAAGCCGGGCTCGGCGGCCTGACGGGGCCAGTCGGGGTTGCCGATCGCGGCGCGGGCCATGGCGACGAGGTCGGCGCCCTGAGCCATGATCTCGGCGGCCTGCGCCGGGGTCCAGATCCCTCCGGCGATCATCAGCGGGAAGCCCTCGGGCAGCGCCTCGCGAAAGAGCGTCGTCAGCGGCTTCGGGGAGTCGGGGCGCTTGCGCGAGGGCTTCCAGGCGTCCCACAGGGAGACGTGCAGGAAGTCGGCGCCGCCCTCGACCAGCCAGCGGGCCACCTGGAGGCTCTCGTCGAGGTCGACGCCGATGTCCTCGATCTCGGGGGAGATGCGCACGCCGACGACGAAGCGCTCGGAGGTGCGGGCGCGCGCGGCGTCGAGGGCCGCCAGGATGAAGCGGGCGCGGCGCTCGATCGACGGGCCGCCCCAGGCGTCGTCGCGCTGGTTGGATCTGGACCCGAGGAACTGGGACAGCAGGTAGCCGTGAGCGCCGTGCAGCTCGACCCCCGAAAAACCGGCCGCCTCGCAGCGGGCCGCGGCGGCGCCGAAGGCCTCCACCGTCCGCTCGATCTCCTCCGCGCTCGCCGCCCGGGGCACCTCGAAGCCCTCGCCGGGCAGCGAGAAGCTGCTGGCGCTCCACGGCCGCTGGCCGGTCAGGCTCGACGGCGCGCGCACGCCGCCGTGGAAGAGCTGGACGAGGCTCAGCGCGCCGCTGCCCTCGATGGCGCCAGCCAGCCGCCGCAGGCCGGGGATGTGGGCGTCGTCGAAGACGCCAAGCTCGCCCTCCCAGCCCTGGCCCTCGGGCGAGACATGGGCCGCGCAGGTGGTCACGATCCCGAAGCCGCCTTCGGCCCTGCGGGCAAGCCACCGCAGCTCGTCGTCGTGCAGGGTGCCGTCGGCGTTGCTCTGCTTGTTGGTCATGGCCGCCACGACGAGGCGGTTGCGAAGGACGCGGCCTGAGCGGGCGAGGGTCAAGGGGGACAGCACGGCGTTTCTCCAATCATTACAAGAAGATGAGCAACAAGAACGGCGCTCGGACTGGCGCACTCTACCGCGCGAGCCCCTTCGAATCCAGGGGCGATGAGCGCGCCGACGCCTTGGCGCGACGGCGCCTTGTCGGACAAGGGGCAGGCCCTCGCCGCTTCGGGGTCAGGATCGGCCCTTGTCGCGCTCGGCGTAGAAGGCCTTGACGGAGGCCAGGATCTCAGGCGGGGCCTTGTCCGGCGAGCCGGCGTCGAAGGGGGGCGCCGGATCGTACTCGATGGAGAGCTGCAGGGCCTGGGCGAGCGCCTCGCCGCCGAGGATGGCGGCCAGCTGCAGGGCCATGTCGATGCCCGCCGAGACGCCCGCGGCGGTGATGATCCGGCCCGAAACGACGACGCGCTCGCGGACGGGCACCGCGCCCAGGGCGGCCAGCGCGTCGAACCTGTACCAGTGCGTGGTGGCCGGCTGGCCGTCGAGCAGGCCGGCGGCGGCCAGGATCAGCGCGCCGGTGCAGACCGAGCAGGTCCAGCGCGTCGTGGCGTGGACCCGGCGCACCCAGGCCTGGAGCCGGGGATCGCTGGCGACGCCGCCGGCGCGGGGGCCGCCCGGGATGATGAGCAGATCGGCCGCCTCCACGTCGTCGATCCCCTTGTCGGCCACGAGGCCCAGAGCGCCCGTGTCGGTGCGGCAGACCCCGGCCTCAAGCGCGCAGAAGGTCACCTGCGCGCCAGGAAGACGCCCCAGGATCTCGTAAGGGCCGATGGCGTCCAGCGCCGTGATGCCGTCAAAGATAAAAATGGCGATCCGCATCTCACCCTCCCTGAACGTGAAGGCGTTGCGCCCACGCCCGACGATCTGATAGGTTCCGCCCGATCCAGAACAGCGCCCCGGAACTCCCCCCGGGCGACGCATTGACCCACCAGGAGGAGAGATCCATGGCCTACACGCTGCCCGAATTGCCCTACGCCCACAACGCGCTTGAGCCCCACATCGACGAGCGCACCATGCAGATCCACCACGGCAAGCACCACGCCGCCTACACCAACAACCTCAACGCCGCCCTCGACAAGCACCCCGCCGAGGCCGAAAAATCCATCGAGGCCCTGCTGTCCAACCTCGACGCCGTCCCCGCCGACATCCGCGGCACCGTTCGCAACAACGGCGGCGGCTTCTACAACCACGCCCTCTTCTGGACCGTCATGGGCCCGAACAAGGGCGGCGCGCCCACCGGCGCCCTGGCCGACGCCATCAACGCCGCCTTCGGCAGCTTCGAGGCCTTCCAGACCACCTTCGCCACCGCCGCCACCACCCGCTTCGGCTCCGGCTGGGCCTGGCTCGTCAAGGCCGCCGACGGCACCCTGACCGTCACCTCCACCCTCAACCAGGACAACCCCCTGATGGACGGCAGCGGCACCCCCATCCTCGGCCTCGACGTCTGGGAGCACGCCTACTACCTCCACTACCAGAACCGCCGCGCCGACTACATCTCGGCCTTCTGGAACGTCGTCGACTGGGACGCCGTCGCCGCCCGCTTCAAGGGCTGATCCCCGGCCCGCCCTCCGCGCCCGCACGGCCGGCCGGAGGGCCGCCCCGCCGCACACCTCAAGACCTGATCCCCGACCCGCTCGTCAATCCTGACACTCTCCATTGACACAGACCCCATCCTCCCCACACGGCACCCTCTCCAGCCTGAAGTGGAAGCAAGTGTTGTTTGAGCACGACTCCTGCGTGCACGGGTTGTCGTCGTCGCAATCCACAGGGTTCGTCCCACACTCCCGACAATAGCCCTGAGCGCAGACCGGCGTGCCCTCACCGCAATGCTCTCGATCGGAGCACTCCCGGCAGTCCCCTCTGAAGCAGCGACCGGGATCACCGCCGCGCTGCGTGCACTCCTGGCCTTCATGGATTCGATGGTCGGTGCGGCACTGGCCCTGATCGCAGACGGGCTCCAGGCAGACGCTCGTGGTGGGACAATCGCTGTCGAGCGCGCACTGCACGCAGAGCCCGTCGATGCAGTTGCCATCGGGGCAGAGGCCCGCGTCGTCGGGCGTGAAGCTGCAGGCGCCGCTCTGGCACGCGTCCGCCGTGCACGGGTTGCCGTCGTCGCAGACCACCGGCACAAACGAACACCGCCTGCCATTGCCGCAGGTGTCCGTCGTGCATGGATCGTTGTCGAAGCAGTCGCTGGCGCGGGTGCAACCGACGCACAGCCCCTCGTCGTTGCAGCTCCCCATCAGGCAGCTCGCGCCGGGCGTGATCGCGTTGACGCACGCGCCCTCCAGGCAGCTGTCCCGCGTGCAGGGGTTGCCGTCTTCGCAATTGGCGTCCGTGGCGCACCGCACGCACTGCAGATCGAGGCAGACGCCACCGTCACAGGGCTCGCCGTCTTCCACCTTGTCCAGCGCGCACGTCGCGGGCTGCCCAGGCACGCACCGCCCGCGCTGACACCCGCCGTTGGCGTCCTCGCAGATCAGCGCCTCGCACTGGGCGGCGCACCGGACGGCGCACGAAGGGCAAGGCAGCACCTCCAGCACCTCGTACACGCACCGCCCTGTCGCGTCGGCGCACTGACCCGTCGGCGAGAGCGTCACGAAGGCGTCGTCGGCCTCATTGCAGCGCGGCGGCCCGGAATCCCGGCAACGCACCCGCCCGTAAAGGCATTGCCCCGTGGCGCAGACCGTCCCTTCGAGCGTCTCGCAGGGGCCAGGATCCACGCAATCTGCCGTGATCTCGCAGGGTTGCAACACGACCGGCGCGTCGGGCTCTCCCGGCGGGGCGTCCGCGCCCTCCGCGTCCCTCTCCCCTTGCTGGCCGCCATCGGGCTGCGCGCACCCCTCGCCGACGCACTCGCCCCCCCGATAGCCGACCGCGTCGATGGGCACGTCGGCATTGCACGACACCATCAGCGCCGCGATCGAGGGCACGAGCGAGACGAAAACAAGACCGCGCATGGTTCTGCCTCTGGGTCACGAGCTCGATTCATGGTAGGCCCATCGAATCCCTGGAACAAGGGATCGGCGCGCTGCGGTTCAGAGCGCCGACGTCGGCGCAGGTCTGCGCGCAGAACAACCCGGAGCTCAACCAATGCACAAGGCCGCCCCGTTGATCCTGACCGCGCTCCTGCTCGCGCTCGGCGCCGCGCCCGAGGCCGAGGCCAACGACGCCTCCTTCGGCGGTCGGGGTGCGAACCTCCACCTCCTCAAGGAGACTCGGATCAGGATGAGCTCGGAGGAGATCGTGCTGGAGCTGCGCGACGATCCGAGGGTCCAGGCCTCGGCGTGGCATGTGACGGCGACCTACGCCTTCGCAAACCCGACGAAGGAGGCCGTCACCCTCCAGATGGGCTTCCCTGAGACGCGCTGCCACCCGGACGAGGACTGCAATGGGCAGGGCGGGCGCTTCCGGGATCTGCAGGTCACCGTCCAGGGCGAGCCGGTCAAGCTGGAGATCGGCCAGATCGAAGAGAAGCCCGCCTGGGCGCCCGAGTTCGGGCAGGTCCACCTCTTCGAGGCGCGCTTCAAGCCCGGCCAGACCCTCAAGATCGTCCACACCTACACCTACGATCGGTCGTCGAGCACTGAAGGCGAGGACGTGGACTATTTGACGACGACGGGCGCGCTGTGGGGAGGGCCGATCGGGCAGGCCCGCTTTGTCGTCCGCGTCCCGGAGAGGCCCTGGGCCTTGAGCTTCCCGCCCGAGTACACCCTGACCTCGCTGACCGAAAAACCCACCGTGGGCGGTCGGGCCCTGACCGAGATCGTCTTCGTCGCCCGGCAATGGACCCCGAAGCGGGACTTCCAGGTCTTCTTCCCGAACTTCTTCAACGCCATCCTGCACAACAAGCAGGTCGCCGAAGCCTGCCCCGACGCGCTGGAGATGGCCAACGCCCTCGGCGACCTCAGCGACGCGCAATCTCGCGCCGCGCTCGACAAGTCCCTGGCCGACAAGACCGACGCCGAGCTGCGGATCTGCCGCAACCTGCCCTACGCCCGGCACGGCTACGACTTCAAGTCTGCGGATCTACAACGGATCTTCTACCCCAAGGGGCCGCGCAAGGGCTACGGCTTCCCCTACATCCCCCATGAGGCGCCGGGCTCGGAGGACGACCTGGTCTGGATGACCGCGCCCTTCGCCCTCAACCCGCACTTCAGCCCGAGCCTGCTGACCGACTTCGACCAGCGATGGGTCCAGCGCATCAAGCAGGAAGAGGAGCGCCGCGCCGCGCCCAAGGCCCCTTGAGCCGAACGCCCGCGCCCTGGGTCAGCCCAGCGTAACCCGGCGCACCCCGCGCGCCTCCAGCAAGGGCGTCAGGCGCTGGCGCTGATCGCCGTGAAAGACCAGCTGATCGCCCTCCACCTGCCCCCCGCAGCCCAGCCCCTTGCGAAGCACCTTGCACCAGACCTCCAGCACCTCGCCCGGCAAGCCCAGGTGCGTCACGACCGTCGCCGTCTTGCCCCCGCGGCCCTTGCGCTCAAGCCGGATCACGGCCCGCGCCACCGAGGCGCCCGCCGCCCCTCGCTCGCCGGGGTCTTGATCGCCCTCTGTCGAAGGTCGCGCCTCCGTCTCGGCCTTGTCAGGTTCAGATTGTTGAGGATCGGCGGCATCTTGCGGCATGAGCCGGCCGAGCGCGGCGAAGGGGCTGTTGATCCCTGACGGCCCCTGGTCGATCCAGTCGCCCTTCTTGCTGCCCTTGTTGCGATCGCGCGACATGACCTTTCCCGGCTTAAGCCATTTTCAAACATTCGCGAAAGTACATATCAACAATCTACTCACAGACGGAACCTGGGGGCGGGTTCGCACAACATGGGCACGGAATGTCGATGAAGATGCTGACCAACCCGCCCGAGCCTCTTGGCCCCCCGACCATCGCCTGCGACGTGCGATTGGCGGAGTCGAGGAGGTTGAACACGAGCGGCGTCTGTCCGCTCGGGACCATGACAGTGGAGAGCCCGTAATCCGTGCACGGGAGGGGTCCGAACAATCGAAGACCTGCCCTCTCGATCGTCACCGTGCCGCCGGGCGGACAATGCGACATCCCGTTCACGTAGCCGTTCACAAACCAACTGAAGTCGACCAACGACAGAACTTCGAACGCGATGGTGACCGAGACTTCGGTTCCCGCGACGGTCACGAACTGGCGCTCCACGTTGAGGACACCGTCTTGATTGTACAGGAGCGCGACCAGCTCGTGGACCCCGGGAGGCAGAGAGAGGAGGGCCGGGCGATCTGTAAAACACCCCTGGCTCGCCATCTGGACGCCGTCGACGCTCAACGAGACATTCCACCGCGGGTCACAGGCGCCGCCTTGCGGAGTCTCACCGTTGATCTCCCACGATACGAGGACCGACGTGCACTGGCCATTGCTGCAGTCCGGTTCCGCGTCGGAGCAGGTGCAAGAGCATTGGTGCGCGGTCTCGATGCAGTCGGCGACCTGCGGCGGGCCACCGCATTGGGCCTGACACGTCGAAGTACAGTCCGCGTCCATCGTGCATTGCCCTGGCCCCGGAGAGCAAGTGCAAGAGCATTGGTGCGCGGTCTCGATGCAGTCGGCCACCTGCGGCGGGCCACCGCATTGCGTCTGGCACGCCGACGCACAGTCCGCGTCCATCGTGCATTGCCCTGGCCCTGGATCGGTTGCGCTGCGGAATCGAGCGCTGCACGCCTTCGAGCCATTGAGCTCAAGCTCGATGGTCGCTGTCATGCCGAAGCTCGCGCAGTCGCCTCCCCATCCTTCGAACTCTTGCCCTGGTGCGGGCGCCGCCGTCAACGGAACCAGGCTTCCCTTCGCGAAGATCTGCGCGCAGTCGCCGGGACAATCGATGCCGAAGGCCGGGCTGATGCCGACCTTGCCTTCGCCCTCGACCTGGATCGTGAGCTCGGGCGCCAACGAATCTCCGCTGCACGAGCGCGCGGTAATCACGTCGAGGGCCGCGTCTTCAGGGATGAGTTCCGCGAAGGATGGGTTCATCGGTATCGGCTCCAGCGATGCGGAGGTGACGACGAAATCACGGAGCGGCGCCAGGTCGACCGACTGCACCTGCAACGGGCTGGGCGCAAGCGCAGCGCAGCCGGGTGTCACGAGCCCGTCCGCGTCGGTGCGAACGACGAAGAGGGACTCTGTCGGAAATGCGTAGCTGGTGCTGACGCCGCCCAGCAGCACGCCGTCGTCGCCGGTGCCCACTGCGCTCTTGGTCACTTGCACGTCGGCGAAGGTCTCCTTTCGACCGGCCCCATACGCGTGCGCCCAGGAGAAACGCCCTTCCCAATCGAAGCTCACGACGAGCCCATCCGAGCACGTCGCCGGGTCCCCGCATGTGTCTCCTCGTCGATCCAGGACAGCGTAACCGAAGACGAACAGACCTCCATCGGCGCGCACGGTTGCGCCGCGGAACGAAACAGCGCTCGGGACCAGGCCATCGACGACGAGGGTCGTCTTGCGGCCCGACAGGAATCGACCATCGCGATCGTAGCGCCAGAGGAGGAGGACGGTCTTGTCGAACCCCGTTCCTTCGTCTTCATCACTTGCGGTTGGGAACCATACGCCGCCATCCGGCGTTGCCCGAGGGAAACCAGGAAAAGATCCTGTCCACTTGCTGATGGCATTCCCCGCAAGATCGAACCACCACAAGCTATCGCCTCCGGCGGCGATCAACAAGCGGTCCTTGCTCCGGGACACGAAGGTCGTTGTAGATTCCACGACACTCTGTATCACTTTAGTGCCAGGTATTTCTGCGGTATCAATGACCTCGCCGCTCGGGCTCAGGCGCAGGCGAAGGACCGGGCCCACGGGCTGCTCGGCGAGCATCAGCACCGAACTCCCGAGGCCGCGACCTCCGTCAAGTGGCTCAAGGGCGCGGATTTTAAGGCCCGCGAAGCGACGCACGCTG
Source organism: Pseudomonadota bacterium (assembly GCA_005804885.1). Lineage (GTDB taxonomy): Bacteria > Myxococcota_A > Bradymonadia > Bradymonadales > SYOX01. The sequence continues at coordinate 8,453 of SYOX01000250.1, forward strand.
TGCAACACGCCCTCGCTTGAATAACTGAGCAGCAGCGAGCCATCGGTGGCGACGAGGGCACCGCCATCGGCGACCTCAGCGACATCGACGGGCTCCGACACCAGCGCCGTCGACCGGGCAAACTTCTTGCTCCAGATCTCCGTGCCGCCCGGACTGAAGCGCACCAGCGAGCCCTCGTTCCAGGCGAGAATCCCGCCGTCTCTGAGGGCGGAGATATGGCTCGCCGAGAAAATCGGCCTCGACTGCACCACGGCGCACGCCAGGACGTCTTGCGGCGGCTCATCACAAGGCAAGCCGCGTTGGATATGCACGAGAGCCGTCTCACCGCCGAGATCGGCCAGCACGACGTGGGTGCCGAGTGTTGTTCGCTCCAGTCCCCGAAAGGTGGCGCCCGACGGCAGCCCGAGATCGGTCGCCGACACGAGGCTCAAGTTGACGAACTTGAGCTGTCCGCTGCGCGCGTCCAGGTCGCGCCTCAGAACCTGCAGGACACCCTCCCGTTGAGCACAATCGCCCTCCGGACAGGGGACGTAGCGATTCGCGGCCGCCACGACTCCGTTGACGTCGCTGGACAACGCAACGCCAACATATTCGTAGTTGTAGCTGGGGTCAGGGCTCAACGAGTCGAGATCCATTTGCTCGTTCTGGTTGAGTTCACCCGAGGGCAAGTCAAAATACAGGAGGCGAGGATCGTCGCCTCGAAAATATGCCGTATTCGATCCGACGACGACGAGACCCGGCACATCAGCGTTGCTCGAACCCACGACGCGAGGAATCATCACGGCATCATTCGCGCTGCCCTGGCTGTGCCGGGTGCTGAACCCAACGGCGCCGCCCGAGTGAAAGAGCGCAGCCCACAGCTCGCCGCTCCGATTTTCCGGCTCGTTGTCCCGATTTTCCGGATCGTTGTTCCGATTTTCCGGCTCGTTATTCCGATTTCCCGAAGTGCTCTGCTCGCCGTAGACGACGGTCTCATTGTTGCGAGAGTCGACTTCGAGCCCGCGCACCGTTTCCGCATCGATCTCATTGGGCAGATCGTCGATCCTGAGCCTCTCGACGACCCCACCGTTGCTCGCGTGGATCATCCACAAGTCACCCCCCGGAATCGGCCGCTCTTCGCTCGTCGACGAATGGATCGTGCCTGCGGCGACGAAGCCGCCATCTGCGCCCGCAGCGATTGCGCTGATGTCCACCCGTTGCTCCGCCGAATCGTACGCTTGACGGAAAACGCGCCGGCCGTCGCCTCCATCCAGCTTGAGCACGGTCGCGCCGAGGCTCGATGGACCCGTCACCCAGACCGAGCCGTCGGTCGCCTCGGCGACGCCTTTGATGTAGTCGACGTCCGAATCCACGCTCTTGTTATCGAACTGGCGCGCCCAGATGACGTTTCCATTCGAATCCAGGCTCAAGATCGCGAGCGCTTGCTGGTCCGCCTTACCCACGACGCCGAGCTGATAACTGCCGCCGTCCCTCTTCCCAACGACGGTCTTCGGCTCGAGCTTCGCACCTGCGACCGAGTAACTCTTGACGTACGTCGCGCCGGCTGCGTCGTTCGTGTTGTTGACAGCGCCGGGTTCCAAAGCGCGCCTCTCGGATGAGCAACCCACCCAGAGGCCAGCGACGACAACGAAAACCAGGACCCACGCCCTCATGAATTTCATCTTTTTTCCTTAAGCCCTCACGAGCGCAGCCTGCCAGAAGCAGCCGACGCCGATGGAGGGGATGTCCTTCGCGCTCTCCTTCAAACACTTCTGCGCTCGCACGATCGCATCTCAACCACACCCATCACGCGATATTCTCAAAATTAAATCGCCAAAATGTTGCATCATCAAGTATAGACAGCGTTTGATCGGTTGTCAACATAGCATATCGACGGCGTATCCAAGGGGTTATGGGCGATAGGATATGGGGTCACCTGAGGATGACTGCATGTCGTAATAATTTGAAAATACACATAAAAACAGATTTAATCAAGAATGTTTCAATCGCGTATGTGTCCGGTCGCCCACCAGGACGATGTCGAAAGGAGAGGAGGGGTGGACAGGTCGCGCGTGGGGTTGTCCAGGACCTCTCCAGGGCAACCACGGGGACTTTCGGTCACGATCGGGGCTCAGAGCGAAACCAGGCCGGCCGCCGCCAGCCCGAGGGCGATCAGCGACGCGCCGACGAGCGCCCCGACCCACCAACGCGCCGAGGCCGGGGCCAGCCGCTGCAGGGGCCAGGCCTCTTGACCGAGGAAGCCGCGCGGGAAGTCCTCGACGCCTTCGAAGCCGATCCGGGCCGGCGGCGCCGGGGGCAGGCGAGCGGTGCCGAAGATCCAGTCCCAGATGCTGAAGATGATCCCGAAGTTGACCGTCGAGCGCCCGTTGGCGTCGTAATCGTGGTGCCAGATGTGCATCCGTGGGCTGTTCAGGACGTACTTGAGCGGCCCGTAGCCCAGATCCAGGTTGGCGTGGTTGAGGTGGCCGATGAGCGTGCCGAAGATCGCGTGCGTCAGGATCGCCGCGTCCCCAAAGCCGAAGAAGGCCAGCGGCAGGTACTGGATCGTCTTGTAGACGATCACCTCCGTCCACTGGAAGCGGAAGGAGACGATCCAGTCCATCTCGCCGTCCACGACGCTGTGGTGGGTCTTGTGCAACTCCCACAGCCAGGGGACCCGGTGCAGCAGGTTGTGCACGCACCAGTGCACCAGATCGATGACCAGCAGCGCCACGATGATCTGCACCCAGACCGGCCAGGGGGCGGCCAGCCCCCGGTACACCCACTCGAAGATCCCCCACTGGACAAGCAGGCCGTCGAGCGGCGGCAGGACGTGGCGCACGGCCAGCGTGTAGACGATGACGCCGAGGAAGTGGCCGTTGAAGGCGAGGTGGAGGAGGTCGGCGCCGAGCCTGGGGCGGAGCTGCCGCTGATCGGGGCGCCAGGGCGCCAGCCGCTCGGCCGCAGCGACCAGGGCGGAGATGATGATCAATGATATCGGGTAGATGTAGGCGCTCACCGATCACCTCGACGCGCTCGAAGAGGCGATCCGGTGCTCAGGCGCGTGCGCCCTCATCGACGCGAGCGCCCGCTGGATCGGCGGCCTCGGGAGCCCCGATTGTACACGCGGGCGCCGACGGGACAACCGGCGGGCGAGCGGGGCGCCAGATCGCTCGGGCCGGGGCGAGCGCGACAGGTCGTCAGGGGGCCGGGCGCGCCTTCGGATCGGAGAGGATGTCGAAGAACTCCTCGACGAAGGGGCTCGCGGGGGCGGCGACGAGCTGCGCCATGGTCCCGACCTGGACGACGGCGCCGCCCTCGACGACGGCGACGAGGCCGCCGAGCGCGCGGACGTCGCGGGCGTCGTGGGTCACGACGATCGCGGGCAGGCGGGCCTGCCCGAGCACCTCGACCAGCAGCGCGCGCGTCTGGCGGCGCAGGGCGGGGTCGAGCGCGGACAGCGGCTCGTCGAGCCGCATGGCTTCAGGCGTGGGCGCGAAGGCACGGGCCAGGGCGACCCGCTGACGCTCGCCGCCGGAGAGCGAGGACGGGAAGCGATCGGCCAGCTCGCCCGCCCCGAAGCGCTCCAGGGTCGACAGGGCCTGGGCGAGTCCTCGTCGACCGCGCGGGCAGCCGAAGGCCACGTTGTCCAGCGCCGTGAGGTGCTCAAAGAGGCCGAGGCCCTGCGGGACATAGCCGATCCGCCGCGCGTGGGGGGGCAGCGCCACGCCGCGCGCGGTGTCGAGCAGCGCGCGGCCGCCGACCTCGATCCGCCCCTTGAGCGCCGTCGGCGCGCCCGCGATCGCCCTGAGCAGAGTCGTCTTGCCCGCGCCGTTGGGGCCGATGACGGTCAGCGACCCCTCGGGCGCCTCCAGCCTCAACGCCAGCCTCAACGCGCCCACCTGCCCCCGCAGGTCTATCGCCCAGCTCACGCGCGCCTCTCCCGACGGAGGGCGCCGACGGCCAGCGGCGCCAGCCTCAGCGCGAGCAGCGCCGCGAAGGCCGCGCCGCCCAGCACCAGGGCCAGCGCGCGCGCCAGCGCCACGTCCACCTCCAGCGCGGAGAAGATCGCCAGCGGCATCGTCTGGGTCCGCCCGGCCATGTTGCCTGCAAAAAGCAGCGTCGCGCCAAACTCCCCGAGCGCCCTGGCCCAGCACAGCGCCGCGCCGCTGACCAGCGCCGGCGCCGCACCGGGCACCGCGACCCGGAAGAAGGCCCCCAGCGGCGTCGCCCCGAGGGTCTGGGCCACCAGCATCAAGTCCCCCTCCACTCGCCTGAAGCCCGCCGCCGCCGACTGGACATAGAAGGGCGCCGCCACCACGACCTGCGCGATCACCACCGCCGAGGCCGAGAAGGGCACCGACCACCCCGCCTGCGCGAGCCACGGCCCCAGCAGCCCGCCACGACCATAAGCCTCCAGGAGCGCCACCCCGATGACCGCAGGCGGGATCACGATCGGCAGCTCCACGATCGTCCCGACCACCCGCGCCGACACACCCCCCGAGCGCGCCAGCCACCACGCCAGCGGCGTCCCGCCGACCACGATCACCGCAAGGCTCAAGGCCGTCGTCTGGACGCTCAGGGCCGCCGCCCCCGCCAGCATCGGGTGCCCCAGCGCCGCCCGCACCTCCGCCCACGACGCCGACCCGATCAGCGCCACCACCGGCAGCGCGATGAACACCGCCAGCGGAAGCCCCAGCAACAACCCCGCTCGCCCTTCGCCTCTCATCTGCGATGAACTCACTCCACCTCGAAGCCACGCCGTGACAGCGCGCCCCGGCCCACCGGCGACGCCACCAGCGCCACCCACCGCCGACCAAGCTCGGGCTCGCGCGCGCCCGTCAGCGCCGCGATCGTGTAATCCGCCCTCACGTCGAGCGAGGGCGCGATCGGCACGACCTCGACCCCGCGCGCCGAGCGCGCGTCCGTCCTGTAGACCAGCGCCGCGTCGGCCTCGCCCATCGCCACGCGCGCCAGCGCCAGCCGCGCGTTCGGCTCCATCGACGCCGCGCGCGCCTCCACCCGCGCCCTGAATCCCTCGCCCTCGACCGCCTCGGCCCGATCCAGCAGCCGCCTCGCGTAGATCCCCACCGGGACCTCCGGCGACCCCAGCACCAGCCGCTCCACCCGCGCCAGATCCCCGACGCCGCGCACCCCCGCCGGGTTGCCCGCCGGCACCGCGATCGCCATCCCGTTGTGCGCAAAAACCTCCCCAGGGCCCGACAGCCCCGCCTCCCTCAACGCCTCGTGGTGATCGCCGTTGGCCGAGGCAAAAACATCCGCCGACGCCCCGCGCTCGATCTGCAGCCGCAGCGTCTGGCTGCCCGCCGCGTTGATCACCACGTCCACCTCCGGGTGCCGCCGCTCGAACTCCAGCTCCAGCTCCGCGAAGGCGTCCAGCAGCGACGAGGCCGCGAAGACCGTCAAGACCTCACCCTCCGGCTCCCGACACCCGCACAACGCCAGCGCCAGCGCTGCACACACACCCATCTTCATGAAATTACTCATGAATGTCATCAACCAGCCCCCGAAGCGGCGATCTCGATCGCCTGCCCCGTCGACCCGACCCCATACCCGCCGAAGGCGGCGGCCTCGGCCCGGAAGGCCGCCGAGTCCACCTTGTCCAGCACCCTGCCCGCGCCCCCCTCGGCCAGCGCCAGGGGCAGCGCGAGATCGAAGCGCTCCGACGACATCGGGATGAAGTCCAGCCCGAAGGCCACCGCCGCCGCCTCGATGGCCACGCCCGCGTCGGCCGCCCCCGAGGCCACCGCCATGCCCACCTCCATGTGCCCCTCCAGCAGCGGCCCGCCCGGCGCCTGCTCCACGCCCGAGCGCCCCAGCGCCTCCATCAGCAGCCGCCGCGCCCCCGACCCCTCCTCGCGCCATGCCAGCCGCACCCCTGGCCTCCCAAGATCGTCCGGCCTCAACCCCATCGGGTTGCCCCGCGCCAGCAACAGGCCCTGACGCCAGGTGATCAGGTTCACCAACAACATCTCCTGACCCCCGAAGCGCCGCCGGACCACCTCCGCATTGCCGCCGCCGGCCCCCTCGACCGTATGGAGCCCCGCGATGTGCACCAGGCCGCGCTCCAGGAGCTCCAGCGCGCGCCCGCTCGACGCCCGGATCCAACGCGGCTGCACGCCCGCGAAGCGCTCCCCCGCGCCCCGCGCCAGCGTCGCCAGCAAGGGCGCGCACCCGGCCACCAGCACGTTCTGGCCCACGGACGCCGACCCGCCGTGGACCTCCACGCGACCACGACCGCCCGCGTCGACCTCGACCACCACGCCGTCCGAAGCCTCATAGTCGGCGCCGCCGAGCGCGTGCGCCACCCAACGCCCGCCGACCTGACCCGCCGCCACCCGCGACCCGCCGCGACCCCCGACCAGCTCGACCTCCAGGCGCTCGAACACCTCCTCCCCGAAGAGATCCTCGACCCGACAGCGCAGCTCCCGCGCCAACGCCAGCGCCACGACCACCGACGGGCTCTGCCGACCGCCCTCGATCGCGTTGAGCGCCTGCCTGGAGATCCCCACCCGCGCCGCCAACGCCTGCTGCGAGCACCCCGCCTGCCTGCGGCGGCTCCCCAGCCTCACCGGGACCATGACCCCCATCTTCGCCCTCCTGCCCCTCGACCCGCCCTCAAAAAACCTCCCTCCGACCTCAAATGTCAAGCATACACGACCATGAGTAAACCATACACGACCCCCAAGACCCCCCAGAGGCCCGCAAACGCCCGCAAACGCCCGCAAACGCCCGCTGAGCCACAAGGCGCCCAGATCGCCGCCCGCCCAGCCAACCCGACGCACAGCCTCGACGCCGCAGCCGCCCATCGAACGCCACGCGCCCAGATCGCCGCCCGCCCAGCCAACCTCAACCCCGACGCCAGCGCCCCTCAAGATCCGGATCGGCCCTCTCCACCAGCGCCCGCACCGCCCGCCTCACCGCCCGCACCCTCACCCGATGCCCCTCCAGCCCCGCCCGCTCGCCCACCACCGACAAGGGCTCCCCATCAACCACCCGCCCCACGATCAGCGCCCTGTCCCGCTCCTCCATCGCGTCAAGATCGCCCCGCCGACGCTCCACGTAATCCGCCAGCACCGCCGCCGCCGACTCAAAGGTCCGCGGCCCGAAGGCGAAGCCCGCCACCCGCATCAGATCCTCGCCCTCATCCCACTCGGCCGCCTCCGACAGCCCCACCCCCAGCGCCTCGACCAGCTCTCCCTCCAGCAGCACCCCCTCGTCGCGCTCCAGAAGCCCGAGCTGCCTCGGCAGGTCGCGGGCGAATTGACGCCGCAGCCCCGACATCAAGACCCTGGCCGCCTCCGACACCGGCCGCACCATCACCACCGAGGGCTCCCCCGTCCGGCTCCCCCTCGACGCGCTGATCCGCACCGCCTCGTAGCCCGCGCTCCGCCTGAACGCCAACAGCCCCGCCTCAGCCCCGAAGAGCGTCCCGAACAGATCCGGGCTGTAGGCCCCATGCACCGCCTTGATCAGCCTCAACCCCAGCCCCATCCGCCTCAACGTCGGCTGCACCGCGATCCGCACGCTCCTGACCATCTTCAACTGCCCAGCCTCGCGCCAGCCCAGGTGCGCCACCAGCGTGTCCGCCAGCGCGTGACCCCGGACCCCCGACCGCCCCGACCACAGATCCCCGCACACCCCCTCCGACAACCCACCCTCCAACGCCACCAGGGTCGCGGCCACCACCTCTCCCCTCCACCTCAGCGCGTGCAGGCGGATGTTGGGCGCGTCCAACAGCCTCCGCAGATCACCCGGCGTCGTCCGGTAGTGCGCCTGGACCAGCAACCCGAAGAAGCCCCGCAGCGCCGCCTCGTCCCGCCCCAGCGCCTCCCGATCCAGGCAGACGTGCTCGACCTCCTCGACCTCGAACCCCTCCGGCCCCGCGCCCATCGACGCGTCGAGCAGGAGCGCGTCAAACACCAGCCGCTCCAGCCTGTCCTCGACCCCCCAACGGATCGGCGCCTCCAGCCGCCAACGCCTCACCCCATCCCCCAGCCTGTCCACGAACCTCAACAGAAACCCTCGCCCTGTTCCCTCGTAACCATGCACAGTTGTTGATAAAATCTTGGGGGCATCAGGGAAGGAGGCGACGATCTGCTTCAAGACGTGAACGGGGATCTGGGCGGCCTCGTCGACGATCACCGCGTCAAAATCCTCCCCGTCGCGCGCCAGCGCCGCCGCAGGCACGAAGCGCACCTCCCCCTTCGTCGGCGGCCCCTCGACCCCCAGCGCGAACCTGAAGACCTCCCGGACCGCCTCCGGCCCCCCCGCCGCCACCGCCACCCGCAAGCCGGGCCTCACCCTCAACGCCTCGGCCAGCGCCAGCCCCAGCGCGCTGGACTTCCCGCGCCCTCGATCCGCGATCACCCCCCCCACCGCCCCGACCGCGCCCAGCAGATGCTCCGCGAGACCCTCGACGACCTCCGCCTGCTCCTCCGTACCCCGGACCTCATGGCTGACAGGCTCCAGAGGCGGCGCCTCCTCACCCTCGATCCACCCCTCCACCTCGCCCCGATCCAGCGCGCGCTCGACCCGATCAAAGAAGCGATGCCCGACATCACCGACCCCGAAGGGCGACACCGCCAGGCTCTCCTGCCCCGCCTCCGGCCTCTGCCCGCGCGGCGGCAACCTCAAGACCAGCGCACCGCCACCCCAGATCATGCCGTGGCACTGCCCCAGCACGTCCGCGTCGAGGTCGTCGTGCGCGTCCAACACCACCGCGTCGAAGGAGCGACCCAGCAGCCCGCCCACCCTCCGAGGATCGACGCCATCGACCTCGCCTGCGCCGATCCAGAGAACGTCCGACCGCGGCAGGCTCGCCGTGAGCGCCTGCGCCACACTGCGCGTCTGCGCCGCCGACCCCCTCAACACCACACAGCGCCGACCCCGATCTCGCCCCAACGACACACCCCCGAAGACACGCCCACATCCTCGCGCCGATCACCTCAAACGCGCGGCGCAACCCGCGCGATGCCCCCATCCAGCGCCTCATCCGCGCGGATCTGCCCCCGCGCCAGGCGCACGATCCGGGCCGACACGACGCCTCGAGACATCAAGGTTCCCCCCCGCGAGCGCCGCGATCTCCTGCCTGACCGACTGGCACCACATCAGCCCCCCGCGCGCACCGAAGACCCCCCGCGCACACGCCAAGGCATTGAGTTTATTTGACTTTTCAATCAACGACAGCGGCTCAGGGGTTCTCCTTGAGCCAGCCCAGCGCCTCCTCGTAGACGCCCTCGCCGAGATCCTCAAGCACGGCGTCCTTCAACTCCCCGTGGAGGAACTCCCAGCGCGTGCACCCGCTCCCATAGGCGTCCCGCGGGTTGGACTGCTGCCAGACGTCCACCTCGTGCGCCTTGATGTCGAGGTGATAGATCGGGTACGCCCCCGGCCCGAGCGTCCGCCGCCACCGCACGAGGACCCCGGTCTCGGGCGCCTCGATCTTCTCCACCGCGCCCTTCAAGCTCGACATCTTGCCCACTCGCCTCTCCCCATCTGACGCCCTCAGTGACGGTAACCGCCCAGCGCGCTGTCCTCACAGATGAACGACACCCCCTGACCGTAACGCTGGCGGTAGAACTGCGCCGCCCCATCACAGTCGCGCTCGTCGTAATGGACGACCACGCCGAGCTGGCCCGCGTCGAGGAAGCTCTTGAGGTGATCGCGCTCCCACCAGTCCATCTCCTCCGAGTAGGACTCGAAGGTCCCGCCGTCGAAGTCCTCGGCGCCCTCGCGCGTGTTCTTGGCCATGCAGCCCATCCCGGCGGCGTGGACATGCTCGCACAGCGCCCTGACGTAGCCCCGCGCGCCCTGCGCGTCGACCTCGAAGCCATAGAGGGCGCGCGCCTCGTCGTCCTCGGCCCAGTCCATGTTGTCGAACTCGACCATGTCGCAGCCCCACTCGGCCAGCCTGTCCACGCGGGCCTTCATCAAGGGCAGCGCCCCGACCGCGTCGCTCACGAAGAACTCGCCGGGCCACTCCGGCCACGGGGTCGTCGTACAAAAAGCGCGCAGCCGTCCGAAGTCCTCCCGCCAGTCCTCGCAGGTGCCGACGCTGATGTAGCACCCCACGCGGTTCTGCGCGGCCTTCAACGCCGGGATGGCCTCCCGCGCCTCGACGCTGTCGAAGGGGTCCAGCAACACATAGCAGCCGCGAGCGCCCGCCAGCGTCGCCTGCACCGAGTCGACCTCGGTGTTCTCCTGGTAGGCCTGGTTCCACACGCACCGCGCCAGCCCCTCGCCTTCTGGCTCACCCTCGGGTTCACCCTCAGGGGTCCCTTCGGGTTGACCTTCGGGCTGACCTTCCGGCTCCCCCTCCGGCTCGCCTTCCGGCTCCCCCTCTGGAGCACCTTCGGGCTCGACGTCTGGCGCTGGCGGCTCGCCTTCGGGCGCGCCCTCGTCGACCCGAGGCCCGGCCCCCTCAGGGGTCGGGGCGCAGGCGACGAGCCACCACGCGATCAAGGCGCCGAACGACACGATCAAGGCGGCGGGCGCGTGTGCTCTCTTCATCACTCTGATCCGACAGGGGCTCGTCTCGATCACCACACCCCCACTGTCCCACAACCGATCAACGAGCGCCACCGCAAGAATCGGATTGAAACCCCCTCCCGCACCGTGGATGATGGCCCCCTTCGCGCCAGAAGACGGGCGCCTGCGGCCGCGCAGATCGGCCGCCGCGCCACCCACCAGGAGGAGCCATGGCCGGGCTGAGTCAGGAGTTCAAGTTCAGGGACGTCTACAACGCGCGGGTGATCTCAAAGCTCGCCCACGACCTCAAGGCCGCCTGGGCGCCCTTCGACGCCGACGCCTTCTTCGCCGACGCCACCGACGGCCTCGACGAGCTCGAGATGAACGCCCGCATCGCGCTGATCGCCGGGGCGCTCGACAGGCACCTCCCCTCGGACTTCCCGCAGGCCGCCAGAGTCCTCGTCAGCGCCCTCCCCCCGGAGGAGGTCGAGCCCGGAAAGACCGACTGGGACGCCTTCATCGTCATCCCCCAGTGCGCCTTCGTCAGCCAGCGCGGCCTCGGCCACTTCGACCTGTCCATGGACGCGCTCAACGCCATGACCCGCCGCCTCTCGGCCGAGAACCACCTGCGCGTCTTCATCGAGCTCGACTTCGAGCGCGCCATGGCCACCCTGCAGCGCTGGGCCTCCGACCCCAACGTCCACGTCCGCCGCCTCGTCTCCGAGGGCACCCGCCCCAGGCTCCCCATGACCGGCCGCATCCAGCGCTTCATCGACGACCCCACGCCCGCCCTCAAGCTCCTCGAAGCCCTCAAGGCCGACCCCTCCCTCTACGTCCGCCGCTCCGTCGCCAACCACCTCAACGACATCTCCAAGGACAACCCCGAGATCGCCCTCGACACCCTGGAGCGCTGGAACGCCTCCGACGACCCAGGCACCCGATGGCTCGTCCGACACGCCTCCCGCACCCTCCTCAAAGCCGGACACCCCCGCGCCGTCGACCTCTTCGGCTACACCTCCACCCCTCGCCTCGACCTCTCACTGAACATCCTCGATGACGCCGTCCAGATCGGCGGCGAGGTGGCCTTTGAGGTCGAGATCACCTCTCGTGCGCAGGTGTCCCAGCGGCTGCTGATTGATTACGTCGTCGACTTCGTCAAGGCCAATGGCAAGCGCGCCCCCAAGGTCTTCAAGTGGACGACCCGCGTACTGGCCCCAGGGCAGACCCTGCGCCTGACCCGCCGCCAGCACCTGCGCCCGACCAGCGGCCGAAAGCTCTACCCCGGCCTGCACGGCCTCACCCTCCAGATCAACGGCGAGCCCGTCGAACCCTCGGCGAGCTTCCTTGTTAGCCAATAAACCAATGAATATCAGACACTTAAGGCAAAACAGTCAGGGCGCCTTGCGGTTCGCGCCGCGCCACAGCCCGGTGAAGAAGCGCCGCGCGTTGACCCCGAGGACGCGGGTGTCGTAGCCGCCCTCCTGGATCACGGCCGTCGGCAGCCCGAGGCGGCCGATCGCGAAGCCGCTGGACTCGAAGTCCTTGGCCGTCAGCGACCAGGTCCCGGTGGGATCGCGCCGCGCCGTGTCCAGCCCCAGCGAGACGACCAGAGCGCTCGGCTTGAAGCGCTCGATCTGCGCCAACGCGGCGTCGAGCGTCTCCAGGAAGCGCCGCGCGTCGATCGCCTCGGGCAGCGGCAGGTTCACGTTGAAGCCCTCACCCTCGCCCTCCCCGCGCTCATCGGCGAAGCCGCAGAAGTAGGGGTAGGCGAAGCTCGGGTGTCCGTGGATGGACACCGTCAGCACGTCCTTGCGCCGCCAGAAGATGTCTTGCTGCCCATTGCCGTGGTGGTAGTCGACATCCAGCAGCGCCACCGGCCCCAGGCTCGTGAGCTCGTGGGCGGCGATCGCGGCGTTGTTCAGGTAGCAGAAGCCCCCGAAGGAGCGCCGCTCGGCGTGGTGCCCCGGCGGCCGCACCAGCGCGTACGCCAGCCGCTGACCCCGCGCCAGCGACCTGGCCGCCGACCACGCGCAGTCCACCGCACGCCGCGCCGCCTCCCACGCCGAGCGGCTCAGCGGCGTGAACGTGTCGATGCAGTAATACCCCACCCGCGCCTCCAGATCCCGCGGCTTGCGCGCCGCATTGCGCACCGGGAAGACGTAGGGGTAGACCGAGCGCCCCTCGGGCAGCGCCGCGCACATCTTCTTGAAGTACGACACCATCTCCATGTCGTGGACCGCCGCGATCGCCGCCTCGGGCGCGCGCTCGATCGTCGCAGGCTCGAAGAGCGCCGTCTTGTCCAGCTCGCGCGCGATGGCCCCGATCCGCGTCGGCGTCTCGACGTAGCCTCGCTCGCGCACATGATGGATCGCGTGGCCGTCGTGGGCGAAGAGCGCGACTCGCGCGTCGACCGCGACCTTGAGGACATCGACCGGCACGGACTCGATCTGGGTGTAGCGCGGCGGCCGCAGCCGCACGGGATCCTCCACGAAGGACCCCACGATCGCCTCCAGATACTCTGGCGGGCAAAGATCGCTGTACTTGCGCTCCAGGATCGCCCGCGCCAGCACTCGCGCCCTGGCCGCCGACAGCTTCGTCCCCTGCCCCAGATCGTCAAAGACGAGGTAGGGCGGCGTGTCGTCCCCGGACGGCACCGGCGTCTCCCAGGCCGTCCCGATGATGGGTCGGGCGCCAAAGTTCTCATAGAACTTCAGCCGCCTCCCGTTCTCCTTCCTGAGCGCCTCATCCTTGCACAGCGCCGCGTCGTCGGGCAGGCACTCCAGGAAGATCCCCGGCACGCCCATGCGCCGCGCCGCGTCGCGGGTCCGCTCATAGAGCGCGCCGCCGACGCCGCTCCGCGCCTCCCGGGCCGCCGAGATCCAGTCCAGCCACGCCAGCCCGATGTCTGGCGCGTGCAGCAGGTGCGAGAACCCGCTGACGCGCCCGCGACCGTCCTCCGCGACCCACAAGAGCCCCCGCAGCTGCTTCGTCAGCGGATCGCTGAGCTGCGCCGGGATGCCCAGGACGTCGGCCTCGGCAGCCTCGGGGATACGATCGCGGAGGATGGCCTGGACCTGCTCAAGGGCCTCACGGTTGCTTGGCAGCAGATCATCATGAATACGCCGGATCCTGAACATCACCGCCACCCTTCATCTGCGCCTCGTGTCCTGGCCGGAGCCAGCGCCGCACAACCTCGCAGAGTCCCCCATCGGTGTCCACAACGAACACACAGGCCGCCGCCAGCGCGGGTTGTCTCGGCCGCCTGATTCCTGTAAGGCCTCCCTGACCACCAAAGCTCGCCAGACAGGAGGCCCCTTGATGACGACCCACCCCGCTCACCCGCCCGCAGCAAAGCTCGCCCGGACCGTCGGCTTCTGGGGGGCCGTCTGGATGGGCCTGGGCTCGATCATCGGCACGGGCGTCTTTGTCAGCCTGGGGATCGCCGCGGGCGTCGCGGGATCCTCCGTGGTGCTGGCCGTGGCGCTGGCGGCGCTGGTCGCCACGGCCAACGGCCTCTCCAGCGCCCAGCTCGCCGCGGCCCACCCCGTCAGCGGCGGCACCTACGAGTACGGCCACCGCCTGCTCGGCCCCACCGCCGGCTACGCCGCCGGCTGGATGTTCCTGTCGGCAAAGAGCGCCTCGGCCGCCACCGCCGCGCTGGGCTTCGCCGGCTACCTCCTCCACGTCCTGGGCGCACCGGACGACCAATGGACCCGCGTCGCCGTCGCCCTGGCCCTCGTCGCCTTGCTCACCGGGCTCGTTTCAAGGGGAATCCAGCGCTCCAACGCGGCCAACATCGCCATCGTCTCGCTCACGCTCCTGGCGCTGGCGGCCTTCGTCGCCTTCGGGATCGCCTGCGCCCCCCCCGAGCTGCTGAACGAACGCCTCGGCTTCGACGCCTTGACCCAGGCCCTCAGCGAGCCCGCCTCGCTCCTGAACGCCACCGCGCTGATGTTCGTCGCCTACACCGGCTACGGGCGGATCGCGACGCTCGGCGAGGAGGTCAAGGAGCCCTCGCGGACCATCCCGAGGGCGATCATCGGGACGCTGGCCTTGTCGATGCTGCTCTACATCTCGGTCAGCGCTACGGCCGTCGCGGTCGTCGGCGCCGACGCCTTCGCCAGGGCCACCAGCGCCGTCGCCGCACCCCTGGAGGTCGTCGCACAGCGCTTCGATCACCCTCAGATCGCCGGCCTCGTCGCCCTCGGCGCCGTGACCGCCATGGCCGGCGTCCTGCTCAACCTGCTGCTCGGCCTCTCGCGCGTCCTGCTGGCCATGGCCCGACGCCGGGAGATGCCCGCCGCCCTCGACCACGTCGACCCGCGCACCAGCAGCCCCAACCGCGCCGTCTGGGTCATCGGCGCCCTCATCGCCGCCCTGGTCCTCGTCGGCGACGTCAAGACCACCTGGTCCTTCAGCGCCTTCACCGTCCTGATCTACTACGGCATCACCAACCTCGCCGCCCTGCGCCTCGCCCCCGAGCACCAGCGCTTCCCCCGCGCCATCTCCGCCCTCGGCCTCGTCGCCTGCTTCGGGCTGGCCTTCTTCGTCCAATGGCAGATCTGGATCGCCGGCCTCGGCCTGCTCGCCCTCGGCTTCCTCATCCGCGCCCTCGTCGCCCGCGCCGCCCAGGGCCGATTCGATCGGTAAAGATACCGACGCCACCCAACGCCCCACGCCCCACGAGCGCCCCAAGCTCGACGATCACCCCACGCTCCACGATCACCCCACGCTCCTCGCACCGCCCCACGCTCCTCGCACCGCCCCACGCTCCTCGCACCGCCCCCCTGCGGGGGACGGGCTCGTCGGGTGGGGCTAGAATTTCAGGGTGGGCTGCGACCTGTCGGTCGCAGGCCGGCGGGCGGACGACAGCAGATCGCAAGGGCGGATCGCCGCGTCGAAGTGGGCCTGTGGATTGGGGTTTTCACGCTCCCTGGTGTCGACCTGGGCCGCCCGCTGGCCTGCGACCGACAGGTCGCAGCCCACCCGCGCATCCAAGCCCCACCCGACGAGCCCGTCCCCCGCAGGGGGGCGGTGCGAGGAGCGTGGGGCGATCGTCGGCCTCGGCCTGCTCGCCCTCGGCTTCCTCATCCGCGCCCTCGGCGCCCGCGCCGCCCAGGGCCGACCCTGACGGCGCTGGCGATCCCCAGCGCCGATCGGTACACTCGACCCACACCGCCAGCGCAGGAGCAAAGCCGTGCCCGACCACGCACCCAAACCCCTGATCTTGCTCATGAATGCTGCAACCAACGGCCCTCGCCGCCTGCGCGCAGCGCTCCCCCCCTTGATCGCGGCGGCCTCCCTGGCGCTCGCCGCCTGCGGCGACGACCCCGACGACCTCCACCTCGTCCAGCGCCACCAGGGCGTCCTCATCGAGGACCTGCCCGAGCTCGGCGGCGACTACCCGGACGTGCTCATCCAGGGACTCTCCAGGCAGCTCATCGACGAGCTCAACTGCATCGAGCCCGGCGCGCTGGCGGAGTTCGAGAGCGCCCCGATCCCCGGCAGGCTCTTCACCGAGAACAACATCCCCCACATGCTGCGCCCCGAGGCCATCGCCGCCGCCGAGGCCGTCGCCGAGCTTGAGGGCGACCACCTCACCATCACCAGCGGCTACCGTGACGTCGGCATGCAGTATTACGACTACCTGCGCGGCCAGCGCTTCGGCTTCCTGGCCGGCCGCCCCGGCTCCAGCCGCCACCAGGCCGGCCAGGCCATCGACGTCCTCAACAACACCTTCTGGCGCGACAAGCTCATCGACTACGGCTGGCAATGGCCCCTCGGCGAGCGCGACCGCCCACACTTCGAATGGCACGAGGAGAACGCCATCGACCTCCGCCCCGAGAGCGTCCGCGCCTTCCAGCGCCTCTGGAACCGCAACGCCCCCGACGACCCCATCGCCGAAGACGGCGACTTCGGCCCACAGACCGAGGCCCGCCTCGCCATCACCCCCGCCGAGGGCCTCCCCTTCGGCGGCTGCGACCTCGACCTCGACTCCTTCACCGACACCCTGGCCGGCGGCGACGACTGCGACGACGAGCGCAGCGACGTCCACCCCGGCGCACCCGAGATCTGCGGCGACGGCGTCGATCAAGACTGCGACGGCGACGACACCCCCTGCACCACCCCCGAACCCGAACCCACCCCCGAGCCCGAAGCCAACCCCGAACCCGAACCCGAACCTGAAGACGACGACACCCCCCCCGACCGCCCCGACGCCGAGCCCGAAGCCCTCGAACCCGAACCCGCGCCCCCCTCCCCTCCCCCCGCCATCACCCAGACCCGGGCCGACGCATGCGCCTGCGCCTCCCTCGCCTTTCGTCCCTCACCAACACTGAACGCCGCCTGGATGATCGCGGCGCTGCTGGCCCTCGGCTGGCGACGAGGACGACGGCTGACCCAGAGCGGGCCGGCGGGTTGCGGGCGGCGTCACATTGATGGGCGCCCGCCGCGAGCGCCCCGCGAAACCCTCGCGCCCTGAGGCGCCGCTCGGGATTCTGACGCGCGGCGGCTGATTTTTGAGAGTCGAGACCGGCCGATCTCGTCAACAACGCGCTGCGCTCCCTGGCACGCGGGTTGCTTTGTCACCCTCGGCCACCAGCCCAGGAGACCCATGAGAGCCCTGCCCATCATCCTCGCAATCACCCTCGCCCTCGTCGGCTGCCGCGACAACCGCTACTCCGACGGCATCGAAGACGACGGAAACAACAACGGCGACAACAACGACGACGACGGCGACAACGACGACGGCGACAACGACGACAACATCGAATGCCTCGCCTATCCCACCTGTGCAGACGGCACCATCGAGCAGCCCGAGCCCTGCACGCAGGAGGAGACGTGTTACAGCGAGACGTTGTGTGGAGTGACGATCTGGTGCGTTGAGCCAACGGCCCCATGCCGCGCGATCCCGACGTGCGAACCTCACGAGGTCGAGGTTGATGGGTGCAACAACGACAGCGCCTGCCGCACCGTCAGCCTGTGCGGCTCGACGATCTACTGTGAGCCTGTCGAGAACTGTCTGGCCGAGCCCTCCTGTGAGGACGACGAAGTCGAGGTGGAACAATGCAACGGCGCCGATCCCTGCCGCGAGGTGACCATGTGCGGCAGCACCATCCTCTGCCAGACCAACGACGGCATCTGCGACGGCTTCCCCGTATGCGACGACGGCCAGATCGAGGTGAGCTCGTGCCACCGCGGCGACCCCTTCTGCGAGATGCGGACGGTGTGCGGCGAGACCATCCTGTGCCAGCAGCTCGAGAGCTGCCTGGCGCTGCCAACCTGCGATCAGGGCGAGTCCGGTTCGTTGTTCGAGTGCTCAGCGGACGAGGCCGATTGCCGAGGCCCCGTGGCGATCTGCGGCTCCTTCTTCTTCTGTCGCCCTGCGACCGACTGCCAGGCCCTGCCGAGCTGCGATGACGGGGAGATCGAGTCCCGCGAGCCCTGCGACATCCGCGAGCCTGTGTCGGAGTGCCGGCACGTGACGCGGTGCAACCAGAGCCTGGCCTGCCGGCCGAGACGCTGACACCATCTGCGCCGTAAACCCTTAGAAACACACGGAAAGCGCGCAGACCGGATCGGCCACGTTCACGCAGGTGAGCCCCTGACCGCACTCCAGAAAGCACGCGTCGCCCTCGTCGGGCATCGGCGCGCACGCAAAGCGCCCCCGCCCGTCGGGCAGGCAGGACCCCTCAGGGCCGCACTCATTGCCGTTGGTGCAGCGCGCCCCGACCTCCAGGTGGGGCGTACACTTGAGCTCTCCGAAGTCGCAAAAAGTCCCCGGCGCGCAGATGTGATCGGCCTCACAGGCGCCGCCCACGCCGCGCCGGGGTCGACACAGGCTCCCCTCAGGCGTGAAGTCGCACCCAAGATCCCCCGCGCACCGGTTGTCGATCGCGCACTCCTCCTCTTCGCCCGGCATCGGCCCGCACACCCCCGCGAGACACCCGAGCCCCTCCGCGCACAGGAGCGGCCCCAGGCTGCCCAGCCCGCACGGCTCGCCCTCTCCTGGGATCGGCCCGCACACCCCCGTCTCGAGGTTGCACGCCGCCCCCGGCGCGCAATGCACCCCATCCGAGCACGGCGCTCCCGGCAAAGGCCGCGCCCGACATACCCCCTCGGCTCGATCGCAGAAGTGGGCGCCATCACAGGAATCTCCCTCGCAAGCCTCGCCCTCGACGCCCTGCGGCCTGCACACGCGCCCTTCGGCCAGCGCGCACACGGCGCCGACGCCGCACTCCCCTGGCCCACCACACACCTGACCGATCCGATCCGCGCAGGCGCCCTCCTGACACCGCGCCCCGACCACGCAGTCGGCGTCCTCCAGACAGCCGCCGCCATCGCCAACGGCCTCGCCGCAGGTGTCGTCGAGGCAGCGCAGCGGCGCCACGCACTGATCGTCCTCGACGCAGGGGCCGCCCGCCGCGATCGGCGCCGCGCACACCCCGAGGACGCAGTAGCTGTCATCGCCACACACGAAGTCGCACGGCTCGCCCAGCTTCGGCAGCGGCACGCAGCGCCCGTCCCGACACTGCCCATCACCCGAGGCGCAAAAAGCCTGCTCGCCGCAGGCCGCCCCGAGAGGCGAGGACGTCGCCACCACCTGCGGACACCGCGCGTCGATCACACGCCCCGGCGCGACCTCGCACCCGCTCTGCGCCGCCAGCGCCTCCCCCACGCAGCGGTCGGCCAGATCCGCCCTGAACACCACCTCGCCTTGACCCACCGCTGCAATCAGCGCCTCAAGCTCCTCCATGCAGAGGGCCGTGCGATCCTCGGCGCACTCGGCCGAGAGCGCCGCGCAGCCGCAGCCGCGCGCGACCTCGCAGCTCGCCTCGGCCAGCGGACGGCAGAACGACGCCTCGATCACGGCCGCCGGGTCTCCCTCCTCGACATCGACGTCCTCGACATCCTCACCCGCATCGGGCGGCTCCACGAGGGGTTCCGGCGGGGGCGACGGCGAGGACGAGCCGCAAGAGGCCAGAAGGGCGCAGATCGAGGTGAGCCAGAGCGTCTTCTTCATGAGGATTTCATCCTGCAACTCGTTGATCGTCCTGGGGTTGAAGTGGCGCCTTCGAGGCAGGGGCGGAGATCAGATCCACAGGGCCTGGAGGTAGTCCATCAGGGGTTCAAGCGAGGCCGGCTGGCTGCGAAAGCCGATGTAGCCGTCGGGTCGCAGGAGGTAGAGGCACTCGCCGGAGGCGCCGAAGCGCCGGTGGACCGCCATGTCGGGGTCATGCCACAGGGTCGCGGGGGCGTCGGGCCAGTCGGCGCGCGGGGAGATGATCGCGACCTGGAGGCGCTCGGGCCAGCGATCCTGCACAACGCGGGCGATCTGCCGGAGGTTCTCGTCGCCGCTGAGCGTGTCGGCGACCCCATCAAAGAGCAGGAGCGCGGCCGCGGCGGGCTGGGTGAGCGCTTCGAAGAGGCGCAGGCCCAGCGAAGGCAGCGCGACGTCCGGCGCGCGCTCCCCAGGCCCCGGCCCGCGATTGAACTCCAGGTACTTGCCAACGCAGGGGTCTTCGTTGTCGGGATCGACGACGAGCTGGGCGCGCAGCATGGAGATGTGGTGCTCCCGCAACCAGGGGTTGGGCTTGTAGGCGACGTTGAGCTCAAGGGTCTGGGCGATGAGCTGTCGGCGCATCGGCGTCAACCAGTCCATCGCGAGGCCGGTCATCGCGCCCATCACGCGCCGCATCAGGCCATTGCGAACCAGCATCATCTGAGTGTTCAGGTTCGTCTCCAGCAGGACGCGCCGGGCCACCGGCAGCCGCTCGGCCTCGTAGCTGTCCAGCAGCGACTGCGGCGACCACCCCCGGCAGACCCAGGCCAGCTTCCAGGCCAGGTTGAAGGCGTCCTGCACGCTGGTGTTCATCCCGTGCGCGCCGACCGGGCTGTGCAGGTGCGCCGCGTCCCCCGCCACGAAGACCCGACCGACCCGGTAGCGATCCACCATGCGGGAGTGGACCCGGAAGAGCGCGCTCCACCCAATCTTCTTGATCGGCGGCAACTTCAGCCCCGTGCGCCGCGTCAAGATCGACAGGCAGGCGGCCTCGTCGACCACCTCGTCGCCCTCGTAGTCTCCGAAGATCCGCACGACGCGATCGCCGGGCAGCGGCAGGAACATGACCATCCCGTCGCTCGACAGGTAGACATCGCAAGAACGCGGGTCGACCCCATCCTCGGCGAAGTGGACGTCAACCAGAAAGAAGCTCTCTTCGAAGGTCGACCCCTCCAGCCTCAACCCCAGCGCGCCGCGCACCGCGCTGTGCGCGCCGTCGCACCCGACCACCCACCCGAAGCGCGCCACCTCGACGGCGCCCTCCGCCCCCCGCAGCTCGACCTCGACGCCCTCGCCGTCCTGCCTGAGCCCGACCAGCGAGACGCCGCGCTCGACGCGGCCGCCCACCGCGACGAGGTGCTCGGCCAGGATCTCCTCCGAGTCGCTCTGGGCGATGCCGAGCATCGTCGGGTGGGAGGTGTCCGCGTCCCGGATGTCCACCTCGGCCAGCTGTCGCCCCCCGCTGTGGACCGCCAGCCGCGCCCGATCGGAGCCGCGCGCCATGAAGGTCGACAGCACCCCCATCTGCTCCATCGCCTCCAGCGTCCTCGGGTGCAGATCCGTCGCCCGCGACTGCTCATGCGGCGTCGCGCTGGCCTCGATCAGCCGACACGGCACCCCATGCCGGAACAACTCCGCCGCCAGCACCAGCCCGCACGGCCCCGCACCGACGACCAGCACCTCCGCAACGACCTCTCCCATGCCACCTCCTGAACACTCCCCGTTGACCCGCAGACTATACGCCTGACGCGCCCGAATCCATGATCGACTCCAACCACGAAGTTCGCCGAGCGCCCCACGCCCCTGGCACCCCTTCAGGGGCTTGTCGGGCGGGGTCTTCGGCGCGCGTGGGCGCTCGTCTTCGCAAGGAATTTCTGCTGCAAAAACGCAACCATTGTTTCATGGCCTCCGGTCTGGATGCGATCGCGCATCGGGGTTATTCTTGCGCCGTGACGATTCGCGCGGCTCGGCGGTCGGCGCTTCGAGGCCCTGGTGGTCATTGCGCGCGGCTCGGCGGTCGGCGCTTCGGGACCCTGGCGATCATCGGGAGCCAGGCCGGGGGGGTGATTCGGAGGATGGAGATGGGAGAGGGCGACATTTCGAGGCGAGAGGCGATCTTGCGAGCGGCGGTGATCGCGGCGGGGGCGGGGCTGGCGGCGTGCGACGCGGCTGTCCGCCAGGGCGTCGACCGCGCGCCTGGAGTGGGTGGCGCGACAGACAAGGAGGGGACGTTGAGCAAGGAAAAGGAGACAACGGGGCAGGACGGGGGATCGCGGCGAATGCCCGTCGTCTTCTTGCCGCATGGCGGCGGGCCGTGGCCCTTCGTGGAGATGTCGGGGGTTGAGCCGGGGATGTGGGATGGGCTGTCGGCCTACCTCAAGCGGCTCAAGATGACGCCGCCGGTGACCCCGAGGGCGCTCTTGATCGTGTCGGCCCACTGGGAGGCCCCGACCCCGACGGTGATGGCGAGCCCGAGGCCGCCGATGCTCTACGACTACTCGGGCTTTCCGCCGGAGGCCTACCGGGTTCAGTGGCCCGCGCCGGGCTTGCCGGAGCTGGCCGGGGACATCCAGGCTCTGCTTGAGCGGGCGGGCTTTGCGACGTCGAGCGACGCGACGCGGGGTTTTGATCACGGGGCCTTCGTGCCGATGAAGTTGACCTGGCCGGAGGCCGACGTGCCGGCCTTGCAGCTCTCGCTCAAGCAGGGCCTCGACCCGGCCGAGCACCTGCGGATCGGGCGCGCGCTGGCGCCGCTGCGGGATCAGGGGGTGTTCATCGTGGGCAGCGGGATGAGCTACCACAACCTGCGGGCCTTGATGATGAGGATGCGCGGGGGTCCGTCGCTGATCGAGCCCTCGAGGGCCTTCGACGATTGGCTCGCCGAGTCGATGGCCTTGGAGCCCGACCGGCGCGAGTCCCGGCTGGTCGAGTGGGCCAAGGCTCCCCAGGCCCGCGCCTGCCACCCGCGCGAGGAGCACCTGCTGCCGCTGCACGTGATCGCGGGCGCGGGCGGGGACGACGCGGCCTCGCTGCCCTACCGCGACGTCGTGATGGGCGCGCACGTCTGCGCGATCCACTTCGGCTGATCGTCAGCGCGGGGGGTCGTCGAGATCGCGCAGGGCGGTGATCTTCTTGCCGGAGGTGATCAGCGCGGGGCCGATGAGCGCGCGGACCTCGGCGCTGTCGGGCACGCCGCAATCTGCGCAGCCCGCCGCCGTCGCCGCGTAGAGGTCCCGCCAGCGGCAAGGGCCGCGCGCGAGGGTGTCGGCGGCGATCGAGAGCAGCCGCGCCTTGAGGGAGATCGCGTCGGTTGACGGCGCGCCGCGCCACCGCAGCAGGTGAGGCCCGTGGGCTTCGAAGAGGTGGTCGAGCAGCGCGGGCCAGCGGTCGATGAGGGCCGCGTCGATGTCGTCGGAGAGCCAGCAGAGCGCGAGGGTGCGGAGGGCGAGGTTGCGGGCGATGAGGCCGCCGCGCGGCTCGGCGCAGCGCTGAAGGGCGGCGAGCGCGGGGGACTCGTCGAGGGAGGGGGGGGTGGCGGCGGGGGCCATGAGCGCCCAGACGTCGCCGAGGTAGCTGCCTTCGGGGTGAAAGGCGGCCTTGGAGGAGATCACGGCGGGGATGGGGTAGGCGACCTCGACGCACTTGAGGCCGGCGGCCTGGGTGGCGTCGAGGAGCGCTCGCCAGGCGCGGGCGTCGTGGTTGTTGAAGGTGATCAGGACGCGGCCTGAGGGGCTGAGCGCGGCGGCGGCGGCGTCGAGGGTCTGCCGAAGGCCAGCGGCGTAGCGCGCCCAGGCCAGCTCGGGGGCGAGTCGGTCGCTGACGCTCAGATCGGCGTCGGCGTCGACGGCGCGGTCGAGCAGGCCGTTCCAGAAGGCGCTGAACTCGACGAAGGGGACGCTGTCGCCGTAGGGCGGGTCGAGGAAGACGAGGTCGGCGGCGACGCCGCGCCGGGGCAGGGCGCGCAGGAGGTCCGGGGCGTCGCTCTCCTCGACGTGGACGCGCCCTGCGGGCGGGCCGAGGGCCTTGAGGTCGCGCAGGCCGCGCGCGAAGCGCTCCAGGCGGGCCTGGAGGTGGAGGGCGGGGTTGGTCTCCAGGTGCAGGGGCGGGACCCAGAAGCCGGGGACGCTCCAGGCGGGGCCGCCGGAGGTCAGGTTGTTGCGGGAGGCCACGAGCCGGGAGCACTGGGCGGCGCTGGCGGTGAGCATCAGCATGCCGCAGCGTCGGATGGCGGGGTCGTCGAGCGCGGCGATGATGTCTCTGAAGATCAGCAGCGCGGACAGGGCGCGGGGGGTGAAGAGGTCCGCGGGGGTCATCTCGGGCAGCGCGAGGATGCGGCGGTTGACGGGCATGGGTTCGAAGAGGGGGCCGACGCGCTGGCCGGGGGCGCGCCATCGGCGGGAGGCCCGCTCCTGGTGGTCGAGCAGCGCGGGGTCATCGGAGATGCCAGCGGCCCGACCGACGCCGGCCCGCCTCGGGTCATATTGTTCAACAAGTGCGGCCACTTCCTCAACGTGGGCGGCATCCCGCCGCAGACCGGGTTGTTCGGCGTCGTCGGCGAGATCGGCGCCGATGATCCGGGTGTCGAGCCTGTGTTCGAAGTTGAAGCGGAGGGGCTGGGCGCAGGCCGGGCAGCGGCGCGCGCGGCCTTTGGCGCGGGCCTCGTGGGCGGCGACGGCGAGGTCGCAAGAGGCGCAGCGCGTGACGACGGCGTGGAGGGCGTGGCGGACGAGGCGGCGCGAGGTCGGGCAGGTCCAGTCGTCGGCGATCTGGGCCTGGAGTGCGGCCAGCGCGGCCTGCATGATCGTCTGGAAGCGATCGGGGTCGGGGGGCGCGCAGGTGGTCTGCGTCAGGAGCAGGGCCAGCGGGTTGATGTCCCCGGCGAAGACCTCGTGGCCGAGGTCGGCGGCCTCGCGGGCGGTGACGCCGCTGCCGACGAAGGGGTCGACGACGACGCCCGGGCCCTCGGGCAGGGCGCGCAGGAGGAAGTGGCGGACGACGTTGTGGGGCTTGCGGGACCAGTACTTGTGGAGGCCGTAGCGCGGCGGGTGGGTCTGGGCCGCGATGACGGACAGGGGGGCGCTCACGGGCCAGCCTTGCGAAAGGTCAGGACATAGTCGCAGAGCTGGACGCCCAGCGCGCCGGCGTTGCGGCGCTGGCTGGCGACCCAGGTGGCCTCGGTGTGGCGCGGGAGGCGCAGGGCGACCTTGACGAGCGAGAGGCCGGCCTCGGGGCGCAGGCGATCGAGGATCATGCGGGTGGCCGGGACGAGGGCGCCCTTGAGGCGGGCGTCGCCGATCATCATGGCGACGACGCCGCCGGGGCGGGCGGCGTCGGCGGCGCAGGCCAGGGCGACGGCCATGTCGTCGGCGTAGAGGCTGGCGTTCTCGGGTTTTCCGACCTTGAAGAACTCTCGCACCTCACCGGTGCGCAATGCCTTGGGGGGTGTGTCGGTCCAGGCCAGCTCCAGGCTGTTGACGCGGCTGTATCGGTAGGCGTTGAAGTAGGGGGGGTGGAGGATCACGAGCTCGGCGGGGTCGGAGGTCGGCAGCGGGGTGCGGGCGTCGTGGAGGCTGATGGTGAGGGGGTCGAGGTCGGGGATCAGGTCGACGGCGCGCATGGCCCGCCGCATGGCCCCTTCGAAGGTGGGCCAGGCGTCGGGCAGGGCGGAGAGGACGTCGAGGAAGAGGCGGCCTTGCTGGGTGGTGGCGCGGGAGACGCGGCGGATCGAGGCGAGGAAGGCGACCTCGGCCAGGGCGCGGGGTCGGCCGGCGGGCAGGGCGGCGATGGCGCGGTGGAGGCCGCGCAGCGAGTCGGCGGTCTCGGGCAGGAACCAGTGGTCGGGGTTGCGCAGGCCGCGGGGTTCGACGGGGTATTGATCAACAGTCGCGGGGGAGTAGCGGGCCTGGATCTCGGCCAGGGCCGCCTCGGAGTCCGCGAGGGGGACGTGGGTGGTCTTGGCGCGGGCGAGGGCGGCGCTGAGGGGGCTGACGTCGTGCAGGGCGGCGCGGCGGCCCAGGAGCAGGGCCTCGACGCCGGTGGTGCCGCTGCCGCACATGGGGTCAAGGACGAGGTCGCCGGGCGCGGTGTGCTCCAGGATGAGCTTGCGGCCGATGGGCGGGGGGTACTTGCCGAAGTAGCGGAAGAGGCCGTGGGTGGCGTAGGCGTTCTGGGCGTTGGTGCCCTCGACGGCCCAGCACTCGACGGGGGCCAGGGAGTCCAGGCCCGCCTCGACGAGCTGCGCGCGGTGTCCGGGCGACAGCGCGTCGAGGTCGCACACCGCCACCGAGGGGATCTGGGGCGGCTTCGGGGCGGCTCGTCGGGTGGTCAAGGGGTCCTCCGGGATCGCCGAGGGCCGGCGGTGGGCAGCGCGACCGATGGGATGCGGTGTAATCGGGGCCGGAAGCCCAGTCAAGGCCGCCGGGCGCGATCTTGCGAGGGGGCAGAGGCGGATCGGGGTCTGGACAGCGAGGGGCAAATAGGGTAGGCCCACCGTCGTTGTCGAATTGTCCTGGCAAAAGGCCGATGAACGGAGCGCGACCCATGACCCAGAAGCCGACCATCCTTTATACCCAGACCGACGAGGCGCCGGCGCTGGCGACCTGGTCTCTCCTGCCGATCGTCCAGGCCTTCACCAGGCCGGCGGGGATCGCGGTGGAGACGCGCGACATCTCGCTGGCCGGCCGCATCCTGGCCCAGTTCCCGGAGCGCCTGACCCCTGAGCAGCGCGTCGACGACCACCTGGCCGAGCTCGGCCGGCTGGCCAGGACGCCCGAGGCCAACTTCATCAAGCTGCCCGACGTCAGCGCCTCGGTCCCGCAGCTCAAGGCGGCCATCGCCGAGCTGCAGGCCAAGGGCTACGACATCCCGGCCTACCCGGATGACCCCAGCAGCGACGAGGAGCGCAAGGTCAAGGCCCTCTACGCCAAGGTCCAGGGCAGCGCGGTCAACCCGGTGCTGCGCGAGGGC
>SYOX01000251.1 GCA_005804885.1 Pseudomonadota bacterium
GATCGTCTGCGACGAGTCCGTCTCGGCCCTGGATGTCTCCATCCAGGCCCAGGTCCTCAACCTCCTCAAGGATCTTCAGGAGCGGCGCGGCCTGACCTACATCTTCATCAGCCACGATCTGAGCGTCGTGAAGTTCATGTCCGACATGATGGCCGTCATGAACCAGGGCAAGTTCGTCGAGTTCGGACCCTCCGAGGCCATCTACGCCGACCCCCGGCAGGACTACACCCGACGGCTCATCGACGCTATCCCCAAGGACACCCTCGACCACATCCAGCGCCGCCAGGACGACCGCAACGCCGCACGCCTCCGCCGCGCCGAGGCCCCTCTCATCTAACTTCAATCTCGACGTGACCGGCGTCGGAGCGGCCGCGCTCGACGCTGCCGCCGACGAGGGCGGCGCGCCGGGGACGAGGGCCAGGAGCCCGGGCGCCGCGGGCAGTCCGCAGGCGCAATCTGGCGTGGGCGCGACGACCTCGGGGGGCTCGGGCGGGCGTCAAAGGAGCGGGCGAGCCTTGAGCCCGGCAGCCCCCTCGACAGGCCCCCGGCGGCTTACCACTGGACCCAATCGGTCGACTTGAAGATCGTCAACGACACATCCCCCTCGAAGAGCACCCCGAAGGCCGCCTGGAAGTCAGGGTTGGTGTAGAAGGCCTCAAGCGCCTCGCCGCTGGTCCAGACGTCGATGGCAAGGAACTCGCGGGGATCCTCCGCGCCCAGGAACACCGTGTGGGCCACATCGCCGAGCCCCTTGGCGATCTCCTCGGCGCCCCCGGCGATCTGATCGTGCGCGGCCTGCGCGGCGGCGAGGTCCTCTTCGGCGAGCCTGGCCCGGATCAGGACGAAGAAGTACTCGTCGCTGGCGTCGCCAGAGGTCAGGTCGCCCCAGGTGTGCCAGTCATTGCGCTCGACGAAGATCTCGATCGAGGGCTGCGCGCTGAAGAGCTGCGCGAAGGCGTCGCGGAAGGCCGGATCGCCGTAGAACATCCCGAGCCCTTCGAAGTTGTCCCAGCGGTCGATCGCCAGAAACTCGTTCTCCGTCGCGCCGAGCTGCCCCGTGCCCAGCAGCACGTCGTGGCTGAAGTCGCCCAGCGCCTTGGCGGGCTCCTCGCCAGCCCGCGCCAGGCCATCGTGGAACTCCTGAGCGGCCTCCAGGTCGTCCGTGAAGAGAGATCCACGGATCACCACCGCGAACTGGTCGTCGTTGGGATCGTTGTTGGGATCGTTGTTCGGATCGTTGTTCGGCGCCTCGCAGTCCTCGCCGCAGGCACCCTCCTCGCCCTCATCGCACACGCCGTCGCCGCACTCCGGGCCGGGATCGTTGTTGGGGTCGTTGTTGGGCTCGTTGTTGGGATCGTTGTTGGGGTCGTTGTTCGGGTCGTTGTTCGGATCGTTGTTGGGCGCCTCGGCCGGCGCGGGCTCATCCTCGTCGCCGCAGGCGATCGTCGCGCCCGGGAGGGTGATGAGGACGAGGGCGAGCAGCAGATGTCGGACGTTGAAAGGAAGAAGGCTCATTGCGATCATCTCCGGGTGGTTGTGGGGTCGAAACCCTGGGATCCAGACTGCGGTCAGTACAGATGCTTAACTGGTTGGTTAATTAAATCGGCGACCCCTCGCTGTCAACAGGCTTTTTTGAGCCACGTCAACAGGGGTGGGGCGATTGACATCGATGGAGAGGGGCTTTAAGCTACTTAGCCAGGTGGTGAAGTATTTGGCAGAAGGCCATGTCCAATCCCGATCAAGCACAACTCGACAGGGTCTTTTCAGCCCTCTCCGATCCCACTCGGCGCGCGATCCTCGCTCGACTGGCCCAGGGGGAGGCGTCGGTGGGCGAGCTGGCCGGTCCCTTCAACATCTCCGCGCCCGCGATCAGCAAGCACCTCAAGGTGCTTGAGAACGCGGGGCTGCTGGGTCGACGGATTGAGGGCCGGGTGCATCGCTGCGCGCTCCTGCCAGGACCGTTGTTGACCGCGTCCGAGTGGGTCGACACCTACAAGAACTTCTGGCACACGCAGTTCGACGCGCTGGAGTCCTTCCTTGAGGAGTTCGCCGAGGAGGATGAGGCGCCCGTCGAGCCTGACGACAAGGCCCAAGGAGAGCCATGACCGGCGCGCCCCCCGTTCAAAGTCTCGTGGTCCGGCGCCACCTCAAGGCCCCAAGGCCGCGGGTCTTCCGGGCCTGGACCACCCCCGAGCAGCTCCAGCGCTGGTGGTGGGGCGGGGGGATGACGGTCTCGGAGGTCGAGGTCGATCTGCGCAGGGGGGGCCAATACAAGGTCGGGATGCGCGGGTCCGACGGCGCGACTCTGGCGATCGTGGGCACCTTTGTCGACGTTGAGCCCGAAAGCCGCCTGGTCTACACCTTTGCCTTTGAGGGTGAGGGGTTTCACAACGGTCAGAGCCTGGTCACGGTGGAGTTCCTGGAAGAGGAGGGGGCTACCGAGGTGG
Source organism: Pseudomonadota bacterium (assembly GCA_005804885.1). Classification (GTDB taxonomy): domain Bacteria; phylum Myxococcota_A; class Bradymonadia; order Bradymonadales; genus SYOX01. Next base: position 2,448 of record SYOX01000251.1, read on the forward strand.
TCGTGACCCACGAGCGCTTGCGCTCTCCGGAGGCCGTCATGCACCACGGGCGGGGTTGGTCGCTTTGCCTCGATGGCCTCGACGCTCTTTTGCTCGACCTTGGCTGAGGGCGCTCGCCTGCTCCCCTGGCTCTGAAGCTCCGGGGTCGCCTTGCCGACCCGGCGCGAAGATCCCGAGGGTCTATCTCACTTGAGAAAAAGTAGGCTATAGGCATTGGGGTCGCTTCGTAGGTCGCTGGAAGATGGCATCTGGGTCGGCGGTTCTCCACCCTGGAGGATCGGGCCCTGAACTTTTGAGGTGAGATGATGGAGCAGGTTCGTCGCGGGTGGATCTTGACGGTGGCGGTGGTGGCGCTGATGGCGCTGGCCGGGTGTCTGGGAGAGGAGGTGCCGCCGGAGGAGCCCACCGCCGGGCTCGTCTTGCTTCACGAGGCCGTCGATCTGGGCAATGTCGAGGTGCTCATTGACGGCAAGGTGCTGCGGGTGGTCGCGCCCGCCGAGCTGACCGGTCAGCTGGCCGTGCCCATCGGCGCCGCGACGCTGGAGATGCGAAACCCCGGGGCGGCCTCCAGCTTGTTGAGCCAGTCCTTTGACTTCAAGGAGCAGGTCGTCCTCGTGGCGCTGACGGGCTCTTCGGCCGGAGGGACGCTGGGCTTCTTCACGGTGGACGCCGTCCCCCCCGAGGTGCTGGCCGAGGAGCACGCCCTGGAGGTGGTCAACCTCCGCACCGACGGCCGCAAGTTCAACGTCTTTGTCGGCACCGTGCGCGTCGCCCAGGAGCCCGGCGACAGGACGGTGGGCCCCTTCACCACCGTCGCCCCGGGGAGCGTCACCCTGGGCATCTCCGACCCCAACGGCGCCCCGCTGGCGACGGCCCCGGCCACGTTGACCGCCGGCAAGGCCACCATGCTGCTCATCGGCGGCACGGGCGACACCTTCACCTTCAACCCCATCCCCTTGCGCTGAACCCCCCTGGAGCCGGATGGCGTTGCGATCGCCCGGACGCGCGGCGTGGGCCGGGCGAGGGCGCCCTTCGTCGCGCTCCCCTCTTTCAGCGTCGGGGCTCACAGGGCGCTCCTGAGCGCCGCTGGCCTCCCACGCGGCTCGTCCAGGCGCGCGGTGTGGGCATGAATCATTTTTAATATCATATGGATAGGTGCATCTTGGGCCACCAGGAGGGGCGCTTGATGTGGCGGCGCTCGCGGGTGTCCAGCGTCGGGGTCAGGGGTCTGCGATGTCAGATGGCTTGACAGCTTGGGGGGGATGATGCACGCATTCGAGCGCACGCGATGGGGCGGGCGATGTTGAAGATTCAGAGGTGTTTCCTCTGCCAGAATAGAAGGGTGGGAGATGAGCAAGGCCGTTGACGACTTCATGGCGAAGGTGATCGCGCGGGATCCGGGCGAGGCTGAATTTCACCAGGCGGTGCAGGAGTTTGTCGAGTCGGTCATGCCCATCGTCCAGTCGACGCCGATCTATCGGAAGGCGCGTATCCTGGAGCGGATGGTGGAGCCGGAGCGGGCGGTGAGCTTCCGGGTGCCCTGGGTCGACGACAAGGGCGAGGTGCATGTCAACCGGGGCTACCGGGTGCAGATGAACAGCGCGATCGGGCCTTACAAGGGGGGGCTGCGCTTTCACGCCAGCGTGTCGCTGGGGAGCATGAAGTTCCTGGCCTTCGAGCAGACCTTCAAGAACGCGCTCACGACGCTGCCGATGGGCGGGGGCAAGGGGGGCTCGGACTTCCACCCGCGTGGCAAGAGCGACAACGAGGTGATGCGCTTCTGCCAGTCCTTCATGACGGAGCTGTGGAGGCACATCGGGCCGAACACGGACGTTCCGGCGGGCGACATCGGGGTCGGGGGCCGGGAGCTGGGCTACCTCTTCGGGCAGTACAAGCGGCTGGCCAACGCCTTCGAGGGGGTCTTGACGGGCAAGGGCGTCAACTGGGGCGGGAGCCTGATCCGGCCCGAGGCCACCGGCTACGGCGCGTGCTACTTCACCCGCGAGATGCTCTCGACCATCGGCGAGAGCTTCAAGGGCAAGACGATCACGATCTCGGGCTACGGCAATGTGGGCAGCTTCTTCATCGAGAAGGCCAACGAGCTCGGGGCCAAGGTGGTGACCTTCGGCGACGAGTTCGGCTACATCCACGATCCGGCGGGGGTCGATAACGAGAAGCTGGCCTACATCAAGGACTTGTGGGCCGTCCACCGCGCCCCGGCCAGCGACTACGCCGAGCGCTACCCCAGCGCCACCTGGGTGCCTGGCAAGCGCCCCTGGGAGGTCCCCTGCGACATCGCCGTGCCGACCGCGATCCAGAACGAGATCGAGGCCGACGACGCCCGCAGGCTCATCGAGAACGGCTGCAAGCTCGTCTGCGAGGGGGCCAACATGCCCTGCTCCATCGACGCCATCCGCCTCTTCCAGGACAAGGGCGTCCTCTTTGGCCCCTGCAAGGCCGCCAACGCTGGCGGCGTCGCCGTCTCGGGTCTGGAGATGACCCAGAACAGCATGCGCCTGAACTGGACCCGCGAGGAGGTCGACCGGCGCCTCAACGACATCATGGTCCGCATCCACGACACCTGCGTGGCCCACGGCCGCGAGGATGGAACCATCAATTACGTCAAGGGCGCCAACATCGCCGGCTTCTACAAGGTCGCCAACGCCATGCTCGACCAGGGCGTCGTCTGATCCTCGTGCGCGCCCTGGGCCGGTGGGCGAGCCCCTTGCCCACGGCACCCTCCGGGCAGCGCGCGGCCTGCCCCTTGCTCCACAAATCCACGGGGAGAACCACCATGAGCCACCTTCGCCATCTGCCCTCCTTCTTGATCGCCGTCGGGCTCCTGGCCCCCGCCCACGCCTTCGCGCAGTCCGAGTGCGCCTCGGACGCCGACTGCCCCGAAGGCACGCTCTGCCAAGGCGGCGTTTGCATCGAGGGGGAGGGCGAGGAAGAGTTCGGGGGGGAGTGCGGCAGCTTCTTCGAGTGCGTCGAGGGGATCGGCTGCGAGGAACCCTCGTGCGCCGCAGAGTGCCTGGAGAGCCTCGACGGCGAGGCGAGGGAGGCTTTCGAGGCCCTCTTCGCCTGCCTGGCCGACAGCGGCTGTGATCCCGACGACGACGAGTGCGTCCAGGGCGCCTGCGCGGAGCAGATCGGGGAGACGGCGCTGGCCTGCGGTCTGGACGAGGACATCGAAGACGACGAGGTGGAGCTCGTCGAGGAGTGCGTCGATCTCTTCACCTGCCTGGAAGGCGAGTGTGGGGAAGACTTCGGCTTCGAGTGCGCCCTGTCCTGCGCCGAGCGAGCCGAGGAGCCCGCGCGAGGCCCCGCCCTGGAGGCCTTCGAGTGCGCCGCAAACAGCGGCTGCGACGTCGAAGACGACGATTGCATCGAGGAGACCTGCGAGGACGAGTTTGAGGGGCTCATCAACTTCTGTGAAGGCGACGATGATGGCGAGGGCGGCGAGGACGACGAGGAGCAGGAGGGCGGCGATCCCGAGAACGGCGCCTTCAACAACGATCCCGGCGTCGACGACGGCGACGGCGGCGGCGACGGCGCAGGCGGCAGCCTCGACAGCAGCTGCGCCGCCGTCGGCGGCCCCGGCCAGATCAACCTCGCCGCCCTCCTGCTCCTCGGCCTGCTGGTCGTTGTCCGCCGCCGCCGATAGCCTCCCCTCCTGAACCCACCAACGCGCTCGGCCGAGGCGCGGCGGGGTCTGGACTGTCCATGCTGAACAGTCCAGACCCCGCCGCGCCGGTGTCGCTTTTTCTTGCCGCTCGGCGCGCCGCGCGCCTCGATCGACCCTTGAGGGCGACGTTCAGGGCATCCACGGGGGGGGCAGCGCAGCGATCCCGTCCGCCGCAGCGCTCGGCGCGCACGTTGGCCCGTGGCTTGCTTTGCCAGGGTGTGGGAGCCGGAACACAACCCCGGAGGCGGAAGATGAAGCAGCAAGAGCGAAGGATCGAGGGACACGAGGCGGGTGAGCGCGACAGGGCGATGATGGGGCGTTTGCTCAAGGAGGGCGCGGGTTTGCGGCGCCAGATCCTGGCGTGGAGGGGGCTCGCCGAGGGGTTGGAGGCCGAGAACAGGATCTTGTCGCAGCGACTCGAGGCGGGCGAGGTGCCCTGCTCGGGCATCGATCTGGAGCGGGCCAGGGTGGCGAGGCTGGAGGGGGAGCTTGAGGAGGCCTGCGACCAGAACCGACGGCTGCGCACGGCGCGAAGGCAGCTTGAGGTGGTGCTCGACGACAGGGACGACCAGATCGAGGCGCTCCAGCGCCACGTCGCCGCGCTGGAGGCGAGCCTGGCCAGGCGCCGCAAGACGATGATGACGGCCCCGATCTTCTCGATCGACAGCCTGCGCGAGCGCCTCACGAGCCGCCGCCTCTTCGAAGAGTTTGAGGAGGGCGAAGAGGGCGCCTGAGCAGCGAGCCCCCAGGCCTGAAGACCCCGCGCCGCCTTGATCGAGGTGGCGCGGGGTCTTCAGGCCTGGGGGGTATTCATCAGCGGTTTTTTTCATCCTCGTAATCGTCATTCCTGGGGACTATTCGGCGTCGGCGGGCTGTCGAGGTGGCGGTGGCCGCGCGCGATGAGCCTTTGACGATAGAGCGTCGTGGGGGTAAGAATGCGGGCCACGATCAGGCAGATCGCAAGGACATCGTCAACCGCGAGATGGAGGGGAGAATGACGAGGACGCGCAATGCGCTGGGGGCGCGCGAGAGCTTCGCGCTGGCCGATGGGGGCGAGGCCTTCTACTACCGGCTTTCGAAGTTGGAGGAGGATGGCCTGACGACGCTGTCGAGGCTCCCTTTTTCGATCCGGGTGCTGCTTGAGGCGGCGCTGCGCAAGCACGACGGCTACCTGGTTCGGGACGAGGACGTCAAGACGCTGGCAGGGTGGACGCCCAAGGGCGAGGCCTGCGAGATCCCCTTCATGCCGGCGCGGGTGATCCTGCAGGACTTCACGGGGGTGCCGGCGGTCGTGGATCTGGCGGCGCTGCGCAATGCGATGGTGGAGCTGGGCGGCGATCCGAAGAAGGTCAACCCGCTGGGGCCCGTCGATCTGGTCATTGATCACTCGGTGCAGGTGGACTTCTCGGGTCGCTTCGAGGACGCCAGGGCGCGCAACCTCGAGATCGAGTACCAGCGCAACAAGGAGCGCTACGAGGTCCTCAAGTGGGGCCAGAAGAACCTGGACAACTTCCGGGCCGTGCCGCCGGGTCGAGGGATCGTGCATCAGGTCAACCTGGAGTGGATCGCGCAGGTGGCGCACATCGGCCAGGAGGATGGCAAGCCGCTCTACTACTGCGACACGGTGGTGGGGACGGACAGCCACACGACGATGATCAACGGCCTGGGCGTGCTGGGC
>SYOX01000252.1 GCA_005804885.1 Pseudomonadota bacterium
CACCGATGGGGTAGCATCGAAGCCCTGATGGAATCGGTGCGGCTCTTTCTCAAAGCCGCCGAGCCCTTTCCGGGCAATGGTCACGCGCTGACCCCTCTTGGGTGGTGAGACTGTTGCCGCATTCGGAACACTTATCTAGAGGGTTGATGGGCTTGACCCCCGCCATCTTCTCCTGGCCATCGGCGCTCTAGCTCGAGCGGTGGTCGGGTGGCGTGGAAGAGCTCGTAGTCGATGATGATCCTGCCGTCGGGGTGGGTGGAGAGGACGTCAACGAAGGCCTCGTTGAAGCGCAAGTGCTCGGGATAATAGAGCTTTCGGCTGTGGGTGTTCTGGGCGTAGGTGGCGTCGTAGCCGGTCATCGTGGCGATGATGGTGAAGAGCCTGGATTCTGCGTTGTCGGCGTTGATGCCCTTGAGGGGGCTGTTATCGTCGAGGTCGTGGAAGACGGTCCAGGTCAGCGTGAAGAGCGGCGAGGTGTCGCGGCGCAGCTTGAGGTCATGGAGCAAGCGCATCTTCTGGCCTTCGGCGCTTTGGGTTTCGATGACGGCGGTCAGCCGGAGGTTGGCCTCGACGATCTCATTGCCGCGCGCGTTGCCGAGGCGGATCATCAGGACATCGGCGCCGTTGAAGGTGGAGATGGTGGCGACGTTGGAGAACAGGACGCTGGAGCGCGGCCTGGAGGCCTTGGCGAACATCAAGCCGGTGGCCAGGGTGACGCCGAAGATGCCGAAGGCGGCCTCGATGGTGACGAGGGTGTGGCCGTAGAGTGAGCTCGGGGTCATGGCGCCGTAGCCGATGGTCGCCATGGTCTGGACGCTGAAGTTGAAGGCGTCGATGAAGGAGCCCGGCCTGACGTTGTTCAGAGACTCGGCGTCCAGCAGGTAGAGCGCGGCGAAGACGCCGTTGGACAGAAGGTAGAGGAGGGAGAAGGTGACCAGGAGGCGCAGCCAGGAGCCCTCCATGAGGTGGAAGTAGAGGTCGCGGCGCAGCTCGTCCGGGGTGCCCTTGCGGATGGAGTCGCTCAGGCCCCATCGGCGCTTTGTCGGATCGGCGGCGCGGATGTCCTCTTCGTTGTTGGCGTTGACCGGGCCCTTGTGGTGATCCTCGTGCTTGTGCTCGCCGCCGAGGGTCATCATCGGCGCGATGCTGATGTCGAAGATGACCTGGATGGCGCAGATGGCCGAGACGAGCGCGACGAAGGCCCAGGCATCCAAGGTGCTTGAGATGGCGGCCAGCAGGACCAGGACACCCGCCGATGCAAGCCGCATACGGACCCTCGCCTTGTCGCTCAGCTCGGCGTGTCGACGCTCGGTGACGGAGTCGATGATCGCGACGCTGACCAGGGCCAGGGCCAGAGTCCCGCACAGGAGCCAGGCGTAGGGGGCGTAGGGCTCCTTGAGGGGGTTGAAGAGGACGGCCTTCTTGACGGCGACGCCGGAGGCGGTGACGGCGATCGTCAAGGGCAGGTGAGTGTAGATCCAGATGTAGGGCGACAGGTTGCCCTTGCGGATCCTGGAGCCGGCGACGTCGTCGAAGTAGATCCACCACAGGGCGCAGGTGACGGTGACGGTCAGCCCCCCCATCAAGAGGATGTGCAAGCCGCCGAGGCCCTGATCGACCAGCTCCGTGACGGCCGAGAGGACTTTGACGAAGGACTCACCCAGGACGATGATCGTCAGCAGGCCGTATCGCTCGGTCATGTGCTCGCTGTCCGGAGGGTGCTTCGCGTTCAGCTCCCGCGAGGCCTGGCTCAAGGGGACAGAGAGGTCGACGCCCATGGCGACGGCCCAGACGATGTACACCCAGGGCGCTGGCAGGAAGCCGGAGATGGACCAGAGGGCGGCGCCGAGGCCGAAGCCCAGGACGAAGCGGCGGGTCATGGCGCGGGTCTCCGTGATCTGGAGCCACGCGCGGGCGTAGAGCAGGACGAGGACGATCCGGGCGGCGGCGTAGCACAGCGCGAAGACGCGGTACTCGCCGTCGAGGACGTTGGGCAGGGACACGGCCATGGCGCCGATGGCGAACATCTGGCCGAAGACCAGGAGGCGGTGGGCGAAGTCGTCGACCAGGACCCTGTTGTTGAAGAAGGTGAAGCCAGTCCAGGTGTACCAGATCGGGACAAAGAGGCCGGCGAACATCAAGAAGCCGTTGAGGGAGGCGTGGTCCGAGAGCGCCGAGCCGAGCTGGATGATCGTCGCGACGTAGATCAGGTCGTAGAAGAGCTCAAGCCAGCTCACCTTGCGCGCCTTGCCAGGGCCCGGCTCAAAGAGGACGGCCTTGTGGAACCAGCGACTCTCCATTCAGCAGCCTCCTCGATTTTGAGCGCCCCTGAGAGCGCCGATGAGCGCGTGGAGGCGCTCGATGGCCTCGGGCGAGAGACAATAGCAGACCCGCGGCCCGTCGATCTGACCGAGGATCAGCCCCGCCTCCTTGAGGATCTTGAGGTGCTGGGAGACGGTCGACTGGGCCAGGGGCAGGGCGTCGACCAGCTCGCCGCACACGCAGGCGCGGCGCTGGGCCAGGATGCGGACGATGCGCACCCGGACGGGGTGGCCCAGAGCCTTGGCCATGGCAGCCAGCGAAGCCTCTTCGGCCTCATCCAGCCCGCAGGCGGCGCCCCCGCCGTCCGTCTGGGCGCCCTCGATCTCCTCCTCGCAGCTCATCATGGTCCCTCCTGTCTGGACGCGCTCAGTGCATCCATCGTCAAGCGACGATAATAGGGCATGGATTACAGGTCAAGGTCGTGAGGAAGGGGCTCTGCGGGGGTCAGAGGGCCTGTTCGAGCATCCACGCGGCGGTGTCGCCGCCGAGGGCCTTCCAGCGCTCAAGCAGGGCGTGGGCCGGGGAGGCGGCGGGGCCCTCGATGGCGGCGCGCAGCGGTTCGAGGTATCGGCGCTCGTCGGGGCCGGCCAGGGGCGCGGCGGGATCGGCCAGGGCGAGCCTGTCGAGGCCGCCTGCGGCGATGTCGATGAGGTCCGAGGCGAGATCCCGGATGGTGCGCGGGGACTTGTGGCCGGTGTCGGGGACGGGGCCGTCGAGGGACCAGCGGATGGCGTGGGTGAAGAGGCGCTCGCGGGCCTCGAAGGTCATGCCGGAGAGGAGATCGCGGGCTGCGCGGCGGGCGTCGAGATCGTAGAGCAGGCCCTTCCACAGGGCGGGCAGGGCCAGGAGGTTGCCGCGCGGGCCGCAGTCGGCGCCGCGGACCTCGATGTAGCGCTTGAGGCGGACCTCCGGGAAGAGGGTCGAGAGGTGGAGCGCGAAGTCGCCCATGGTGGCGCTGTGGCCCTGGTGTCCGTCTTCGAGGAAGCGGCGGAAGGAGTGTCCGGCCATGTCGATGTAGCGGCCCTGGCGCGTCATGAGGTACATGGGCACGTCCAGGGCGTAGTTGGCGTAGGCTTCGAAGCCGAAGTCCTCCTCGGCCTGCATGAAGGGGGGGAAGCCGCAGCGGTCCTTGTCGGTGTCGGTCCAGAAGAAGCACCGCGTGGACATGTAGCCGGAGGGCTTGCGCTCCCTGATGGGGGAGGTGGCGAAGAGGGCCGAGACGATGGGGCTGATCCACAGGGCGGTGCGGAGCATGTCGGCGGCGTCCTGCTCGCTGGTGTAGTCGAAGTTGGCTTGCACGGTGCAAGTCATCTTCATCATCCAGTGGCCGAGGGTGCCGACCTGGCTCATGTAGCGGCGCATGATGCCGTAGCGGCTCTTGGGCATCCAGGGGACATCGTCCAGATCGTGGAGGCCGTTGGCGCCCGTCCCAACCCCGACAAGTCCGATTTCCTGGGCAATTTCGCGGACTTCGGCGAGGTGGCGGTCAAGCTCGATCTCGGAGTCCCGCATCCAGCGCACGGGCGCGCCGCTCAGTTCGAACTGCCCGCCGGGCTCGATGGTCAGCGCCTCGGGCAGCCCCTCGTCGTTCTCGCGCACGGCGGCGACGATGTTGTCGCCGTCGAAGGCCGGCTCGTAGCCGAAGCGCGCGCACATCCCTTCGAAGAGCCGCCCGATGCCCGACTCGCCCTCATAGGGCGCGGCGGAGGCGTCGTGGGCTCGGAGCATGAACTTCTCGTGCTCCATGCCCACCCGGCGCTGCTCCGGCGCCTTGATCCCTGCGCGGAAGTAGCCCGTGAGCTGATCCATGGAGGTGATGAGCTCGGCGTCTTCGGGCTGATCTCTGGACATGCCCTGTCTCGGCGCTGGACGGCCTGGTGGTCGTCGTGGTGGGGGGGGGCACCCGGCGGCGGTCGCCGGACATCCGGGTCAGGGAGATTACACGAAGTGGGCGCAATTCCAAACCCCGGCGGTGGCGCTGGGGCGGCCGGGGAGGGCGGGTCAGATCCTGGCGGCCTTGACCGTGACCTGCATCCCGTCGCGCTCCTCCTCGATGATGTCCGCGCCGGCCTCTTCGAGCAGCGACCTCAGCTCGCCCTGCTCAAGCCACCGGATGCCGAGGGCGCTGACGATCGCGTCGTGGGTGCTGTCGATGACGACCGCGCTGGTGGCGACGGCCAGGGCCAGCGGCAGGACGGGCAGGACCAGGAGCCACTCGGCGCTCTTGGGCTTCGGGAGGCGCTCGATCAGCCCGATGCGGCGCTCGAAGCCGCTGATGACGATCAAGCCGCCGGCCTTGGTGACCCGAACCAGCTCCCGCACCGCGCGATCGGGCTCCGAGAAGAGGTGGAGGGCGGCGGCGCAATGGACCCGATCCATGCAAGCGTCCGCGAAGGGCAGGTGGTTGGCGTCGGCCTGGATGTAGCGCAGGCCGTCGCCGCCGGGGTTGTACTGGAGCCCGCGTGCCTGCCGCAACATGGGCGCCGAGCGGTCCACGCCCACCGTCAGCGAGGTCGACGCCCCGCGCATGGCGTCCGCGAAGCGGCGGGTGAAGTTGCCCGGCCCGCAGCCCAGGTCAAGCACCTTGAGGCCCTGATCGAGCTCCAACAGATCGATGCTGGCCGCGTAGGCGTCCTCGACCGTCCGGGTCGAGACAAAGCGCGTGAAGAGCGGCCTGCTCAGGCTCTCATAGATGTTGGAGTAGGGCTCGAACTCCATCAGGAGTTGGGCGATGGTCCGCTTGTGGCCGCTCGTGCCCAGCATGTCGATGACGTGGTCGTCCATGGCGTGCCGACGCCCGCAGTTCGGGCACTGGGCGGCCATGTCCGCCGACTCCAGCCCCACCGCGTGGCACGCCGAACACCGCAGCTTCGACCACAGGAAGTCCTCAGCCTCCTGTTCGTCTCCCTCATCGTCGCCCCCATCGTCGCCCTCGTCGGCGACGACGATCCGCAGCGCCTCCCGAATCCTGTCCCCGCGCTCCTGAAGCGAGGGGCCGCCGTCCGAGTTGCCCCACTTGACCTCAACCGCCCCTTGAGCACCGTCCGCGCTCACTTGAGCACCGCCCGCGCTCACTTGAGCGCCGCCCGCCGCCTCCGAATCGTCTTCGAGAAGCTCCGCCTCAAGCGTCGAACCGGGCGGCTCGACAGGGGCAGGCGGCGCAGGGGGCGCCTCAGCGACAAAGAGGTCCTGCTGACCTGCGCCCGCCGCAGGCGCCGATGCGCCCGCGGGCTGGCCGGGGCCAGCCGCGATGATCTGCGAGAGCACCTCGGCCTCGGCGTCGAGCTCCTCCTGGTAGGCGATGGCAGCGGCGAGGATGTTCTCCGCGTTCTTGGCGCCGATGCCCTTGATCGAGGGGAGGCGGCCCGATCTGGCGGCCTCGATGAGGGTGGGCAGGTCGACGACGCCGAGCCCCTCGTGCAGGGCCAGCGCCCGCGTCGCCCCTATCCCCTGGACCTGCACCACGTCGACGAGCCGCTCGGGGAACGCTTCACGAAGCGACTCATATTGCGCCGTCGTCCCTCGCTCAAAGTACTCCAGGAGCGTTTGAGCAGGCTCCTCACCGACCTTGGGCTCTCCGCGCTCGATCTCGGCGGCGCCCACGAGATGTCCGCTCTCCTCGATGAGCCGCGAGGCCTCCCTCAAGATGCGGTTTCTGGATCGGGAGGCCCCGTTGAGCTCAAGCAAGGCCCCGAGGTTTTTGAGGAAGCGGGCTGTGATTTGGTTGTTGTTCATCGCGCTCACCCCACGTCTCGCGGTCATCGTGATGCACTGCGTCATAGCTTGCGCGCAGCGGGCCTGAGTAGATGGACTTATCCCTTTGCGCGGCGAGTCATGTCAAGTGTCCAGGCGGGCCGCCTCCACATGGTCCAGCCTGGAGTCCAGGGCCCGGATCGGGTAGGAACTTCCATCCGCAGCGCGCCTGTCAGGGCGGCAGGGCAGGGGAGGTCAGCGATGAACAGCCTGGGAGGTGGAGGATCACGATGAGGGCCTTTTCCATGCTCGCGAGGCGCCTTGCCATCGACTTCGGCTTCTTCAAGGTCTGGGAGGAGCGCCTGGTCAACCCCCGCAATGGCCACGAGGGCGATTACTACACGATCGACTGCCCGGACTGGGCCGTGGTGGTCCCCTACACGACGGACGGCGACCTCGTCATGGTCAAGCAGTGGCGCTTCGGGGCGCGCGTCGTGACGATCGAGCTCCCTGGGGGGCTGATCGATGAGGGCGAGGCGCCGGAAGAGGCGGCCGAGCGGGAGCTCCTGGAGGAGACGGGCTGTCGGGCCGAGCGCTGGACGGCGCTGGGGTGGATCCACCCGAACCCGGCCAACCAGCGCAACCGTTGCCACGTCTTCCTGGCCGAGGGCTGCGCCTGGGTCGGCGGGCAGGCGCTGGATACGGGCGAGGACATCGAGATCGTCAGAGTCACCGAGGGGTCGCTAGCCAGTCTCCTGGACGAGGGGGGAGTCACGCACGCCGTGGTGCTGGCTGCGCTCCACCTCGCGGATCGAGCACGGCGGGGGGTTGGCCATGCGTGAGGTCGGGCCGGTGCCGTGCCGGAAGCACGTGCTCGTGTGTACAAACGCTCGTGAGCCGGGGGGGCTGCCCTCCTGTGGCGAGGTCGGAGAGGCGATCTTCGCGCGCCTCAAAGCCAGGCAGACCGGCGAGGGGCTGGCGAGATCGTACTGGGTGACGAGGACAGGCTGCCTGGGCTACTGCCACGCGGCGGGCGCCACGGTCGCGATCTACCGCCCCAAGGATCCAGGTCGCCCCCCGATCTTCCTCCAGGCGGTCACCGAGGCCGATGTCGACGACCCTCGCCTGGATCCACGCACCGCTTGATCCACGCACCGCTTTGACGCCCTCGGCTCGCATCTAAGCCTCGATCAGGTATTGCCACCGAAGCCGAAGTTTACATAATGCAGGTTTGGGTGGAGACGATCAAGATGATCAGGCAAATGCAAACCACGAAGAGAAGGGGATAGGACGTTGGGTTTGTGAAGCCCCGCCCCGACGACATCACCACCCGCCCCAGGCGGCCATTGATCCCGACACTGGCTCCTGAAGCCCGCCCCTGAACCACCATTCCCACCCAAAGAGCCCCCCCCGATCCACCGCCACCCGTAATTCAAGGGTCCCCCCTCCTTGCGCAGCTGTCTCTTAGTCACATTTCATCGGAGCCCGTCGTGGCGGGGGTCGATGGGAGACTCAGTTGATGGGTCTGGGGTCAGTGCATTGGCCTTGCTCAAAAACTCGATCCCGTGTTGGCCGCCATCCTTCATCGACCCGTGGGCCTGTCAAAAGGGCTCAGAGGGCTCTGCGCCGGG
>SYOX01000253.1 GCA_005804885.1 Pseudomonadota bacterium
CCCGTCGGTCATCGGTCCGACAGAGCCGATGCCGTCGTCGTCGATGCTCGACGGGCCAAAGGCCCGCCTGCGCTCTCCTCCTTGGCCTCGACCCTGTCGGCCTCGACGACCTCGGTCCCTCAAACCAATCAGCGCTCTCGGCCTCGGTCGGACGGGGCGCTGCCCCAGTCCTTCCTCGTCCAATCCACATCTGACCCCTTTCGCCCTCCCACAACTCGGCCTTTCATTTCCAAATGGCTTCTGAGCCGCGCCCCGCGCCCACCCCGACCCGGCGATCGCCCCGCAGGCCCTCAACCCTCGCCCTGCGCCTCGCCCTGGCGCCGCGCGCTCCTGGCCGCGCTCTCCCTCTGCGCCGCCTCGGCCTGCGCCTCGACCCCGACGCCGTGGGCGCTGATGACCCCCGACGAGCTCGCGGCGCGCCTGCGCGCGATCGAGCCCGCCGGCCTCGCGCTGGGGTGCTTCTTCGAGGCCCCCGAGGGCTGCGATCTGACCCTCGACGCCGACGGCGACAAGGCACCCGATCGCGTCGTCGCGGTCGTCGACCCGAAGCGCTGCGGCGATGAGGGACCGGATGGGCGCTCCTGCCGCTCGGGCCTGGTGATCTTCCTCTCCTCCGGCAGCGTCGAGGTCTTCGGCGCCGCCATCCCACGCCCCATCACCTGGGTCGACTTCGAATTCATCGACAACACCCGCTCCGTCTCTTCCCAGGCCTGCGTGCTGAAGGAGGACTTCGCCAGCCTCGTCTCCGTCGAGGCCCTGGCCCGCGCCGACGGCGCAGGAGACACGGTCGGGATCAGCCGCAGCGTCAAGCGACGACCGGTGCCGATGGACGGCGCCCTCGGCGACGGCCTCCTGCTCGACTTCGGCGACGTCACCTATGTCCTGTACCTCGGCCCCGAGGGCTGGCGGATGATGGACCTGGGCTACTGATCAGGTTTGCTCAGTGAAGCCTGAAGTCCTGCCGCGCTCGACGATCGCCCCACGCTCCTCGCACCGCCCCCCACAAGGGGGGACGGGCTCGTCGGGTGGGGCTTGGATGCGCGGGGGGGCTGCGCCCGGTGGGCGCAGGCCTGCGGGCGGACGACAGCGGTTCGAGGGGCCGGCTCAGCGCGTCGAAGTGGGCCTGTGGATTGGGGTTTTCACGCCCCCTGGTGTCGACATGGGTCGTGCGCTGGCCTGCGACCGACAGGGCGCAGCCCACCCTGAGATTCTAGCCCCACCCGACGAGCCCGTCCCCAACGGGGGCGGTGCGAGGAGCGTGGGGCGATCGGCGCGCGTGGGGTGCCGTGGCGTCGCGGGCCTTGGAACCTTCACTGAGCAAACCTGGGCTACTGATCGCAACCATCTATTGACCGTCATTCAACAGGGAGGCAGAGTGGAGATGGCGCTGACGCGGGCGTCGCGGCGGTGGGGCAAGTGCGGAGGGTCGGGGAATGAGGCTTCAGGGCAGCGTGGCGGCGGTGACGGGCGCGGGGTCGGGGATCGGGCGCGCGCTGGCGCTGTGTCTGGCGCGGCGCGGGTGCGGGGTGTCGATCAGCGACGTGTCGGCGGAGGGGCTGGAGGGGACGCGGGTCGAGCTGGCGAGGATGGGGGTGGATGCGCTGGTCCGACGGGTCGACGTGCGGGAGCGGGAGGCGGTCGAGGCGTGGGCGGCCGAGACGGTGGAGCGCTTTGGTCGGGTCGAGGTGATCGTCAACAACGCGGGGGTGTCGCTGGCCGAGACGGTCGAGCAGATGAGCGACGAGGATCTGCGCTGGGTGATGGACATCAACTTCTGGGGGGTCGTTCATGGGACGCAGGCCTTCCTGCCGCGGATCAAGGAGGCTGGCCGGGGTTGCGTGGTCAACATCTCCAGCGTCTTCGGGCTGATCGGGGTGCCGACGCAGTCGGCCTACAACGCGTCGAAGTTTGCGGTCCGGGGCTTGACCGAGGCGCTGGGGCAGGAGCTGGCGCTGGAGGGTGAGGAGGTGTGGGCGATGTGCGTCCACCCTGGGGGGATCAACACCAACATCGCCCGCGCCGGTCGCTTCGGGAAGATCGAGGGGATCCTGGGCACCCGCGAGGCGATCACGGACCTCTTCTATCGATCCGCCCGCACGAGCTCGGAGCAGGCCGCCGAGGCGATCGCGCGCGGCCTGGAGCGCCGGATCCCGCGCGTGCTGATTGGCGCCGACGCCGTGGCCATCGATCTGATCCAGCGGGCCTTGCCGCTGGGATATCGTCGCGTGCTTCTGGCGGGGGTGCGTCGGGTTCAGCGCGCCGGGCGCCGCTGAGGCGAAGGCGAGACGCCATCGGCACGAGACGCCGAGACATCGTCGATACGATCGATGACGCCGTCGGCACGAGACGCCGTCGGCACGAGACGCCGTCGGCACGATAGATAGCCGCCCCAGGCTCGCGCCAGGGGCTACAGGCCAGGGACGCCCCTGCGGGGCTCTCGACGGGCTCTGGGCCAGCCATCAGCGCCGTGTCGCTCGACTCCAGGGCGTCAACTTGGAGGGTCGCTTGTGTGGGGTGGCACCATGCCTGGAGGTTGACGCTCTGTCGGAAGCCCCGAAGGGGCGTCCCTGCTCTGTAGCGCCGGGCGCGAGCCCGGGGCGAGGGGGGAGATCAGCCGAGGGCCCAGTAGAGCAGGGCGGCCAGACCGAGCGGCGCCCCGAGGGCGGCGGCGATCAGAGCCCAGGGGGGGCGCTCGGCCTCGGAGGGGGTCGGGGCGCCTCCTGGCGAGGTCGCCGCGGCGGCGTCGCGCGCGTCGATGGCGGCCTGGCGCGCGGCGCGCCAGCGCTCGACGACGGCCTCGATGTCGAAGGGCTTGACGTTGGAGGGGGGGCCTTCGCGGCGGCCCAGGTTGACGGATCGGATGTGCGCGTTGAGCGCTTCGAAGGCCTCGCGGACGGCGCGCTCGTTGATCAGCGTCGGCAGCTCCTCCAGGGCCTTCTCGACCTCGCGGCGCAGGCGCAGCGTGTCAGGCAGGAGGTCGACGCCCTCGCGGGCCATGAGCGACCTGACCCACCACATCTCGTCGGTGTTGTTGAGGTCGGGGATGGGCTGGCCGCGCCCGGGCAGGTCGTCGAACTCGCCCTGCGCGCGAGAGGCCTCGATCTGCTGGTCGATCCAGGAGTTCCAGCTCATCGAATCGGGCTTGCGATCGCTCATGGGGTCCTCCTGCTGCACCTGGCTCGGCCCCGTCGGCGGGGTCTTGAGCTTCGGCCCAACCCTAAGCATGCCCCTCGGAGATGAAACCCTGGATCTTGCCTGGCGCGCTGATCGGGATCATGGGCGGGTCGAGGTCGTGAGCTGGCCTCAAGGCCGCGATCTGGCCTCAAGGCGAGCGGGCCTGGGCTCGTCCTCAGAAGCGGCGCGAGGGGGCAGGGGGTGGCGCGGGCGGCAGGACGGGGGCCTGGGCGAGCATCGCCAGGGCGACCTCGATGGCCTTGTCGAGCTGCGGATCGCGCCCGGCGGCGGCGGCGGCGGGGTCGAGGTCGACCTCGATGTCGGGATCGACCCCGTAGTTCTCGATGTCCCAGCCGGTGGCGTTGAAGAAGGTCCCGAACTCGGGCTGGGTCACGAGGGTGCCGTCGGCCAGGAGCTGATCGGGGTCGATGCCCACCGTCCCCCCCCAGGTGCGGCGGCCGATCAGGGGGCCGATCTTGTAGGCCTTGAAGGCGTGCGCGAAGATGTCGCCGTCCGAGCCGCAGAACTGGTCGCACAGCGCCACGATGGGGCCGCGCGCGCTGTCCTCGGGGTAGGTCATCGGCGCGCCGAAGCGCGGGATCGTGTAGCCGATGACCTCGCGGCGCAGCACCTCGATGATCAGCGACGAGACGAAGCCGCCGCCGTTGTTGCGGGCGTCGATGATCACCCCCGCGAAGCGCGACTCCGCCCGCCAGGCCCGAAAGAACTCCGTCAGCCCCTCGCCGGACATGTCCGGCAGGTGGATGTAGCCGAGCTGGTCGCCGGATCGGGCGCGGACGGCGCGGCGGTTGTGCTCGACCCAGTGGCGGTAGCGCAGCGGCGCGTCGTCGCTCAGCGTCCGCACCGCCACGACGCGCGTCGGGCCGCCATCGGCGGGCAGGACGGTCAGCTCGACCCCCGCGCCGGCGCGGTGCAGCAGCGCCTCGTCGGGCGTCCGGCGCGCGTCCAGCGCCACGCCGTCGATCGCCATGATGCGCTCGCCCTCCTTGATCAGCGCCCCCGGGGTCGCCAGCGGCGAGCGCAGCCGGGGGTTCCAGAAGTCTCCGACCAGGACGCGCTCGACCCTATAGCCGAAGCCGTCCCAGCGGAGATCGGCGCCGAGCCTGCCGACGGGGTAGTCGTTCTGGTGGGGGTAGTCGCCGCCGAACTCGTAGGCGTGGCTGGTGCCCAGCTCCCCTTGCAGCTCCCAGATCAGGTCCGAGAGCTCCTGGCGCGTGTGCACGCGGTCGAGCAGCGGCAGGTAGCGATCTCGCGCGGCCTCCCAGTCGATCCCGGCCATGCCCGGCGCCCAGAAGTGGTCGCGCTGCAGCCGCCACGCCTCCAGGTACATCTGCCGCCACTCCTGCTGGGGGTTGACCTCGACCTTGAGGCGCTCGGTATCTATCGAGCCCGTATGCCGATTCTTGCCCGAGCGCGCGGGGTCCTTCGGGGGCTCCTCCCCGGTCTTGAGCAGCCGCAGCCCGCCCTCCGCCTGGATCAGCGTCCAGCCGCCGCAGACCTCGTAGTCGTCGACGTTCTTGAGGATCGTGGTCTGCTCGCCGTTCTTGAGGTCCAGGCAGATCAGGTCCGGGCTCAGGCCCTCCTTGAGGTCGCCCCAGTCCTCTTCGTCCAGCATCCCGATCTGGGGCCAGTCCAGGAAGAGCAGCCGGTGATCGGAGATGGCCGTCAGCCCGCTGTACATCCCCACCGGGATGTCCGGGCAGACGGTCAGCCGCCGCTCCAGCCCCTCCAGGTCGATCCGCACGGGCAGGGGGCCTTCGTCTTCGTCATCGTCGTCGTCACCGTGGTCGTCGCCCTTGGGCTTTTTGCCCTTGTCGGGGCTGTCGGTCTTCTTGCCGCCGGCCCTGGCGCCCTCGGCCTTGGCGCTCAGGCTGGACTTGCTGCCCCTGTCGACCTTGGCGGCCTTGCCCTTGCTCGACTTGCCGGGCTTCTCGTCGTCATCGTCGTCATCGTCGTCGTCGTCGTCGTCCTCGAGGGCGTCGAACCAGCGCGGGTCGTTGGGCGCGAAGCCCTCGTCGGACAGGACGAAGGCGTAGACGCGGGTGGCCTGGGTGACGGCGGCGTCAAAGCGGGTCACGTCGAAGCTGGGGTTGAAGGAGCGCTCGGAGAGCACGAAGAGGAGCCCGCCCTCGGGCTCAAAGGAGGGCGAGTGCATCGGGAGGGCGCGGTCGTTCAGGGCGCGCAGGTCGCCGGTCTCGGTGTCCCACAGGGTCAGGACGCCGCCCCCGCTGGCCCAATCGTAGCGGACGACGAAGGCCAGCCACCGCCCGTCGGGCGACCACGCCATCTCCTGGACGCGGTGGGCGTCGGACGGCGGGTTGATCTTGCACTGGGGTTCGCCGCCGTCGTTGAGGTCCACGAGGAAGAGGCGGCTGTCGATGTCGATCGCGGCGAAGGCGCGCCGGGTGGGGTTGGCGATGATCTCGACGAGGCGCGCGGCGCCTTCGATGTCGATGTGCCCCAGCCGCCGGCCCTCGTGGGGGTCGTAGAGCTCAAGGCGCTCCTCGCCGCTCTCATCGGACAGGAGCAGGAGCCCCTGGCCGTCGTGGAGCCAGGTCGCGCCGCGCATCCGGGCGCCCCCGCGCGGGCCGAGCTGCCGGGTGCCGCCGGACCACGCGCTCATGTGGAGGGCCTTGCCGCGGACGATGGCGGCGAGGCTCTTGCCGCCGGGCGCCAGCGCGACCTCCTGCAGGTGCTCATCGGCCGAGGTGAAGCGGCGCTGGCTGTGGGCGCCGTCGGGGTGCGTGTGCAGCTCGACGGGCGCGTCGAGGCCCGCGTCGAGGTCGAGGCGCCGGATGGCGCCGCCGTGCTGGTAGACGACCTCGCGGTCGCCGTGGACGCGCAGGAAGCGGGCGTAGAAGTCCTTGTGGTGGGTGTGCTGGCGCAGATCGCCGCCCGAGGGCAGGCAGGACCAGAGGTTGCCCCAGCCGTCGGTGTCGGTGATGAAGACGATCCGGCCGCCCGCGAAGGTCGGCAGCACGAAGTTGCCCTCGACGCCGATCCGGAGGCGCTCGAAGGCCCCTTCGGCGATGTCCCCGATCCAGATCTCGCCGGCGGTGCCGCCCCGGTAGCGCTTCCAGTGGGCGGCGTCGATCTGGTTGACGCCCAGGACGATCCGGTGGGGGTCGGCGGGGTCAAAGGAGGCGTGGCGGCAGCGGCCCAGGGGCAGGCGCCGGGGCTCGCCGCCCTGGATGTCGACGGCGTAGATCTGCCAGAAGCTGCGCAAGTGGGCCTCGCGCAGCGAGTTGAAGAGGACGCGGCCCTCGGGGTCGAAGCCGACGACCTGGCTGCTCTGCCCGCCGAAGGTCAGCCGCCGGGGGACGCCGCCCTCGGCGGGGACGACGAAGACCTCGTCGGCGCCCTCGGCGTTGGAGGTGAAGGCGATGTGGGCGCCGTCGGGCGAGAAGCAGGGGGCGATGACGCGCTGGGGGGCGGAGGTCAGGCGGCGGGCGAGCCCGCCCTCGCGCCCGGCGATCCAGAGCGCGTCCTCGCAGACGAAGGCGAGGTGGTGATCGGAGATCGTCGGGGTCTGATGGTATCCGGGCATGAGCTCACGACAAGTCAGGTCGGCGATGTTGGTCTGGCGGGAGGATCAGCGGGCCGAAGGTCGGCGTTTCGTCCTTCCAGAGGCCGGTCAACTTAGCGCGGCGGCGCGCGGCTGTCGATGGATCGGCACTCCACCCGTAATACGAGGGGGACAGGGGGTGGAGTGTGGGGGTGGAGTGTGCAGTTGCCGAGGGAGCCATCGGCGCCTCGCCAGGGATCAACGGTGACGGGCTCGGAGGCGTCGATGGCTCAAAGGGCATCGCCGTTGATGCTCATGGAGGCGTCGATGGCTCAAAGGGCATCACCGTCGAGTCCTTTGGAGGCGTCGGTGCCTCGGCGGGGATCAACGGCGATGCCTTGGGAGGCGTCGATGGCTCCGAGCCTGTCACCGTTGATGCTCATGGAGGCGTCGATGGCTCGATGAGCATCACCGTCGATGCTCGCAAAGGCGTCGGTGCCTCGGCGGGGATCAACGGTGATGCCTTCTGGAAGGATGGATACAGAAATGGAACATCTTGCATTGCCGCCCAGGAGGATCGACCCCTGCGAGGCGATCGACGGTGACGGCGTCAGGAGGATCGACCCCTCAAGGCGACCTCATGTTGACCGCCAGGAGAGGACCGAAGGCCCCAGAGGCGTCACCGTGGATGGTCGATGGAGGGTTGGCCCCTCAAATTGACCTGTCGGTGATCCTCGGGGAGCCATCGACGCCTTCTGGCCTTTTGGTGTTGTCGGATCTGGATGGATCGGGCTCGATGTGACGACCAGAGCCGAGCGCGTGGCTCAGGTGTTGCGCAGGACGACGGCGGCGTCGAGCTTGCGGCGCATGGCGTGGAGCTTGTCGTAGGGGCTGTCGGGGGCGCGATCGGTCAGGCTCCGGGCCATGATGTCGAAGATCATGTTGAGGGTGCTGATGGAGGCCATGCGGGCGCCGTGAACCGTGACCGGGGACGGCTGGCGTGGGTCGACGGGGGCGGGGCGGACCTCGTCGAGCAGGTCGTTGTTGTTGGCCTCGATGCGGTCGACGATGGCGGCGTAGGTGACCCCGTTGAGGGTGAGGCTGGAGACGGCCTCGGCGATCGTCTCGTGGCGGGCCAGGGCGACGAGGCGCTCGACGCTGCCGCTCTGGGCCAGGTAGGTGCCGCGCAAGAAGCCCATGCCCTGATCAAAGACGAAGGCCTCGACCTCTCCGAGGCGGGCGGCGCGGGCGGCGTCCCTGATCGAGAGGGCCTGGTTGATGGCGGCCTCGAAGAGGGCGCGCAGCGCGCGGACGGCCGACTCGACCCAGACGTCGAGCTGTCTGCGGGTGGGCGGCGCCTCGGGCGGCGGATCCTGGGGGGCGTCGGAGACGGGCGCGCTGGAGGTGCGCTTGAGGGTGGCCAGATCGCCGTCCAGATCGGGCGTCCAGGCGTTGAGCTTGGCGTCGGCCGCCATCAGCGCGCGGTTGGAGGCGCTGGACAGATCGGACATCAAGGTGATCAGCTCGTCGTTGGTGTAGCGGTTCAGCGCGATCATGTCTGGCCCTCTGTTGAATGGTAGGATTTCCTCGCATCAGGAGAGGACATCGTGCCAGAATTCAGGAGCGGGAGCAACCCACAATTCAAGGCGTCGCCAGGGCAATCGAGTTCTAACTGGCACGATCCTGGTTTGGGACGTCAAGCCCGTAGCCATCGAGAGGTTCGTGGGAACTCGATAGCCCTGGGCTACTCGTCGGAGGCGCAGCGGAAGCCGACGAAGGAGACCCGGTCGACGGCGTTGAAGGCGGAGCGCTTGGCGGCGCGGGCGCCGTCCTCGTCGGAGGAGAAGGCGCCGCCGCGGACGGGGCGCTGCGCGTCGCGGGCGCTGTTGAAGGGGTTCTCGGTCGGGGCGTCCTGGTAGTAGGTCTGGCTGTAGAAGTCGGCGACCCACTCGTAGACATTGCCGCTCATGTCGAAGGCGCCGTAGGGGCTCATGCCGCGCTGGCCGCGCGAGCCGATGGGGCAGCTCGTGCGGGTGCCGCAGCCGTACATGGATTTATCGACCATGCAGGCGCGCGAGCAGTCCGCCTTCTCCTCGCCCCAGGGGTAGAGGCGGCCGTCGGTGCCTCGGGCGGCCTTCTCCCACTCGGCCTCGGTGGGCAGCCGCTTGCCGGCCCACTTGCAGTAGGCTTCGGCGCCGAACCAGGAGACGCAGTTCATGGGGTGGGCGTCGCGGTCGGGCTGGCCGTAGTTGCAGGGCTCGGGGCGCTTGTCGGGGTCCTTGATCCTGTATTGGCGGTAGAGCTTGTCGTTGCTGCACGGGCCGGCCTTGAGGCAGCGGGTCCAGTCGCCGACGGAGACCTCGTTGCGGTCGATCCAGAAGCCCTTGAGGGCCAGGGTCTTCTGGGGGCGCTCCTCGTCGGTGCCGACGCCGACCTTGCTGCCGCGCAGGAAGGGGCCGGCGGGGACGTGGGACATCTCGCGGCCGTCGGCGCCGCGGATCTCGGCCTTGAAGGCCGGCTTGGGGGGCTCGGGCGGCGCCTCGGGGGGCTCGGCGGCGGCCCTGGCCTTCTCCGCTTCGGCCTCGGCCTCCTTCTTCGAGGGGCCGCAGGCTGCCGCGAGGATCAGGAGGGCGAGGGCGGCGAGCGCGAGGGTGTTGGATGCGAGGGTGTTGGGTGGCATGGGTGGATCCCCCTCGGGTGGCGGTGGGCGGCGCGGGGCCGCGGTTGTCGCGCGGGGCGGATCGGGCGGGCGCCGATCCGGGCGCGTCAGAGCTTCTTCTGCCAGTAGCCCAGCACATAGCGCTGGTCTTTGGCAAGGGCCTTGAAGCCGAGGTGCTCGCGGAGGGCGGCCTGGGCCTGTCGGGCGGCGGGCGCGTCGGGGTCAAGGGGGGAGTCGCCGAGGCTCAACAGGAGCCAGCGCTTCGGAGGGGGGGCGGGGTCTTCGGGATCGCCACCGTAGGGGTCGCCCCCGTGGGGATCGCCACCGTGGGGATCGCCGCCGTGGGGCTTGCCGCCGTGGGGATCGCCGCCGTGGGGGGCGGCGGGTTGCGCGGCGAGGCGCTCGGCGACGATCTCGGCGGGGCGCTTGCGGGCGTCGGGGTCGATGTCGAGCTCGGTGACGACGCCGGCGGGGGCGCTCAGGACGACCTCGGGGGGGATCTGGGCGAGCAGCTCGGGGCCGAAGAGGGTCAGCCAGTTGACGGCGTAGCGCAGGTTGCCTCGGGAGAGCTCGCGGCCGGGGTTGTTGGACAGATCGACGGGCTCGGTGAGGTCGAGGCCGAAGCCGCGGCGCAGCAGGCGCAGGTTGTCGACGTTCTGGATGGTGTTGTCGTCGGTGTCGTGGGCGTGGGCCTGGAAGGGGTGGGTGAGGCGGGCCAGGTCGATGAGGCGCTTCCTGAGGACGCGGGGGGCCGTCTGGGGGTTGCGCTCGACCCAGGATTTTTCGACGCGGATGTCGATCTGGGTGCAGAAGGCGCCGGTGTAGGGGTGGGCGCCGGCGTTGAATTCGAAGGAGCGCACCGGGCAGCCGCTCTCGCGCCAGAGCTTGAAGCGCAGGCTCTGGTGGATGCCCTGGCCGACGCCGCGGTGGAGTGCGTCGAGGAGGAGCTGGCCGGTGACGGGGCGAGGCTTGCCGCGGGCGGTGAGGTCCTGGAAGGATTCGAAGGGGGCGCCCATCCAGTCGTGGAGCAGCTCCAGGATCATGGCGTGGGTGGCGTCGAAGACGAGGTCGTGGTGCGTGGAGAGCTTGAGGAAGAGGGTGTTCTCGCGAAGCATCGCCAGGGCCCGGGGTGCAGGTTGAGGGCAGGAGGGGGGCTACTGCGGGGCGTGCCAGGTGCGGACGGAGGCGCTGGAGTCGCGGGCGGCCAGCGTCAGGCGCAGGGCCTCGCGGCCGGCCTCGGCGGACATGCGGGGGGCCTCGATGCCGAAGATGGCGTCGACGAAGTTGCGCGTGGCGTGGGCGAAGTTCTCCGGCCAGCTCTCGGCGACCTCGCCGAAGGAGAAGAGGCGGCCGTCTCGGTACATCTGGACGGGGGAGCCCATGGTGACGTTGCCGGGCGCGGCGCGCAGCCAGAGGATGCCCTTGGTGCCGGTCAGCTCGACGCGGACGTCGTTGGGGTAGTGCGAGCTCTTGATGTACATCTCCGGCGAGTAGGTCATCTCCAGGGAGCCGAGGCATTGCCGCCAGCGGTGTCGCCACATGACGGTGGCGGGGGCGTCGACGAAGTAGCCCGGGTAGATCTCGGTGCGGCCGATGGAGGCGGTGACGGAGTCGACGTCGGCGAGCATGTTCAGCGCCAGGACGAAGGCGCCGTAGATGGCGTCGAAGAGGAAGGGGCCGCCGCCGCACTTCTGGGGGTCAAAGCGCCACAGCCAGCTCTCGGGGCGGACCTTCCAGCCGCCCTCGGGGGCGCCGATGCCGACCTTGACGCGGATGCCGACGGGGTCGCCGATCTCGCCGGCCTCCAGGTAGCTGCGGGCGTCGACGACGGGGGGGTGGAAGAGGGTGGGCTCGGCCACGGCCAGGGTGAGGTTGCGCTTGCGGGCTTCGAGGATGATGCGGTCGGCCTCGGCGATCGTCAGCGCCAGGGGGCGCTGCACCATGACGTGCTTGCCGGCCTGGAGGGCTTCGAGGACCATGGGGGTGTGCAGGAAGTGGGGGGTGAGGATGTCGACGGCGTCGATGAGAGGGTCGGAGAGGACGGCGCGGAAGTCGGCGCAGTAGCTCTCGGCGCCCCAGGCCAGCGCCCGCTCGATGGCGATATCCTCGCGGATGTCGCACACGGCGCCGACGCGCACCCGGTCGTCCTTCTTGTAGCCCTCGGCGTGGAGCTGGGCGATCTGCCCGGCGCCGATGATGCCGACCTTGATCGTCGTCATGCTTTCCTCTGCTCAGGGTCGAAGTTCGACCGCGTGTTCGTCCTTGTGTCGCGCCCCCTTGGAGATACCGCCCGGCGGCGCGATCGTCAATCTATCGGCCAGTGGGCTCGGGCGGCGCCATGAGCGCCTCGGGACGCTCGACGAGGCCTCGCAGCAGCTCCAGGCTGCGGGCGCAGTAGAAGCCGTCGGCGACGCGCTCGTCCAGAGTGTACTTCAGGTCGACGACCTCCCGGGCGACGATCTGCCCGGCCTCGTCCACGACGGGGGCCTTCTTGATGCGGCCGATGACGACGAAGATCGGGATGGTGCCGTACTCGTAGAGGTGGTGGAAGGGCGCGTCGAGGCCGATGCTGCCGAGGTTGGCGACGAAGACGCTGGCGTACATCGGGTCGGCCTGGATCATCGCGCCCGGCAGCAGGTTCCAGTAATCGAGCCAGCGCTGCGCCCCCATGACCGCCCGCATCACCCCGCGCGGCATGGCGGCGACGACCTTGAGCTCCTTCTCGGAGGTCGTCAGCGCCTGCCCGCGCCCCTGCCCGATGGCCTCGCGCAGCCTGCGGCCGACGTCCAGGAGGGTGTCGTCCGGCCCGAAGGTGATCTTGACGGTCGTCAGCGGGGCCTCGTCCTCAAAGGACTTCTTGACCGCGAAGGAGATCGCGATGTCCCTCCGCTGGTAGACCCGGCGGCCCGAGATGTAGCGGTTGAGCTGGGGTCGCTGCCCGAGCGTGCGCGCCATGGCCGCGATCACGACGTGGAAGAAGCTGATCTTGTCGTCCTGGCCGAGCTCGGCGTTGGCGGCCTCAAGCCAGCTCAAGGTGTGGCTCAGGTCGAGGGTCTGGTTGAAGAAGACCGCCGACTCATTGCGGCCCGGCATCAGGTGCGGGATGAAGCGCCGCAGCATCGACAGGTTCTGGACCCGATCGCCGTCGGGCCGCCCGAAAAGCGCCATGATCGCCTCGTCCGCCAGGGGGTGCGCACGGTCCAGAGATCCCCGATTACGGGCGGCGCGTCAACACGGCGCAGCGGCGGTTTGTGTGGGCGCTGGGCGCCCCGGGCTCGCGCCCGGCGCTACAAACCCAGGGACGCCCCTGCGGGGCTGTCGACAGGCTCTGGGCCAGCCATCGGCATCGTGTCGCTCGACTCCAGGGCCTCAAATTGGAAGATCGCTTGTGTGGGGTGACACCATCCCCGGAGGTTGACGCCCCGTCGAGAGCCCCGCAGGGGCGTGCCTTCTCTGAAGCCCCGGGCGCGAGCCTGGGGCGGCGGGCTGTTCACAGCCTGCTCCACGCCCCGCGTCAACACGGCGCAGCGGCGGTTTGTGTGGGCGCGGAGCGGGTGTATACTTCGCCGGTGAGCGCGCAAGGGCGCGCGAGAGGGGGGCGGCGATGATCAGAGGTGGGCGGCTTGGGGGGTGCGTGGTGGCCCTGCTTGCGGGGTTCGGAGGCGCGGTGGCCGAGGCCGGCGTGGTCTTCGAGGAGGTGCAGACGACCCCGGTGGCGATCCCGGACGGGGTCAGCCCCGCGGCGCGGATCGCGGTGTCGAGCGAGGGCCGCGTGGTGCTGGTGACCGCCTCGATGAACGGCGCCCACCTCTACCCGGTGGCGCTGGGGCAGGGCGCCGAGCGCGAGATCGTCTACACCTACCAGGACTTCCCGGCGCTGCCGGTCTCCTTCGGCTTCGGGCCGGGCGGCGACCTGCTCTTGCGCGCCGCGATCGAGCCGCAGGATCTGGACCCCTTCGGGGTGACCACGCGGCTGTCGCTCGACGGCAATGTCGTCTGGGAGCAGCCCGACTCGGCCTTCGCCGACACCGAGGCCTACATCGGCCGCTACGAGGGCGCCGCCGGCCCGATCGCGTGGAGCCCCATCGTCCAGCGGGTCCTGATCTTCTCGGCGGCCAACTTCCAGATCGCCCCGGTCAGCCAGGGCTCGATGCTCTTCGAATTCAACGGCGACGTCCGCGTCCCCAGCATCCTCTTCGGGGACGAGTTCATCGGCGCGACGCTCAACAACGCCCTGGCGACGCCCGACGGCAACTTCCTCGTCTACTACTTCTCGCAGAACGATCGCGGCACGCGCTTCTTCCTCTACGACGGCCGCGAGTCGGTGTCCTTCTTCGAGCCCGAGGGCGGCGACTGGGCCAACCGCGAGGTCTTCAGGGTCAATTACGATCCGGCGGGCAACCTCGTGCTCCTGTGGGTGGAGCTGGCCGACTCCGGCGATCGGAGCAAGGCGCGCCTGACCAGGCTCGACCCCGAGGGCAAGCTCCTGTGGGAGCAGGACCTGGCCGGGTCGATCGAGGTGGAGTTCGAGGACCCGGAGACGGGGATGCTGAAGAAGGAGCTGGCGCAGATGCAGCGGCCCTTCTTCATGGTGACGGCCTCCGAGGAGGTCGTGCTGATCCGGCAGGCGGGGCCGACCTTCGTCTTTGACGTGCGGGGCAGCGACGACGGCAAGCCGCTGGGCTTCTACGACTTCTCGCTGATCACGGGCAACAGCGTCTTTGATCTGGTCTTCCTCAACGGCTCGGATCGCAACTACCTGCTGTCGACGGCCAACAACGACGAGCCGGGCTTCAACCAGCTCCTGCAGGTCAAGCTGACCGTCAACGAGGATCCCGTGGTCATCGACGACATGAACAACGGCCAGGAGCCCGAGGGCGAGGTCAACAACGACCCCTTCGGGGAGCCCGAGCCCGAGCCCGCAGCGGAGCCGCCGACGAAACCGGACATCCCCGAGGTGGGCTGCTGCGCCACCATCCCCGGGCGGTCGAGCCCCGCGCCGTGGGCGCTTATCGCGCTGGCGATCGGGGCCGCCGCGCTGCTCCGGCGCCGCCGGTCATAGCCGACGGCGTCGATCATAGCCGACGGCGTCGATCATAGCCGACGGCGTCGATCATAGCCGACGGCGTCGATCATAGCCGACGGCGTCGAACACGCTCTCAAGGAATTCATGGACGCGAGATTGATTGTCGAGAACCCGCTGGCGGCGCTGCTGGAGTCGCGGGGCGCGGTGATGGCGCCGATATCCAACGTCGGAGGCCAGAAGCACACGCAGACGGCGCTCTCCTTCGGGGACGAGGCGGGGGAGCTTGAGGCGCTCACGGGGGGCGTCGGGCTGCTGGACCTGACGGCGCGCGGGCTGCTGGTGGTCGAGGGCGCCGACAGGGCCTCCTGGCTGCACGGGCTGTGCACGCAGGACATCAAGAAGATGCCCTCGGGCGGCGGCGGCTACGCGTGCCACATCGACATCAAGGGTCGCATCGTGGCCGACATGCGGGTGGGGGTCTTCGAGGAGATGATCCTGCTGGACGTCGAGCCGGGGATGGCGGCGTCGCTGCGCAGGCTGCTCAAGCGCTTCGTGGTCATGGAGCGGGTCACGGTCGCGGACAGGAGCGCGCAGGTCGGGACGCTGGGGCTGGCGGGTCCAGGGGCGGCGGCGACGCTGGGGCGGGCGCTGGGCGAGGAGCTGTCGGCCATGGCGCCGCACGGGGTCCGGCCCGGGGCGGTCGGCGATCTGGACGTGCTGGTGTCGGCCACGGATCAGCTCGGCGGGCCGGGCTTCAGGATCTCGACGGCGCGGGAGTCGGTGGGCGAGCTCTTCGAGGCGCTGGAGCGGGCCGGGGCGCGGCCTTGCGGGTGGGAGGCGATGGAGCGGTCGCGGATCCGGGCGGGCGTGCCGCGCTTCGGGGCCGAGCTGGGCCCCGAGGTGCTCTTCAACGAGGCGGGGCTGGACACGGCGGTCAGCTTCACGAAGGGCTGCTATCTGGGGCAGGAGATCGTCGAGCGGGTGGACGCGCGCGGGAAGGTCGGTCGGCGGCTGATGGGGCTGGTGATCGAGGGCTCGGGGGTGCCGGCGCCGGGCGGGGTGATCGCCAACGGGGAGCGGGCGCTCGGTGAGGTGACCAGCAGCGCGCGGGTCGGGGCTCGGGTGCTGGCGATGGGGTACATCCACCGAGCGGACAACGCGCCGGGGTCGCGGCTGGTGGTCAGGCCGCCGGAGGGCCAGGAGGGCGAGGTCTTCGAGGCCGTGATCGTCGAGCGCGGGGCGCTGGCCGGGTGAGGCCGACGGGGTGGGGCTGCTCGACAGGCTCCAGGGTTGGGCGTAGACTCTCGCGGTCTCGTCGAGGGGTTTTTTCAAGGGTGGTCGGTTGACGGATCCGGCGAGAGCAGATCAGCAGCGGGCGGCGGGGGCACCTCAGGTCGAGGTGATCGGGCTGGTGCGGCGCTATGGGGCGCTGGAGGCGGTCGGCGGGATCTCCTTCGAGGTGGCCGCCGGAGAGATCTTCGGCTTGCTGGGGCCCAACGGGGCGGGCAAGAGCACGACGATGCGGGTGCTGGCGACCTTGATCCGGCCCGACGCGGGGGTCGCGCGGATCGGGGGTTACGACACGGCGACGCAGCCGGCGCAGGTGCGGCGCTCGATCGGCTTCCAGACGGGGGACACGAGGCTCTACGAGCGGCTGACGCCGGTGGAGTTCTTGCGCTACTTCGGGGACTTGCACGACATGCCGCGCGCGGCGCTGGGTCGCCGGATCGAGGAGCTGGTGGGGATGCTGGACATTGGCCCCTTCGCGTCCCAGCGCTGCGGATCGCTGTCGACGGGGCAGCAGCAGCGGGTGAGCATCGCGCGGGCGCTGCTGCACGATCCGCCGGTGCTGATCCTCGACGAGCCGACCTCGGGGCTGGACATCATCTCCAGCCAGTTCATCCTGGATTTTTTGCGGCGCGAGCGGGCGCGGGGCAAGGCGATCGTCTACAGCACGCACATCATGTCGGAGGCCGAGCTGATCTGTGACAGGCTCGGGTTGATGCACCAGGGCCGCCTGATGCGGGTCGGCGCTCTGGCGTCCTTGCTGGCGCAGACGGGCGAGGAGAGCCTGACGCGGGCTTTCTTGAAGTGCATCGCGGAGCACGAGGGCGCGGCGGCGCTGGGCACCCGAGGGGGCCTGTGAAGGAGAAGATCGAGGGGATCGAGGGCGGCGTGCGGCTTCGGATCGTGCGTGCGATCTACGGCAAGGAGATCCGCGAGACGCTGCGCGATCGGCGCACGCTCTTCTTGCTGCTGGCGATGCCCATGATCTTCTACCCGCTGATGATGGTGTTGATCGCGGAGGTGGCCGCCTCGCAGACCTCGAAGCTGGAGGCCACCGACGGCGTGATCGCCATCGAGGGGGCGCTGCCCGGCGAGGCGCGCGACAAGCTCGAGAGCGGCGGCGGGATCGAGGTGAGGGCGACCGACGATCCGCACGCGCTGCTGGAGGCCGGCGCGCTGCAGGCCGTCGTGGAGGTGCCCGAGGGCTTCCGCAGCGCGCTCTCGCAGGGCGAGTCGGCGCCGATCACGGTGCATTACAACTCCGTCGATCCGCTCAGCAGCCACGTCGTCGAGCGGATCCGGGAGCGGCTCAAGGGCTGGAAGGGCGATCTGCTGACCCGGCGCCTCAAGGCCCACGGCCTGGACGCGGCCTACATCGAGCCGCTGGCCTACGTCGAGGCCGACATCGCGCCCCAGGTACGCCGGATGGGCTCGGTGGCCAGCCAGTTCCTGCCCATGCTCGTGCTGATCTTCATGGTCACCGGGGCCTTCTACCCCGCCATCGACCTGACGGCCGGCGAGCGCGAGCGCAAGACCATCCAGACCCTGATGACCTCGCCGGTGCGCCCGACGGAGATCGTCGTCGGCAAGTACCTGACCGTCCTGACGATCGCGGTGGTCTCGGGGGCGATCAACATCGGCAGCATCCTGCTGATCCTCGCCCACAGCGTCGCCCTGTCCGGCAACGAGGGCCTCGGGCTGGGGGTCGAGTCGATATCGGCGCTGGACGCCGCGGCGCTCTTCGCCGTCGTGATGCTGCTCGGGCTGATGTTCAGCGCGCTGATGATGACCATCGCCACGCTGGCCTCCAGCCCCAAGGAGGCCCAGAACTACCTCTCGCCGGTCTACATGATCTGCCTGATGCCCGTCCTCATCGCCCAGCTGCCCGGCATCGAGATGACCGGCGCGACCGCCTTCATCCCCGTCCTGAACCTCGCCCTGATCATGAAGGAGATCCTGATCCAGGGCGTCGTCTGGGACCACCTCTTCCTGGTGACCGCCTCGACGCTGATCGTCACCGTCCTGGTGCTCTCGCTGGCCGCGCGCCTCTACAGCCGCGAGGAGCTGATGATCGGCCGGGCCGGCGCCGTGGCGATGCTGACCCCCCAGGGCCGCGTGGCCCCCGGCCAGGCCGCCCCGCTGCCCACCCCGGGCGAGGCGATGGCCTTCGTGTCGATCCTCTTCGTGGCCCTCTACTACCTGGGCAGCGCGGCCCAGAGCTGGCACCTGATGACGGGGCTCTTGCTCACGCTCTACGGCATCCTGCTCGGGCCGACCCTGGGCCTGAGCCTGTGGCGCCGACACGACCTCAAGCGGGTCCTGCACCTGTCGCGGCCGCCCGCGCTGGCCATGCTCGGCGCCCTGCTGCTCGGGTCGACGAGCTTCATCTGGGTCAGCACCGGCGCCGAGCTCTTCCACGAGAGCTTCCTGCCCGTCCCGCGCGAGTTCGTCGAGCTGATGGAGAAGACCTTCTCCATGCCCACCGATCCGCTGGGCAAGCTCGGCGTGATCCTCGTCGTGGCCCTCTCACCGGCCATCTGCGAGGAGGCCGTCTTCCGCGGCTGGCTCCTGTCCAGCTTCCGCGGGCACGCCGGCGGCGTCGTGGCCGTCGGGGTCTCGGCCCTCTTCTTCGGGATCTTCCACCTGTCGATCTATCGCTTCCTGGGCACCACCGCCCTGGGCGTCCTGATGGGCTACGTCGTCTGGCAGAGCCACTCGATCTGGCCCTCGGTGCTCTTCCACTTCCTCAACAACACCCTGAGCCTGCTCTCGGGCGACATCCTGCCGCTGTTGGGCGTGGACGTCGGGGCCTCGCGCGCGCCAGTCTGGCTCGTGCTCGCCTCGATGATGATCGGCGCCGTCGGCCTCCTGCTCGTCCACGCCGCCCGCCGCCCGCCGCCCCGGCCTGATCGCGGCCCGGCCGCCCTCATCCGGCGGCCTCCAGCCCGCTCAGGGGCGCCGAAGGCTCCTTCGCGCGGCCTTCGAAGATCCCCCGCCCAGCCCGCTCAGGGGCGCCACTCCAGCCCCAGGCCGATCATCGGCCCGGCGTACTCGATCTCCTCGACGCAGGTGCCGTCCGAGTCGATGCGCCCGAAGCAGTCCTCCAGCGCGACCCCCTCCTTGACGACCTCCCCGAAGAGCCCCGCGCCCCCGAGCCGCGGGGTCAGGAAGAGCGAGCCGTGATCCCCATTGCCGACCAACAAGACCCGCAGCCCCACCTCCCCGTAACCGTAACCCGCGATCCCGCCGCCGCCGCCGAGCATCAGCCAGTACCGATCCGAGACCGGCGCCTGGAGCGACGCGTTCGTGCCGCCGTAATGAAACTGGCCCTTGAAGAAGAGGAAGGAGTTGCGGGCGCTCAGGTTCAAGCCGTCCAGCGCCCCGAGCCGGATCGTCTGCACGATCGCCAGGCCCGAGCGCACGTTGTCGAAGTCCGTCGTCAGGCCGTCGCCGCCCGCGGCCAGGTCGGCCTCGAAGCTGTCGTCGTCGATGGCGTCGTTGACCGCCGACCAGCCCAGCCCCAGCCCCACCTCGAAGAGCGGCGTGTCGTAGGCCACGACCCCGGCCGTCGAGAGCGCCACCACGTTGCCCTCGTCGCTCAACCCCAGCCCGATGGGCTCAAAGAGCCCCTGCAGGTGCAGGTTGTTCGCCGTCCGATACCCCACCGAGC
Source organism: Pseudomonadota bacterium (assembly GCA_005804885.1). Taxonomy (GTDB): domain Bacteria; phylum Myxococcota_A; class Bradymonadia; order Bradymonadales; genus SYOX01. Next base: position 19,343 of record SYOX01000253.1, read on the forward strand.
CGTCCGACACCGTCCCGAAGCCGAAGGTCCCCAGCGCCAGGAAGGGCCGCAGGTTGAAGGCCACCTCGATCAGCTCAGGCACCCTCGGCGGCGTCAGCCGGTTGCTCGTCCGCTTGCGATCCGTCGGGCGCGCAAAGGCCCCCAACGGCACCCGCTCGCCCAGCCCCAGGTCCACCTCCGAGCGCCCCTCCGCCACCACCGAGGCCACCCCGACCGCCAGCAGCACCTCCCGGACGGCCGCCTGCCCCTCGCCCAGATCCTCCTCCTGGCGCGCGAAGAGCTCGACCCGATCGCCGGCCGACAACCCCTGCGTGCTCCCCAGGTCGATCACCACCGACCCCGTCCGCAGCGCCACGACCACCCCCTCGACCAGCACCTCCGGCGCCTCGGAGGGCTCCGGCATCTCCGGCACCTCCATCTCAGGCGCCTCCGCGATCAGCGGCCCCGTGATCGCCAGCCCTTGATCGACCGGCCGACCCTCCAGCCTCGCGATCCGCGCCCAGACCTGGCCGTCGACCTCGAAGAAGCCCACGACGCTGCCCCCCAGATCCTTGCGCGCGATCACCTTCGGCGCCCCAGGGTCGTCCTCCACCGACAGCACCACCGCGCCCAGCTCCCCGCACGCGACGTAGAGCCTCGCCTTGTGGGCCATCAGCGCGCTGCCCTGACAGGGCAAGGCCACCGCGGTCGCCTCGGCGCCCTCTTGCGGCGGCGTCACCCGCAGCGACGCGCCGTCGAGCTGGTAGGTCGTCCTGGCCTCGGGCGCCGGATCGACCGGCTTGTTCTGGGCTCGCGCGGTGGCGGGGATCAGCAGCGCCGTCGCGCACAGGACCAGCAGTTGTTTCATGGCTCCTCGGGGGTGGCAGGAGGGCCTGCGCGGACGATCCGCAGCGCCTCCTCGGTGGTGGCTGTCAACTTCGATGCTTCGGCCGCTCGGATCGCCAGCGCGGCGCTCAGATCCTCGATGGCGCTCTCCTGCCGGCCCGCTCTCCAGGCCGTGACGCCTCTGTGGTAGAGTACGAAGTCCTTGTATATGTTCAGGTTTTCGTCGTCGACCATGGCCTCGAACAAGGCGTCCAGGTGAGCGCGGGCCTCGTCGCAGCGGCCGTCGGCGCGACAGACCTGCGCCAGCCGCAGCCGCGCCAGCGCCCCCGCGCGCGCCTTGCCGAGCCCCGCCCACAGGCCGATCGCCTCGACAAAGAGCGCCTCGCTCTCGGCGCGTTGCCCGTCGAGCCGCAGCAGGTCGGCCAGCCGGCCGACCTCGCGGGCCTCGATCCCGGGCCAGTCCTTGCCCGCGTCGGGCGCCTTGACCCGCTGGCGCGCGATGGCCAGATCCCGTCGGCATTGCGCGATGGCCGCCCGCAGCGCCTCCGGGTCCGCCGCGCGCTCCTCAAGGTCTCCTCCTGTGAAGGTCTTGATCGCCATCAAGGCTCCTGGCAGCATCCGAGGCTCCCGGTTGTTGTTGCACCCGTTGCGTCGCGCGTCAACTGCGTCCACGGTGTCGATCGCCGCGAGCGGCGTCGGTGATTCAAGGTGATGCCGAGATGTGCCGAAGGAGCATTTGATGGAGAAGCGCGCCTGGCAGGTTGGGATCGGGGTCGTGATCGCCGCGGCCGTGGGCGCGGTGGTCATCGACTCGATGGGGCCGGGCGCTGGCGGCGCGGCGCCGACCTTGAGCGTGGACGTCGAGGCGGAGGTCGGGGGGATGGGGGGGGCCAGGTTCACCTACGCGGCGCGCCTTTCGGCGTGGGCCCGGCCTGCGGGCCAGGGGCGCGCGTGCCTGATCGCGCTGGGGCGCTCCGGGGAGCTGCTCGCGCCCGGCCGTGAGCTGACGCGCAAGGGCGAGGCGTGGCACCTCGAAGAGGCCGCCTCGACGATCTGCGGCGGCCACGTCGGCCCAGCCGACCTCATCGCGCTCGAAGGGGGATCTTGTCAGGAGGCAGCGGCGCTCGTCGCCCGGGTCCGTGGCGCCGAGCGACCGCTCGACGTCGTCGCCTCGGTCGTCGAGTCCAGCGCCGGGTGGCGTTGGGGGAGCGCGCGGGTCTACCTCCACGACAAGTTGCCTTGAAATGGGGGAGCGGTTGCCTGTGGACACCTCTCCTGAAGTGGGCCTAAAATGTGTGAGAACCGAACGGGGAAGTGATGCTGCGTCGAGCATCCGAGAGGGCGCCTTGAAGATGCCGCCGAGTCAGACCGAGCCGAGCCAGGTTGAGCCGATCAGGTCCGTCATTCTGGCCGTGGACGATGAGCAGTTCATCCTCAACAGCCTCAAGCGGGAGCTGCGACAGGAGCCCTTCGACCTCCTGACGGCGACCTCGGCGCAGGAGGCCCTGGAGGTGCTGGCCAGGTGCGAGCGCGAGGGGATCCGCGTCGCTGCGGTCATCTCCGACTACAAGATGCCCGGCATGGACGGCGTCGAGCTCCTTGAGCGCGTCAAGGAGCGCTGGCCGATCACCCAGCGGATCCTGCTGACCGCCTACGCCAGCGCGGGGCTGCTGGAGAACGCCATCAACCGCGGCGAGATCCACCGCTTCTTGAACAAACCCTGGGAGCGCACCCACCTCAAGGGCGTCTTGATCAGCGCCTGCGAGCAGTTCTGGCTGACCATCGAGAACAGGCAGCTCGTGCAGGAGCGCGCCGCACAGGCGGCCTGCCTGGAGGCTCAGAACGTCCAGCTGCGCGAGCTCAACGCCAGACTCCTTGGCCTCAACGAGAACCTCGAGGAGATGGTCAACGAGCGGGCGCTCCAGCTCAAGAACGCCAAGCGGGAGCTGGCCACGACCTTCGACGCCATCCGCGATCCCGTGCTGCTCATCGACGACAACTTCACGATCCAGCGGGCCAACTCGGCTCTGGCCTCCCATTGCGGTCGACAGGTCACCGACCTGCGCGGCCACAAGTGCCACGAGCTCGTCGCCAGCTCCAGCCGACCTTGTGAGGGCTGCCCCATCGAGGAGGCCCGCGCCAGCTCCCGCGAGAGCCACTCGCGCATCTCGCTGCCGGGCCAGGACGTCATCATCGAGGTGACCGCCTTTCCTTGCCTGATCGAGGAGGACGAGGCCGCAGGGCAGCGCTTCGTGTGCCTCTACCGGGACATCACCGAGGAGGAGCGGCGGCGCCGAAAGCTCTTCCAGCGCAACAAGATGGCCTCCCTGGGCGAGATGGCCGGGGTCGTCGCCCACGAGATCAACAACCCCCTCGGGGGGATCCTCGCCTTTGCCCAGATCATGAAGCGCGAGGTGGACGAGAACGACGAGAAGCACCAGTTCCTGGACCACATCGAGGAGTCGGCCCGGCGCTGCCAGGGCACGGTCCGGAACCTGCTCAACTACGCCCGCTTCGCGCCTCAAGAGGAGCGCCAGCTCGTGGAGCTGGGCACCCTGATGGACAAGGCCGTGACGGTCTTCGGCAATGTCCTGCGGCTCAGCGGCGTCGAGCTTGCCATGATCGACGAGACGCCCGGCTGCAGCGACGTGCGCGTGCGCGTCAACAGCGATGAGGTCCAGGGCGTCCTGCTCAACCTCCTGCACAACGCCGTCGACGCGATGGAGGATGTCAGCGGCCGGATCGAGATCCGCAAGCGCATCGACGACTCCACCGAGCCGCCCACGATGATCCTCAAGGTCGTCGACCAGGGCTGCGGCATCGCGCCGGAGCACATCGATCGCATCTTCGACCCCTTCTTCACCACCAAGGAGGAGGGCCGGGGCACCGGCCTGGGCCTGTCGATCTCCTTCCAGATCGTCCACGAGAACAACGGCTCCATCGAGGTCTCCTCTGCGCTGGGCCAGGGCGCGACCTTCACCGTCTCCTTCCCCATCGCCCTCGATCGTCGCGGCGCCCCTTGATTCAAGCCCAGGTCCTCCGCTGTCGATGACAACCCGAGCGGTTGGTCTTAGCGATCGAGGTGGAAGAGATGATCCAGGCGCCCAAAGAGCAGGTCGAAGTCTACCCGCCAGGGCCGGCGAGCGGCCGCGTCCTCATCGTGGATGATGAGGCACCCCTGGTTGCGGCGATGCAGCGCCTCCTTGGCGCCCAGGGCCACGCCGTCGAGATCGCCCGCGACGGCGCCGAGGGCCTCGCGAAGGTGAGCGCCGGGGGTTGGGACCTCATCTTCCTGGACGTCTGCCTGCCCGGGATGTCAGGCATCGACATCCTGGGGCGGATCAAGGCCCACGAGCCCTGGCTCTCGGTGCTGGTCATGACCGGGTACGCCACGGTCGAGTCAGCCGTCGAGGCCGTCAAGCTCGGGGCGCTCAACTACCTGACCAAGCCCTTCGACGACATCTTCCGCGTCTGCGGCGAGGTGAGCGCGCACGCCATCGACCAGACGCGGCGCCGACGCCCCGAGGAGGGGCAGGAGCCGGACGTCAGCCTGGGCTGCGACGGGGCGCTCTACGGGGCCTTCGCCGACCTCCAGTTCACGGAGGCCAAGCAGCGCGCCATCGAGACCTTCGAAACCTGCTACGTCGCCGAGCTGATGGAGCGCACGGGCGGCAACATCTCGCGGGCGGCGCGCGAGGCGGGCATGGATCGATCTAACTTCAAGCGTTTGCTCAAGAAATTCCAGATCCAGGGGGGCGCCTGATCCTCGGCGAGGTCTATCGTCCTTGACGGGGTCCATCGTCCTCGGCGAGGTCCATCGTCCTCGACGGGGTCTTGAGGCTCTCGACGGCCAGCGTCTCGATCCGGCGAGCCAGCGCGTCGGGATCCTCGCAGGCGTCCAGGACGTGGGCGCCGGGCGTGCTGGCGGCCAGATCCAGGAAGATCCGGCGGCTGCGGACCAGGAGCTCCGGGACCTCGAAGGCGTCCGGGGCCTCCTTCCGATCCTCCCGAATCCGCGTCAAGCCGCGCTCGGGGTCCAGGTCAAGGAGCAAGAGCAGGTCCGGCGGCGGCGCGAAGTCGGTGTTGAGCGCCAGCAGCGCCGCTGGATCAAAGCCGCGCGCGCCCTGGTAGGCCACCGTCGAGAAGTAGTAGCGATCCAGGATCACCACATCCCCTCGCCCCAGCGCCGGCTCGATCAGCCCCTCGACGTGATCGCGGCGGTCGAGTATGAAGAGATCGAGCTCCTCCTGGGGCTGGAGGCGCCCCTGGGCCATCGAGGCCCGGAGCTGCGCCCCGTAGCGCCCCCGCGTCGGCTCGGCGCTGCGCACCACGCGCCGACCGCGCGCCTCCAGCGCCTCGGCCAGCCGCGCCACCTGCGTGCTCTTGCCCGCCCCGTCGATCCCCTCAAAGACGATCAGCGACCCCCTCTCCCCGGCCGCGTCGCTCATACCGGCCCCCCGAGGATCTTCTGGATCTCCTGCCCGACGAAGGCGTCGCTCAACCCCAGCCGCTCCTGGAGCAGCTTCAAGAGCGCGCGCTCGCTGACGTCGGCGTTTCCGTCGGCCAGACACATCTCCAGGGCCAGCCTGAAGGCAGTCTCGCGCTGCGCGCTGCCCTCCAGGGCCGCGCCGATGGCCTCCAGCCGGACCTCGACGCCGTCGCGGGTCAGGTTGCTCAAGGCCCGCTCCATGAAGATGCTGGCCTGCTCCGGCGAGGTCAGGTCGAAGACCGACTGGTGGGCCAGCTCATGCCCGAAGCGGTCCAGCTCGGCCGGGTCGATCATCCCGTCGGCCGCCGCCATCAGCATCATCGTCTCGATGTAGACCTCCTCGATCGTCCCCTCGTCGACGAAGTCGCCGATGCTCCCCGCGCGCGCCGCCTCTATCGCCGCCCTCACGTCCTCGTCGCTGAGCCCCAGCGCCGCCTGCATCATCTTCAGGATCGTCGCCTCCTCGGGCTTGAGCGCCCCGTCGCCCACCGCGATCGCCAGCGCCATCCCCACCGCCGCGAGGCGCTGATCCCGATGCCGCAAGCCCCTGGCGATGGCCTGGATCCGACGCTCGATGCCCTCGACGCGGATCGCCGCGAAGGCCTCCTGCATGTGCACGTCGATCGTCCTGCGCGGTATCTGCGACAGCTCAGGCCGCGTCCTGATCTGCGCCATGAACTGCGCCATCTCGCTGTCTTCCACCGACCCGTCGGCGGCGATCATGATCAACATCGCCTCCAGAAAGAGCCGCACCTCGTGCTCGTCTCCGCGGGCGCTCTTCCCGAACAATCGCTTCAGCAGCGTCATGGCCTCGGCTCCAATCCCAGATTGCCGGGCGAAGGTACTCCCCCTCAGATCCCCAGCGCAACCCCCCCATGCCCCTTCTCCCCCAGCGCCAAACCTCGCCAGGATGTCGCCTGCCCGAGGAGCCCCGCTCGCCTCTCCCTTGGCTGCGGTGCCCGGATCGTGATCTGACGGGCAGAGCGGCCGCCGCTTCGTTGTTGAATCAAAGGGACCGCGCCGCTCGACTCACCCCCTTCAGGGCGCGCCGCGCGGGCCTCATCAACACGCAGGAGGACGGCCGATGCCGAAGCGAAAGTGGTATGTCTACGAGAACTTGAACAACCCCCAGGACCGCAAGGTGCTCTCCGACGCGGAGGTCGTCGCCGGGATCTACACCGTCGTCGCCGGCCCCTTTGACGAGCGAGAGGCCGCCGAGGCGATCCGCAAGAAGCTCTCCGAGCAATGAAGCGCGCTTGATTTCGACATCTCGCGTGTGGTACGGATGTTCAGGTGCGTGTGTGCAGGGCAACAACAATGGCCCACCCTTTCATGACCTGGAGACCTGCTTCCCCGCGATGGTTCTGGACAAAATCCCATGCACGAAAGATGCGCCAGCGACCCACGCCCTCGGAGTCGCACCTGTGGGGCTTCCTCAAGAAGGATCGGCTCGGGGTCACGTTCCGCCGTCAGCACGCCATAGGCCCTTACATCGTCGATCTCTACTGCCCTCAGGCCCAGTTGATCGTGGAGGTCGATGGTCCCTACCACACCACGATCCTTGAGGCCGACGCGATCAGGCAGCGCGCGCTGGAGTCCCTCGGGATGCGCGTCGTCCGCTTCACCAACACCCAGGTGCTTGAACACACCGACGCCGTCCTGGCAGAGATCGCGGCGGCGCTTACGGGCTCGGTGGGGCCTGCAGGCTGAACTCCACCCCCTGTCCCCCTCCTCGTTTCACAAGGAGGGGGGACTCTTGAATTACGGATACGGGTGGATCGGCACTCCACCCCCTGTCCCCCTCCTCGTTTCACAAGGAGGGGGGACGCTCGTATTACGAACTGGGTGGTTCGGGGACGCTCGAATGACGGGCTGGGTGGATCGAGTCCCGCCCCGGCGACCTCGCCACCCGCCCCAGGCGGCCAGTGATCCCGCCGCAGGCTCCTGCGGCCCACCCACCCCCCCGGACCACCGCGTCCACCCAACGAGCCCCCCCTATTCACCTTGCCCGTAATACGAGCGTCCCCCCTCCTTGTGAAACGAGGAGGGGGACAGGGGGTGGAGTGCGATCCACCCAACTCGTAATTCAAGCGTCCCCCCTCCTTCCGGAGCTGTCTCTTGGTCACATCTCATCGGAGCCCGTCGTGGCGGGGATCGATGGGAGACTCAGTTGATGGGTCTGGGGTCAGTGCATTGGCCTTGCTCAAAAACTCAATCCCGTGTTGGCCGCCATCCTTCATCGACCCGTGGGCCTGTCAAAAGGGCTCAGAGGGCTCTGCGCCGGGTCCCGGAGGAGATGTGACTAAGAGACAGCCTTCCGGAGGGAGGAGGGGGACAGGGGGTGGAGTGCGGGGGTGGAGTGTGGGGCTGGAGTGCTACTCCTCGGACGGGTCGTCGAAGGCGGAGGGTCGCCTCCTGCGGGGTCGTCGGCCGTTCTCGGGGGTGGAGGGGGGGTCGTCCTGCTGCTTCATCTTCGTGCGGATGAGGCGGATGAGCTGGGGGAGTTTCTCGTTGTCGGGGAAGAAGGAGCGGGCGATGTTCAGGTCGGCCAGGGCCTCCTTGTAGTCACCGCGCTGGAGGACATCGGCGGCGCGCTCGGTGTAGAGCTTGCCGTGCCGCACCCGCACGGCGTACATGCGGGCGAAGAGCTGTCGGTACTCGATGGGCTGGCTCATCAGGCCTCGGGCTCCTGGTCGTCTTGGGGCTCAACGTCGATCGGCGCCTGTCGGGCGATCTCCTCGGTCAGGTGGAGGTCGACCAGCCACGCCACGAAGGAAGCGCGACTGTCGCGCAGCGGGACCTTGCTCGGCGGGGCGATGGCGGCCTGGAGGACGTCTCGCTGGCTGAAGAGTTGCTCGATGGCCTCGGCGAGCCGCTGGTCGTGGGCCATGCGCAGCAGCCGTTGGCGGGCCCGCTCGGGGTTGTCCCAGAAGGCGACGTCGGCCATGTCGGCCTCGACGAGGGCGACAGCGGCGCGCAGCGCCTCGGGGTCGTGGGCGCCCTGGAGCACTTCGAGGCGCTCGCTGGCGGCGGTCATCGCGTCCAGGGCCTTCTGGCGAGTGCGGGCGGGCGCGGCGAGGCCTTCGAAGGGGGTGCCCTTGAGGGCCTTGGCGCCGCCGTCCAGGAGGGCCCGGCGCCGGGCTTCGAAGGTCGTCGAGGCGCGCTCGATGACGACGCGGCCGGGCTTGAGGGCGGTGGGCGGCTCGGCGCGGACCTTGATGAGGTCGCCAGCGTAGCCGGGGCCGCTTCGGACGATCTCGCGGGCGACGGGCAGGAGGACCTTGTTCTCGACGGCGCGCTTGAGGGGGCGGGCGCCGAAGGCCTGGGAGAAGCCCTGGGCCATGAGGAACTCGACGATGGTGGGGTCGATGTCGACGACGAGCTTGCGGCGCAGCAGGCCGCTGCGCATGAGCACCTGGCCGAGCTCGCGCAGGGCGATCCGGCGCATGATCGTGGCGTCGAGGGGTCGGAAGACGACGGTCTGGTCGATGCGGTTGAGGAACTCCGGCCTGAAGAAGCGCTTGACCTCCCTCATGACGCCCTCGCCGCTGGCCAGGGAGTCGCCCTCGGTGCCGCCGAAGCCCAGCGGGCCGCCGGGTGAGAAGGCCGAGGCGAGGTTGGAGGTCATGATGATGATGGTGTGGCGGAAGTCGGCGGTGCGGCCCATGGCGTCGGTCAGGCGGCCGTCGTCGAAGACCTGCAGGAAGAGGTCGAAGATGTTGTTGTGGGCCTTCTCGATCTCATCCAGGAGGATGACGCTGAAGGGCTGCTCGCGGACCTTGCCGGTCAGGCGGCCCTCCTCGCGGTTGCGCCAGGTGCCGCCGATGAGCTTTTCGAAGGATTCGAAGTCGCGGTACTCGGACAGGTCAAAGCGGACCAGGCGCTTGCTGCTGCCGAAGATGAACTCGGCCAGGACCTTGGCCAGCTCGGTCTTGCC
>SYOX01000254.1 GCA_005804885.1 Pseudomonadota bacterium
GGGCCACCTGGGCGGTGGGCCTGCGAGCCGTCGAAGGGACAACCCGCAGGGCTTTCAGTGCGATCGGCGGGATTCGAACCCGCAACCTCCGGCCTCTCATGCCGGCGCCAGCTTCCAGTTGGGCCACGATCGCGCGCCCGCCTCGCTCCTCGCCTGATGACGATTTACGCTGCGGAATCAACATCTTGCAGAACATCGCCCCAAGGGGCCTGACCTTGACCCGAGGGCCTCGGCCCAAGGGTCTCGACCCGTGGGCCTCGGTCAGCGGAAGCGGAGGGACTCGAACCCCCAGCGCGGTCGCCCGCCCTGCCCGATTTCGAATCGGGTTCCTCATCCAGCCGGATCGCTTCCAGGTTGGCCTTCTGGCGCACGGGGCGTGCCCCGGTGCGCTGGCCAGTGGGGGAGGAGGGATTCGAACCCCCTCAGCCGTAATACTGGTCCTGCCAGTTCTCCGGCAGCGTCTTGGAGAGCGGGGTCAGGTCTTCAGCCCTGACCTTCCTTTCGTGAACCAGTCGGTGACAGTTCGGGCAGATGTACGCCAGGTTGTCGTGATGGTCGCAGTTCTGAATCTTTCGACCATGAATATGATGAATGTCACATACGCCATCATTCCAACCACATCGGGAGCACGCCAATCGAAGCCGGGTCAGGATCTTCCGCTGGGTTCGTTTTGATGCCTCCAGCAGAGAACCAAGCTTTCTCCCTTTAGATGTTGACTTTCCCACGGCTTCCCTGTGTTTGGTAGACCCCTTCAGGGGGTTCACTTTCTCGGCGAACCGACCCGTTAGGGTCGCCCGAATCCTGTCCTTGTGCTCCTGAGTGAGCACCTTGTCTTGCTGCGTATGGGTGGCCGAACATGAAAGCCCACAGTACCTCTGGCGAGGATCCTTGGGGGTGAACAGGTTCGTGCAGTTAGGACACGCCTTTTGGGGGTAAGGGGTTCGTCGCATCCTGGAAGGATGGCAGCCGTACTAAACTATGTCCAGTGGAACAGGAAGGATTCGAACCTTCATGCCTATAAAGGGGCGGATTTACAGTCCGCTGGGCCAGCCAATTGCCCAACTGCTCCATATCTACTGCGGCTCTCCAACTCCGCCGCTCCCCCGTCCGCGAGGCCCTCCCAGGCTGCGCGTCGTCGATCTCGTGGCGCCTTGTTCGCGGCGCCTTCCATGGCCAGCGCTCGCTGGCCAGTGCCCGAAGTGGGATTCGAACCCACAACCTCCAGAGTTTGAAACTGGCGCCAGCTTCCAATTGGGCCATTCGGGCGTCTATAGATTCCGCTCGGATATTTCATCGAGGCGGTTTTGTGTTGGGGGCACACTTGTGCATTTCAATCTGTATGGATTGATTTGCGTTGATGGTTTCGATCGAATTGATCGTTGTCTCGATCGAGGAACCCAATTTGTTCAAACCTGGTGACCAGTCATCCTGGCGCCCAGGGGGGTAATCTTGAGTCGAAGCCTGAAGGCGAGCAGCCTCGCCGTCGTTCATGGGGCGGGCCGCCCGTGCGTCATCGGGTTGACCAGCTCGCCGTGTTGAGGGGCGGAGCGTGTGGGCCGCCGGCTTGTCTTCGCCGGGGTCGGCCGGGCTTCGCGCCGCCCAGTCAGGGTTTCGATGTCGACGTCAACGGTGCCGATGCCAGGTGGGCGGTTGAACGATCGACGGCTTCGATGGGGCGCGGGCTGCGGGAGGGGGGGGGAGCAAGAACGTCAAAGCCCCCTCCAGCTGGACCGGAGGGGGCTTTGAATGACGTGGGGTTGTGTGGTCATCACACGGTCACGTCGCCACCTCCGGCGCGCACACACCGGAATACAAACTCGACAAAAGAGACGAGCTGCTCCGGAGCGAGGAAAGGGATAGTGAGGTGTTGACGTTCATGGCTTGCTTGCTCGATCTTCGTGGTCTGAACTTCATGGTCAAGGTGCAGGCCAGGTGCCTGACTGGGTGGAATCTAAAACCAGTCTTATGGGGTGTCAAGCGCAAAGTTGATTTTTTATTGTGCGTTGTTTTTGAGCGGGAGGGTTCAGGGGTGTTGAGGGGGGGGTGATCGGGGGTGGAGGTGGGGTGTTGATGGGGCTTCCTTGACGGTGCGAAGGGGTTCGCATAGGTTTGTATACTCTGGACGGGGCTTTAGATAGCGCGGGCATATGACAGATCCTTACGAGACCATCGATCCTGGCAGGCTCGTCGAAGGGAGCGTTCAGCAGACGGGCGCCCTTCACCTGCCCATCGTCGAGGTGCTCTTCCACTACGACCTTGACGCGGTGGGCTTCGTGACCTCGCCGCCGCTCTTTCTGGGGGGGGAGGCGGTGAGCTTTGGCCGCGATGCGCCCTTGTTCGTCCGGCCCGAGAGGGGTCATGGGGGAGAGCGTCGGGCGCTGGGTGATCCTTGCATCAGCCGCCATCAGTTCACGCTGCGCTGGGTGAGGAGCCTGCAGTGCTTCGAGATCGTGGTCGCGAAGGACTCCAGGCGGGCGTTGACCCTGTTGAGCCAGAAGGGGGGGGAGTTCGCGCCTCGCTTTGAGCCGATCCACGAGCGCGCGATGGCCTATCCGGGCGCGTGTCTGGCGATCGGGAACAGGGCGATGCTCTTGCTGGACAGCCGGCCTTGCCGCGACGAGGGCTTTGAGCGCATGGGGATGGTCGGCGAGCACGGCCGGTTGTGGATGGTGCGCGACGAGATATCCCGGGTGGCGCGCTTTCAGCGTCCGGTGTTGATCCAGGGCGAGACAGGGACGGGCAAGGAGCTGGCGGCGCGGGCGCTGCACGAGAGGTCCGAGCACCGCTCGGGGCCCTTCCTGGCGGTCAACTGCGGCGCGATCCCCGAGCACCTCATCGAGAGCCAGTTGTTCGGGCACAGGAAGGGCGCCTTCACGGGCGCGGACAAGGACAGCCTGGGCTTGTTCCGGTCGGCCGAGGGGGGCAGCGTCTTTCTGGATGAGATCGGCGAGCTGAGCCCCCTGCTCCAGACGAGGCTGCTGCGAACGCTCCAGGAGAGCGTGGTGACGCCCGTGGGGTCGGTCGAGGAGGTGAAGGTCAACGTGCGCGTCATCGCGGCGACGAACCTCGATCTTCAGGCCATGGTGGATCAAGGGCGGTTCCGCGAGGATCTCTACTACCGGTTGATGGCGCACGTCCTGACCTTGCCGCCGCTGCGGCAGCGCGTCAGCGACGTCCCTCGGCTCTTCGTGCACTTCTTGAGGCAGCATCGGTCTGAGCACGAGGAGCTTGGGCGCCTCTGGCGCAAGGCCGACGGCGCGCCGCCTCCGATCCCGATCGGCTTCTTCGCGGAGCTGTTGTCGGATCCATGGCGAGGCAATGTGCGCCATCTTCAGAACGTGGTGGAGGCGACGGCCAGCAGGAACCTGGACGGTGGCGCCTTCAAGGCGCCGGACTTGTCGAAGCTGGGCGTCGCTCAACGCGGGCCCATCGTCGACGAGGTCGCGGTGTTGGGGGGGGCGAAGGGGGTCGTCGAGCCGCAGGCGGTCGAGGAGGAGGTGCCGCCGAGGCTCGACGCGGCGCTGGTGCGGGTCGTCGAGGCGATCGGCTCGGCGCGCGGGACGGTCTTGAAGCTCGTCCCGGCCACGGAGATCGTCGAGCTCGGCGTCGAGCATGGGGATGACCCGCAGGTGCTGGCCTTGCAGGTTCAGGAGCGGGTCGGGGAGAACCTGTGGCGGCTGCTGGAGCACAATGATTACAACCAGACCCGGGCGGCCGACGTGCTGTCGGTGTCGAGGACGACGCTGGTCAAGTTGATGCAGACGCTGGGGTTTCAGCGGCCTCGCGATTTGACGGCGCAGGTGGTGTTGGAGGCCAGCGCGCGGGTGGGGTCGGATCTGGAGGTGCTGGCGGGCCACCTGAAGGTGTCCAGGCGCGGCTTGAAGCTGCGTTTGAGCGAGCTTGGGTTGGAGTTCTGAGGCCTGGCTCAGCTTCGGCGCAGGAATGTCTTGATGGCGCCGTTGATGTCAAAGCGCCCGCTGAAGAGGGTCTGGACGAGGAGCGCGACGCCGATCCCGACGACGGTCCAGGCCAGGAGCACGAGGCTCTGCTGGAAGCCGAGCAGGACGTGCGCGCCGCCGAGGCTCAGGCCGGCCAGCGCGCCGACGAGCGCGGTCAGTCGAGTGCCTGAGAGGGCGGCCTGCGGGCTTGCGCCCTGATCGGCGGGCGCGGAGCCGGGGCGGGGCGAGGGGGTGTTGCTGAAGGGATCGCTGGGACCCATGAGAACCTCCTTGGGCCTTAGGCCCTCGTGGCGTCAGTTGACCCGCGCGCCGCTTTCGATGGGGTGGTGCTGGACGATGACGTCGATGCGCTCGACCTGGGTGCCGGTGTGGCGCTCAAGGGCGTGGCGCAGGTCGCGGCGAAGGGCCTCGACGATCTCGGTCAGGGACTTGTCGTGCCAGACGGAGATGACGCAGCGGATCTCCCAGCCCTTGTTGCCCAGCTTCAGGGAGGGCTCGGCGCCGCTGACGCCGTCGATGTCCTCGGCGGCGTAGGCGAGCAGCTTGAGGAGGCCGCCCTCGGCGACGACGACCTCGCCGCGGGCGCGGGCGATCTTGTCGCCGTGGATCCTGAGCCTGAAGTGTTTCTGAGGGCGGGTCAGGCCGCTGAGCCCCAGCCACGCGAAGAGGGCTCCGATGAAGAGGCTGGAGAGCGTGACGCCGATGGCCGACAGGACGTTGGGCGTCCAGGCCATGACGAACTCGACGCCGGTGACGCCGATAACGATGGGCGTGGAGATGTTCAGGTGGATCAGCGTGACCTCGACGCCGAGCCAAATGATGGCCAGGCCCAGGGCCAGGGAGATGATCCTTCGGGACGCGCTGAGCGCTTGAGTCCACATGAGCTCTCTCCTGAAGGGTTTAGAACAAGTAGAAGAGGCCGATGGAGAGGCCGGTGTTGAAGGTCGTCACGTCCAGGCTCTTCTTGAGGCTGATGATCTCCTCGCTGCCGATCAGGCCCATGGTGCCCAGCCCGGCGCGGAGCTGGACCTGATCGGCCAGGATGTAGCTGGCCCCGATCGACCCCGAGAAGGCGACGCCGGAGGTGTCGGTCTGCTCGTTGATCTTGGTGGGCGTCGCGCCTTCGGACAGCGGCGCGGAGAGGTTGCGGTCGCTGGAGCCGAAGTAGCCGCCGAGGCCGAGGTCGGCGTAGAGGGCGAAGCGGTTGACCAGCGGGATGAAGTAGCGGCCTGAGGCCATGATGAGGAGGTCATTCTCGGAGGAGACCTGGTTGCCGCCGCGGTCGAGCTGACGGGAGAGGGCGCCGAGGGAGAGGGAGACCTCGATCTGGTCGACGGCGAAGTAGCCGAAGGTCGGTGTCAGCCGGAAGAAGAGGGTGGTGTTGTCGACCTCGCCGCCGTCGGGCAGGCCGTTGGTGGTGGTGGTGTAGTTGAAGAGGGTGTCGGCGCCCAGGGAGAAGGCCCCCTGGCGGAAGCTGGCCGACTGGTCTGGGACGACGATGGGCGGCTCGGGGCGCTGCACCTCGACGGGGGCCTCCTCGACCTCCTTGGTGCTGTCCTCATGGGCCTCGAAGGGGTTGGGCTGGCCCCAGGCCGTGGCGGCCAGGGTCAGCGCCAGGGCCCAGGAGGCCGCGGCGGCGGCGCGGGCGCCGTGCTTGTTCGTCAGCAGAGTTCTGGAAGACATGGTGATGGCTCCTTGGTGTTCTTGAAGGGAGGCTTCAGCCCTTGAGCGTCATGGTGATCTCGACCCGGCGGTTGAGCTCCCGGCCTTGCCGGGAGTTGTTGTCGGCGACGGGGTCAGCGTCCCCCCGGCCGTCGGCGAAGAGCAGATCGGCGGGTATCCCCAGGTCGATGAGGGCCTGGCGGACCTCCTCGGCTCGGAGCTTTGACAGCTCAAGGTTCTGCGAGGCGTTGCCGGAGTTGTCCGTGAAGCCGATCAGGTCCAGGCGGGCGATGGCATCCAGGTTGGCCTTGATGACGATGGCCAGCTCGCGCAGGCCGGCGGTGGAGTTCTGGGTCAGGTTGGTCTTGCCCGGCACGAAGGTGATCCGGGGTTGGAGTTCGAACTTGTTGCCGACGAGCTTGACCTTGCGGGTGTTGCTGGGCATCTCGAAGGTGGCCTTCATGTCCAGGATGGTCTGGTAGGCGGCGGCGGCCTCGGCGGCCTTCTGGGCGGCGCCGTCGAAGTTGTCGGCCTTGAGGTCCGCGCGGGCCTGGATCAGCAGCGCTTCGCCCTTGGCCCAGCCGGCCGGCGAGCGCTTCTGGCACTCGCGCTCAAGGCAGCGGGTCTGGAGGATCTCGGCGGCGCGGATGGCGTCGGTGGCCTTCTTGAGCTGCTCGGCGCGTGCCCTCTGGGCGGCGAGCTCCTTGTCTTTGTCGGAGAGTTCCCTGTTTTTATCGGAGAGTTCCTCGTCTTTATCGGAGAGTTCCCTGTTCTTCTCCGCCTGGGCGGCCTCGTTCTTGCGGCGCTGCTCGGCGAACTTCAGGACCGTGTTGAACTCCTCGGCGCTGGCGCGGGCCCAGCGTTGAGCGGCGAGGTAGTCCTTGGCCTGCCAGGAGGTCTGGCTGCGTGTCATGAATTCCACGCCGCGGTTGTGGGCTTCGTTCTCGTCCTGGGACTTCATGGCGTCCTCGGAGCGGTCGCGCAGCACCAGGGCGTCGAGGATCTGCTGGTAGGCCGGCTTCCACGGCTCCTCGACCTTGGGGGCGCCCGAGCCGCTGCCGGCGCTGGGCAGCGAGTCGAAGGCGAAGGAGGCCTGCCGGGCCAGCCGCGAGGCCTCCAGGGCGCGGCCCTGGGAGAGCAGGCGCTGGCTGTCGGCCAGGAGCTTGTCGCCGGTGCGGTAGACGTTGGAGGACCGGGCGTGCTCGCGGTTGGCCCGGAGGATCTGGGCGCGGGCGATGGCGTCCATGGCGTCGGCCTCGGCGGCCGGGTCGCGGACCGGCGCTGGGCGGTTGTTGTCGGCGGCGCCCTTGTCGGCGCCCTTGTCGGCGCCCTTGTCGGCGGCGGGGGTCGAGGCGCGGGTGGGGACGACGGCGAAGAGGCGGGCGCTGGCGTCGAGCATGGCGGTGGCCTCCTTGCACATGCCCTTGAGGGCCATCTCCTCGGAGGACTGGAGCATGGAGGCGGCGTCGCGGTAGAGGGCCTCCTGCTCCTTGTTGGTGACCTTGGCGGCCGTGAGGCTCTGGGTCAGCTGGGTGTCATGGATCTTCTTGTCGAGCGCCGTGCAGGCGGTCTTGGGCGGATCCTTGGGGGTGAGGGGCGCGGTGACCTTGACGACGGGCTCGATCTGGTCAGGAGCGGCCTTGTCCTCGATGCGGGCGATCTCGTCGAAGATGACGATGGCCTCGGCCAGGAGCATGTCGGCGTCCTGGCAGCGCCCCTCCTTGGCGAAGCGCTGGGCGGAGAGGGTCAGGGTGATGCCGCGGCGGTAGCGCTGCTCCTCGTCCTGGCCGTCGACGCGGGTGCCGGCGGCGGTCTGGGAGATCCTGGCCTTGGAGATGGCCGCGTCGAAGTCCTTGCAGGTCGCGACGACGGGGGCGGGCTCGTTGGCGCCCTTGTTCTGGCCTGCGCCCCTGGGCGGGGCGGCCTTGTCCTTGGCGGGGGCCTTGTTGCCGGCGGTCTCCTGGCCGGTGGGCTCAAGGAGGCGGATGATCTCCTTGGAGAAGGTGGCGGACTGGACCCAGGCGCCGCGCTCGAACCACTGCTGGGCGTTGGCCATCAGCATCGCGTGCTCCTCGAAGGAGTCGGCGGGGGTCTTGTTGGCCAGGGCGCGGGCGAAGAGGATCTGGGCGCGGGTCAGCGCCGTCTCGGCGTCGGCCTTGTCCTTCTTCTCCGCGGCGGTCAGGGCGGTGGCGTCGTTTGCGGGCGCCTTGGCGGCCTTGGCGGCGCCCTGGGCGGCCTTGGCGCCGGCGGCCTTGTCTGGAGATGGAGCGTCCGCGCCACACTTCTTGAGGCGCTCGCTGGCCAGTGTGGCCATCTGGACGGCCTGGTGGAGGTTGCCGTCCTTGAGCTGACCGGCGGCCAGCTCGACGAAGGCCTCGAACTCGCGGAAGACGGCGGGGCAGGTCAGGTCCTTCTGCTGACCGAGGGCCTCGGCGCGCTCGACCTGGACCTTGATGACCATCTGCTCGACCTCGCGGTGCAGAGGGTCGTACTGGGGCTGGCGGCCGGGCTGGGGGCCGCCGAAGCCGCCGCCCGCGAAGAAGTTGTTGGAGAAGGGCGCTTGTCCGCCGCCGGCCTGGGCGTTGCCGCCGAGGCCGAGCCTGGGGGCGAAGGCGAGGATGCCGTCGTAGTCCTTCTTGGCGGCCTCGGCCAGCTTCTGGGCGCGCTCGTAGTCGGCCTGCTTGACGGCCTGCCGGGCGAGCTCGAGGTTGTAGTCGGCCTGCTGGGTGGCGCCCAGGTTGGTGATGCCCATGCCGACGAGGCCCGCGCGGGACTCCTCGGCGGCGGCGATGGCGGCCTCGGCCTTGCCGCGGGGCGAGTCGGCGCCGACCTCGGCGCCTTTGAAGATGGCCAGGGCCTCTTCAGCGCGGGACTTGGCGACGTCGAACTGGCCGGACTGCAGGCGCGAGTTGGCCAGATCCAGGACCGTGATGCCCTTCTTGTAGGCCGCCGCGTCTTTCTCGGGCATGCGCTGGGCGATGGCGCCGGCGCGGGCCGTCTCGGCGTCCTCGATGGCCTTGCGGGCCTGGTTGGCCAGGTTGGCGCGCTTGTTGTCGGCCTCCTTGGCCTCCTTGGCCTGTCGGCGCCTGGCGGTGTCGGACTCGGCCGAGGCGGTGATGGCGGCGTCGAACCTCTCGATGGCCTGAACGGAGGCCTCGCGGGACTCGACGAAGAGCTGCTGGTTGAGCGCCTCCAGCGCGGTGTCGAGCAGGAAGCTGCCCTCGTTGTAGGCGGCCGAGGCGCTGCTGGGGGCGCCGGCGCCGATGGCCTCGGACTGGCGCTTGCGGGCGGTCACGAGGGTGCGGCGGGCTTCGGCCTGCTCGCTCCTGTCGTTGGCGCGGATCTGGGAGAGCTCCTGCTCGAGGCGGTTGAACTCCAGATCGGACTGCCGGAAGCGCTGGAGGGCCTGGTTCTCGCGCTCGACCTTCTCGCGCTCGGAGTTGACCTCTTCGAGGGAGGCGGTCATGGCCTTGAGGCGGCCGAGGGCCTCGTCGCGGGCCTCGAAGTGGGCGGCCGTCTCCAGGCGCTGGATGGCCATGCGGGCGTTGATCTCCGCGGCCTCGATGTCGCCGCGGGCGTAGGCCCTGCGGGCGTCGGCCTCAAGCTGCCGGGCCTCGTGGATGAGGTTGGGCCTGGAGGCTTCGAGGCGCTCGGTGTTTGGCGCGGCGATCCTGTCGGTGGCCTCCACGAGGCTCTTTGGCCGCGGGAGGGTGGTGCATGCAGTCAGGGTGGCCGCGGTGAGGATGAGCGTCAGCGCCGAGAGGCGGTGGCGCGGCGAGGTCAGGGTCTTCATCATTTCTGGTCACCTCCAGCAGCATCAAGGATGTCCTGATTCTGCGATCGGAAGGCTTCAATCTGCTCCATCTGGCCCTGGTAGGCCGAGCGCTTGGACTCGAGCGCGTTCTCAGCGTCGCGGCGGGCCAGAAAGGCCCGCATCTGGACGAGCTGTCCCTCGATGGCGTCGAGCAGCAACGGAAGCTTCTCTCTTTCTTCTTCGGGTCGGGCCAACAGAGCCTCGACCCGCTGGAGCCAGACGGCCGCGCGGTCGAGCTCCGTGGAGATCTCTTCGGCGCGGGGGTCTTTGCCCATGCGCTTGAGCAGGGTGTAGTAGTTCTGGACGCGCTCGTCGTTCGAGGGCGAGTTGTCGGGCAGGATCTCGTCCGGGTGGCTGGCGGCGCAGCCTGAGGACATCCCCGCCAAGGCCAGAGTGAGGCCGATGATGGCGATCTTGATGGCTCTCATGATCATTTCCCCTCTAGAAGAGCGTGTGCTGAAGGCGCAAGCTGAGCATGTGTGAGAGCTGCGCGTCTTTGATCTCGAAGGCCTCACGGCGGATGTTGAGGTCGTAGACCATGGCCAGGAAGCTGTTGAAGCTCAACGCGAAGGTGTTGTCGACGCGGAAGATCATGGTCAGGTCGCCGATGTCGTTGAAGTCCTTGAGCTGGTCGGTGGGCAGGTAGAAGTCGCCAGAGACCTCGTAGGAGAAGATCTGACCGAGGCGCAGGCCTGCGGTCAGGGCCGCCTCAGGGCCGATGGAGTTGTCATCGGACAGCCGCACGCCGCGCAGCACCTCGCCGTCGCGCTCCTGGATGAAGATGCCCTCGTCGTAGGTGGCCTGTCGGGCGCCGAAGCCCAGGCGGATGCCGAGGGTGACGATCTCGTTGTCGACGAAGGAGAGCGCCAGGCCGGCGCCCTCGCGGATCTCCAGCGGGGCGAAGGCGCCGAAGGTGCGGAAGTCGTTGTTGGCCGACAGGGCGATCGTCTCTTCGTTGTCGTCGGCGTCGGTCAGCTCGAGGGTCAGGTCGCGCGGCGGGCGGATGTTCGTCTCGAAGAAGGCCGTTCGGGCCATGGCGCGGGCGTAGGGGCCGGCGATGCGGCCGACGCGGTAGTTGTAGAGGAGTTCGGCGCGGGCCTCGTCGGCGAGCTTCTGGGGGGCGAGCTCCTGGCCGTCGATGCTCTCGAAGCTGATGAAGGACTCGTTGATCGACAGGTTGAGCAGGGCCAGGTGGTTGCCCGAGTCGACGCCGACGGAGGCGCGGGTGAAGAGGCTGAGGCGGAAGGAGTCGCCGTTGAAGGCGCCGAGCTGGCCGGCGCTGCGGTTGAAGCTGAAGTCGCCGCCGAGGACCCAGCGCAGGCGCCACCAGCGCTCCTCGCGGATGATCTCGCGCTCGGCCAGCTCGCTGCGCACGATCCGGCCGCGCTCGACGACGAGGCGGTAGCGCACCAGCTGCCCTTCGGCCAGCGGCACGGTGATGGCGCTGCGATCCGAGGGGTTGCCGTCGAGGGCCAGGACGACCGGCTCGGCCGGCAGGATCCAGGTCCGGGTGCTCTTGTAGTCGGAGCCCTCGCCGGTCGTGCGGCCCTCGCCCCAGACGGTGTTGTTGCGGGCCGACTCGAGCGTGTAGCGCAGCGCCACGGGGTTGCCCTCGGGGTCGACGGCCGTGACGCGCAAGGCGGCGAAGAAGAAGTCCACCGGCGAGGTGACCCCGTCGATGACGCGGACGGTCGTCGACGGTCGGCCGCCGACGGGGCCGTGGCCCAGCGTCGCGGTGTACTCGCCCGGCGGCAGGATGATGCGCTCGCCGGTGCGCCCCCAGGCGACCCGTTCGCCCTGGAAGTAGACGATGACCTGGGGCTCGATCTCCGCGCGGGTGAGCGTCGGCACGAAGATCGCGCCCATGCCCGTGGGGATGGGGGTGATGTCCATGTCGAGCTGGTCGGCGAGGTTGCCGGCCTCCTGGGAGGCCTGAGGGGCGTTGTCGCCGCCCTGGGCCGAGGCGCTGGAGCACAAGGCCACGAGCGCCAGGGTCAGGGCGCTGAAGAGGCCCCTGCAGGAGGCGCGTGGGTGCCAGATGTTCGATGTCATGTTCATTTTCTCAAAGACCTTCATGGGTTGTGAGGCGTGCGCCCCAGTGCTCATCCTGTAGACTCGATGTCTTCGCTCTCCTCCACTGCCGTCTCTTTGACACGGCTCAGGTGGACCGCGTCACACATGAATCGGTGGCAAGGCAGGACGACCTCCTCCTTGCCGTCTTGGATCAACACGCCGGTGGGACTGAAGGCCACGATGGTCCCGGCGCTCTCGGCCAGCCTTATCCGGTCGCCGATGCGGTAGAAGCGAACGACGTAGAAGCGGGCGATGAGGTTGCGGAAGGTCTCGCGGGCGCTCAACGCGAAGGTCAGCGCGACGGCGAGGCACCCGGCCGCGACCACGATCTGGATCAGGGTGTTGAGCAGCGAGATCTCGAAGCCGAGCTGCTCGGCGGCCAGCGTCGAGGCCAGCACCACGATCGCGTAATAGACGAAGCGGCCGATGACCTCCGGCGAGTCCACGTCCCCTCGCCGCTCCGAGATCCGCTGGACCAGCTTGGAGAGCATGTCCGCCCCGATCACCCCGGCGATGAGCACCCCCGCGCCCGCGAGGACGCGCGGCAGGTAGGCCACCAACTTCGACAGCGCCTCGGTCACCCCCGGGAGGCCGCTGAGCGCCGCGACGTTGTGCAAGGTCAACACGATCACGAGCCAGAAGACGACCTCCGAGGCCACCCTCGCCGCCCCCGCGCGCAGCCCCACCGCGTAGAGCAGCCTGGCGACCCCCAGGCGCTCGACCAGCGCCTCGAGCCCAAAGCGCTCCATGGCCCAGGACACCAGCGCTCGAAGCCCGAAGGCCGCGCCAACGCCCGCCATCAACACCACGATCACGAAGGCGACGCGCGGCGCGATCTCGATCATCGTGTTGAACATCTTCTCAGAGAGGGAGAGAGCCTCCTCTACTGTCCCTGTATGGGTCTGCATGGTGTTGACCTTGGGTGAACTGGCGCCTTCAGGGCTTCTTATCGTCCGACGCCTTGGAGAGCCATCTGGAAAGGAGGTTGACGATCTCGGTCAGAAAGCCGGCCGCGATCCCATCGACCGGCGGACCCTTGAGCCGCTCCTCGTCGCGCAGCACCTCAAGGCGCTCGAGCACGCGCTGGCTTAGATCGGTCGAGGGGCCAGGGACGATCTCGCGCAGGGCCTCGAACCACTTGTCGACGAGGCCCTCCTCCGCGTCGTCAAAGTCATCGCGCTTCTTCATCGCCCATCATCTCCCCATGCGCGGCCTTGAGCTGCTCGCGGGCCCGCTTGAGCCTCATCTTCGCGGCCGAAGCTCCGATGTTCAGGCTCTGGGAGATCTCCTCGATCGACATCTCTTCGAGGTGGCGCAGGATCAAGATCTCCCGGTAGGGGTAGGGGAGCTCCTGCAGCAGGGCGTTGAGCGCCTCGCGCTCGATCGTGTCGTCCTGCTGCGGTCCCGTCGAGGTGCTCCGCGTGGACATGGCCATCGCCTCATATCTGGAGGCCGTCTTGCGACCTCGCTGCCAGTTGAAGGCCGTCCGCATGGCGATCGTCCGGAGCCACGTTCGAAAGCTCGCCTCGCCTCGCCAGGTGTTCAGGGCGAGGTAGGCCCCGACGAAGGTCTCCTGGGCGACGTCCTCGACGTCGCCGCTGTGTTGCTGGAGCAGGCCACCCAGGAAGTGGAGCATCCACCCCTGGTGGCGCCGGACCACCACCGCGTACGCCGCGTCGCCGCGAGCCCCCCCTCGCCGCACCAGCTCCAGCAGCGCCGGGTCCTCAAGGGCCTCAAGATCCTCGCGCGCCTCGCCAAAGGCCACCGCCCAGAGCCGCTTGAGGGTGAGGGTGAGCGGTGCGAAAGGCCAGGCGAGGGGGTGGAGAGGCGGGAGGGCGAGTTCGAAGGGCGACATGAAGACTCCTGAGACACTGACCGGTTTGATTCCCGTCGGTCAAGGGGCCGACAACACCGATGGCGACGGCGTCGATCTGGCCGACGGCGTCTCGGCTTCGGTCCATCAAGCCCATCAGCGTTCTAGCGGACGCGGGGCTCAGCGACAAGCTCAGGCTCCTTGACCTTCTCGTCCTGGGCGAAGTAGAGATCGACCACCTCGATGTTGATCTCCTTGACCTTGAGCCCCGTCATCGTCTTGATCCTGGACGAGACGTTGTTCTGGATGGCCCGCGCGACCTCAGGGATGCTCACTCCGTACGCCGTGATGATCCGCACGTCGACAGCGGCCTCAAACTCCCCGACCTCCACGACCACGCCCAGGTCCTTCATGTCGTTGCCGCTGACCGAGTAGGCCAGCGAGCTGATCCGCTGGCCCGTGCCGAAGGGCACCAGGGAGTGGACCCCCTCGACCTCGCGCACCGCGAGGCCGGCGATCTTGGCGACAACCTCGCGGTGGATGTGCGTCTTGCCCATGTCCGACTGGAGCACGGTGGTCTGAAGCTCGTTCTTGTCGCTGTCCTTCGCCATGTTCTTCACCTTCTGGGGTTGTGTTGCCACAGTCTCTCTCCTTCGATCTTCCGACGGCCTGTTCTGCCGCCGCTGAATCACACCAAAGCCCCCGATGCGAGACTCTGGTGCTCTCGAAGCATTAGAGGGTCGGTGTTTGCACAATCCTTGTATCGACCGCCTCTGTCTGCTTCCACCTCCCTTGACACTGGCCGAGACGGCGAGGTCACTCTTTTTCTTTCGGGCCGTCGAGTTTCTTTGAGATGGGGGGGCGAGGTCGACCCGGCCGGGCTCCTCGCTGTCCCGCGCTGGGCACCTCACCGCGGCTCGTTGTGATCGTCGTCTCCTGCGCCGCGCTCGTCTACCTTGGGGGCCGAGGACTTGACCCTTCGCCGATGAAGATGCGGACGGCGTCGAAGACGAAGATGGACAGGAAGAACAAGAGGATGACGAGCGAGGTCTCATCCATATCAGGGGCATCCTGGCCGCTCCTCTGTTGACGCTCAACAAGGTCGCCAGATCCAACTCCATGGGGGGGCTCTCCAGATCAGTGGCGCAAGGAGGCCTCGCTCAGAAGTCGTGGAGCTCTGCGCGGTCGCCTCACCCGCTGTTGACACGCGAGAGGCTCGCTCCGTCACACTCTGGCCTTCTGCCCTGAGGGCACTTTTTCGTTGACGCCTCCGCCCGGCGACCTCATAAGGATTTCAATCGTCCCCTCGACCCGAAAGAAAGCGGGATCGGCGAGCCCTCCCAGGGCAACCCTTGAGAGGTGGGCGAGCGCGCCATCGAGCGCCGTTTTGACAGGGTTGGGCACAAAGGACCCGCTGGCCGCGGTCGTGGATCGTGCCAGTGGGACGTCGGCACAAAGAAGCCAGAAAGAGGCGGCAGGGAGGCGATCATGACCCCCGAGATGCTTGAACACTTCCGCGGGCTGCTGATCCAGGAGCGACACCGCATCCTCAACAACTCCAGCGACACGCTCAAGCACGACATGGCGTTGTCGACGGATGACATGGCCGACGAGAACGACCTGGCCAGCGTCACCTACGATCAGAACTTCGCCCTGCGGCTGCGCGACCGAGAGCGCATGTTGTTGAGCAAGATCACGCTGGCGCTGCGCCGGATTGACGATGGCGAGTACGGCTATTGCGCCATCTGCGATGACGACATCGACCCCAGGCGCCTGGAGGTCCGCCCCGTCACGACCCTGTGCATCGACTGCAAGGAGGACACCGAGCGCACCGAGCGCACGATGGCCCCGGTCCTGCCCTCCAAATCGGATGACATCTACGAGAGCGATCACGACGACATCGAACACTCCCTCGACGACGCCGATGAGGGCGATGATCTCTCCATCGAGGTCGGCGAGGACGAGGACGAGGACGATCCCATGATCGACTCGATCGCCGTCGAGTTCGAGGGCGGCGAGGACGACGGCATCGACTTCGCCGACGAGGACATCGACGAGGGGGACGAGGACTTCAGCGAGGAGGAGCTCCAGGTCGCGGCCGACTGAGAAGCCCTCCGGAAACTCCTGGCCGTCGAAGCCCGCTCGCCGCGCTCCACGCCTGAACTTCTCCCCGGCCCGCCTTCGCCAACGCCCGCCGCGAGGGGCCTCGCCCCCTGCCGCGCTCATGGCGCCAAGGGCAGCTCCTCGATCAGGCGCTGACCGCTCCAGTCGACCACCACCCTGGCGCAGTTGCCCACGAAGCCGACCTTCCCCAGCCGCCGCGTCAACAGCCGGATGACGCCCCCGTGCGTGAAGATCAGGTGCCGACCCGACGCCAGCTCCCCCATGAACCCGAGCACCCGCGCCTCCAGCGCCTCGATCGACTCCCCCTGCGGCGCCTCGAAGCCCTCAAAGGCCTTGAGCCCCAACGCGTGGCGCGCGTCCAGCTCCCGCCAGCGCTCCCCCTCCAGCGCCCCGAAGTTCATCTCCCTCAGGCGGCGATCCGTCGACGGCTCGCCGTAGGCCAGCCGCGCCGTCTCCACCGCCCGCTGCAAGTCCGACGACCAGACGCCCTCGAAGCGCTCCCCCTCCAGCGCCGGCCTCAGCGCGCCCGCCTGCGACCTCCCAAGCGCCGTCAACGCCACGTCCGTCCACCCCGCCAGCCGCTCCTCGGCGTTCCACACCGTCTGCCCGTGCCGCACCAGCACCACCTCGATCCCCATCAACCCTCCTCGAGGCCCTCGCCGGCGTGCTCCAGCGCATTGCGGATCAAGTCCTCCACGTGCGCGTCCGCCAGCTTGTAGAAGATGTGCTTGCCCTGCCTCCGGCGCCCCACCAGCCCCTCGCCGCGCAATATCCTCAACCGCTGCGACACCGTCGAGAGCCCCTCGCCAGACGCCTCGGCCAGCTCCGAGACGCATTGCTCCCCGTCAAAGAGCTGATCGAGCAGCTTCAGCCGCGCCGGATCCCCCAGCGCCCTGAACATCGCCGCGGCCCTGTCCAGCTCCTCGCCGCTCGGCCGCGGCCGCTCCGGCGACCGCTGCGGGTGATCGTGCGGACCACACGAGCTCTTCTCTTTGGATCTGCCCATCTGCGCCCTTCCTTCACTTCAACGCCTCGTGAAATGTCCCGCGCCCAGCCCGCGCCTGTCAAGGCCGCTCCCACGGCCCCGATCCAGAGAGCCAACTCGGCCCTCGTCGTTGGTGGGCTCTCGCCGGCCGCCTTGTGCTACAATCTCCCCCTTGATTCCATGGGAGATCACGGTGCCCACGAGCACGCCCCCCCCTCAACCACCCACCCCGCGCGCCTTGTCGCGGCCCGCGTCGACGCCGAGCGCCCTGATGTCGCTCTCAGCGCTCCTGGGGGTCATCGCGCTGGCCGGGGCTGCGCAAGCCCAGGTCGTCACCCGCAAGCCCTACATCCAGCAGGGCTCGCCGACCAGCGCGGTCGTGGCCTGGCGCACCCTGCCAGCCAGCGAGAGCGTCGTGCGCTACGGCCTCGATCCTGGGCGCCTCGATCAGATCGTCGCCGCGCCTGAGCCTGTCATCCACCACGAGGTGCGCCTCCAGGGGCTTGAGCCCGACACGCGCTACTTCTACAGCGTCGGCACCCGCCAGAGGGCGCTGGCCGGCGGCGACACCGAGCACTCTCTGCGCACCGCGCCGCTGCCCGGCGCTCGCCGCCGCCTCCGGATCTGGGCTGTCGGCGACTCCGGCACCGGGGGCGAGGCGCAGCGCGCCGTCCGCGACGCGATGCTCAGCCACGTCGGAGATGAAAAGCCAGATGTATTCATACACTTAGGTGACATGGCCTACCGATCCGGAGAGTCGCTTGAGTTCGAATTCAGGTTCTTCGACGTGTACGCGCCGATCCTGCGCAACACGGTCGTCTGGCCGACGCTGGGCAACCACGAGGGGCGCTCGTCCAGCGCCAGCGCGCAGCGCGGCCCCTACTTCGACGGCTTCGCGCTGCCGACGCGCGGCGAGTGCGGGGGGGTGGCCTCGGGGACGGAGGCGTATTACAGCTTCGACTTCGGCAATGTCCACTTCATCGTCCTGGACTCCACCGGCTCGCCCCGCGGGCCCGAGGGCGAGATGTTGCGCTGGCTCAGGCGCGATCTGGCCGGCTCCAGCGCGGACTGGATGATCGCCTTCTGGCACCACCCGCCCTACAGCAAGGGCAGCCACGACTCGGATCGAGAGCGGGAGCTTGTCGAGATGCGCCAGAGCGCGACGCCGATCCTGGAGGCCGCGGGGGTCGATCTGGTGCTTGGGGGCCACTCGCACGCCTACGAGCGCAGCTTCCTCATCCGCAGGGCCGCCGGCGCGCGGCTCGAGGCGGAGATCCTGGACGGCGGCGACGGCCGGGTGGAGGGCGACGGGGCCTACCGCAAGGCCCGGGGGGCGAGCGGCGCCGTCTACGTCGTGGCCGGCCACGGCGGCGCGCCGGTCAGCCTCAAGGGCCACCACCCGCTGATGCGCTTCGTCGAGGCGAAGAACGGCTCCTGCCTCATCGACGTCGAGGGCGACGCGCTGACGCTGACCAACCTGCGCGCGGACGGCCAGATCACCGACCGCTTCACCATCCTCAAGGGGGCCGCCGAGGCTCCCCGCTCCCCGTCCGGGGGCGATCCGCCGGGGGAGAGCGCCGATCCTGTCGCGCCTGTCGTTGTTCGACCGGGGGCGTTGATCCAGGCGCCGGGGGGCGCCGAGGCGGAGGGCGGCTGCGGGTGCGCGCTCGCGGGCGGCGCTCAGGGGGGCGCGGCGCCGTGGGCGGTCGGGCTTGGTCTGGCGGCGGTGGGCTGGCGGCGTCGGCGCCGGGCGATCAGGCCATGACGTGCTGGCCGGGGCCGGGCAGGTTGGTGCCGCCGACGACGGGGCCGACGGGCACGAAGGGGGGGGCGAAGGTGGGGATGGGGCCGGTGCCCATGACGTTGGTGACCTGCTGGCTGACGAGCCAGATGGCGAAGGCGACGATCAGGGTGGCCTCGATGCACTTGAAGAGGCTCTTGTATTTCTTGTCATCGTCCTTGTCGCGCACGTCCTGGCTCAGCGACTGTTCCATCATCTTGCGCATGATGCCGGGGACGAGGAGCTGCACGACCATGGGCGACACGCACATGATCAGCGGGACGGGGACGTTGGGCGTGGGCGGCGCCATGGGGCTGGGGAAGGCCACGAAGGCCGGATACCAGGGCAGGCCAGGGACCGTCACGGCGTCCTGCCAGGCCTTGAAGCACTTGCCGACGCCGCCGGCGACCGCGTCGCGGTAGGCCCCCTCGTTGCCCTCCATGCTGGCGACGCCCGAGGCGTTCTTGATCAGCGGCTCCAGGTCCGGGCCGACGAGGCAGCCGGGCGTGCCGATGGCCGCCAGCGCCATGACCTGAAGGCCCGTAAAGCCCGCCTGCATCCTCCACTGATCGTGGGCCTCCTTGACGGCGTCGACGATCGCGTCGTGGAAGTCGCGGAACTGTCCCCCGATCATGTTGCAGGCGTCCTGATGGTACCTGTTGAGGTTCTCGGGCTTGTAGAAGGGGATCGGCATGTTGGGGATGGCGATCTTCTCCTCGGGCGTCAGCGCGCGCGCGAAGTGGCTGCGCGCGGGCATCTCCAGCGGCTCCTTCCAGTTGTGCGGGATGCGCTTGTCCGCGATGTTGAACTCGAGGTGACCCAGGATCTTGATGGGGTTGAGCGAAGG
Organism: Pseudomonadota bacterium; assembly: GCA_005804885.1. Lineage (GTDB taxonomy): Bacteria > Myxococcota_A > Bradymonadia > Bradymonadales > SYOX01. Next base: position 19,058 of record SYOX01000254.1, read on the forward strand.
CATCGATCCTCCTGACCCTCGGGTGTGGCAGCCAGAGATCGACGGCGCGAAGGCCGCGATCCTGACGCCGCCGGGGCGAGCGTGGCGCGCCGCCTCCCGCGAGCGCCAGCCAGGCACCTGATCGCGGGGGGCGAGCGCAAAAAGACTACCAACGGGCCGCGCCATCGTCAATCGCCGCCGCCCCCTCACCCAGGGCTATCGAGTTCTAACTGGCACGATTCTGGCGGGAGCAGGGCGGTGGCGAGGAGAAGGGATAGGATCGACAAGGGTGTCGGTTCATGGTCCAAGGTTGTCGTGCAGCGCGGTGCTCACCAAGTCACAGGAGCAA
>SYOX01000255.1 GCA_005804885.1 Pseudomonadota bacterium
CCCCCCCCCTGGTGTCAACCTGGCCCGCCCGCCGGTCTGCGCCCAAGGGGCGCAGCCTGCCCGCGCCTCCAAGCCCCACCCGACGAGCCCGTCCCCAACGGGGCGGTGCGAGGAGCGTGGGGCGGTCGTCGTGCGTGGGGCGTCCGTCGAAGGGCCTGGAGCCTTCGCTGAGCGAACCTGTGTCGGGCTCAGGTCTGTTCAGCGAGAGGCCTGGCCCTTGAGGAGGTCGCCGATCGGCGGCTCGGTGACCCTGCCAGCCTCACAGGCCCATCAGCGTCCGAGCCCCTCGTCGAGGACCCTGGCGCCGTGCCCGATCGAAGCCCAGGCGTGCTGGACGTAGTCGATGCGGATGGGCAGCGTGATCATGGTCTGGCTGAAGCCCCCTTCGGGATCGGCTCTGCGGCTGCACGCAAAGCAGGTGTCCGCGGACCACTGGTTGCGCACCAGGAAGTCCATGGACAGGCGCATCAAGTGCTCCTCGCGCTCGGTGTTGAGCCCCCTGGCCCGCTTGATCTGGATGGCCGCCGCCAGCGGCTCGCCAAAGCCCGTCGTGGCGGTGTTGCGCGGGGGCGACAGGTTCCCGTAGCCCACCCCGCCCACGTAGTCCGCGTGGACGTCCGAGCCCTCGTCGTGCTGGAGGCGTTGGCGGTAGGTGATGAAGTCGAGGCAGAAGTCCTCGTAGGCCTCGTGGCGGTGGTGGCCCAGCGCGGCGGCCGCCGCGAGGCAGTGCCAGTGCTCCTCGAAGAAGAAGAAGCGCCCGGCGAAGTGCGACCAGTAGTCGCGCCCGAAGTGATCCATCGCGCGCTGGACCGCGGCGTGGATCTCGTCGCGCGCCGGCCACTGGCCGGGCGCCTCCTGCCCGACCGCCTCCGCCAGGACGAGCGCGTAGATCGCCTGACCGTCGATGTAGAGCCGCCCTCCCCTGTCCACCGCGGGGGCGCCCGTGGCCGCGTCGAAGAGGTGGTGGAAGTTGCCCTCGGGCCGCTGCGACCGCAAGATCGCCCTCAACAACCTCCCGATGCGCGCGTCGTGCGCCTCCCCCACCAGGGGCCTGCACTTCAAGAGCGCCACGAGCGTCAAGGCCGTGCTCCCCAGGGCCACCGGCTTGCCAGGATCGTGCTCGGGGGGAAGCAGGAAGCCCGCCCCCCCCTCCCCGACCTGCCGCTCCATGCTCGCCAGCAGCTCCAGCGAGCGCCCCACCGCCTTGAGGTTCGCCGGCCCGGAGCCGCCAAGCTCGCACATCACCATGGTCGTCCCCGCCTGCCGAGGCAGGGAGAAGGGCGCGTCGACGCTCTGGCCCGTCATCGGGTTGAGGATGTATCGAAACTGTCCGTCGTCCCGCTGCGATCCCAGGATGTACGCGTGGGCGGCGCTCGTGGACGCCGCGACAACCTCGGGGGTCGCCGCCGCCCCGGCGCGCTTGAGCCGGCCCTCGCGCACGAGCCGCCCGCGCCGGTCCAGCACCCAACCGACCGACTCGATCCTCGCCAGGGCGTCACCTTCAGGATTTCCCTTGCGGATCAAGCGCTTGAGGGTCCGCATGGACACCCCCGAGCGGAACTTTCGCCAGTTGGAAAGCGGGTTGTGCGTGTCAAAGACCTCGTTGGCGACGAGCTGCCACGGCATCAGGCACCGCTGCCCCCGGCAGGCCCCGTCCAGCCCCGGCCTGAAGGACATCGCCGCCATCAGCCCCTCGCCCTGGGGGAGTTCGAAGCGGCGGGTGATCAGGTCCACCTTGACGAAGCCCTTGATCGCGTGCGCCTCCACCAGGGCCTTGGCGGAGGCGCTCAGCTGCGCGGCGTCCTTGACCTGGACGCACCGGGTCAGAGGGCGAGCGGGCTTCGCGCGGCGGTCGTTGAAGGTGAAGATGAGGGTCAAGGCGCCCTCGTCCAGGGGCGCCTCGCACAGCGCCGACCTTCGGGTCTTGATCGACGGCGGGCGCTTCTTGAAGGTCTCCACCGAGGCGAAGGCGTCCTCCAGGGCGCGCTCGATGTGCGGGAGGGCCTCGTCCCCGACGAGCTCGACGCCCTGGGCCACCTGGCGCAGCGAGGCGATCTGCAGCCCCCCCAGCGCCGCGAGGAGCGCGAGCCCGGCCGAGGATCTCCGGGTCCACCGCACCCCGCCCGTGCTGGCCAGCCCCCAGCAGGCCAGCGGCAGGGTCACGAGCACCACGAGGCCAAAGGAGGCCACCATGATGGCGCCGACGGCAGGCCCGAGCGACTCGTAGACCGCGTTGAGGTAGAGCGCCGAGGTCAGCAGCGACCAGCCCATGTAGATCAGGAAGGCCAGCGCCGCCAGCGACTGGATTCGCCACGCCACGGCCAGCGGCCGGGCGCCCAGCGCCGCCAGCGAGGCCGTGGCGACGTGCATCAGGGACAGCGCCGCGCAACAGGCCGCGAAGACGGTCCACTGTCCCCACGGGAGCGTCCAGGCGGACCAGGCGAAGACGGCCGCGTGGCCGAGGCACAAGGCGGCGAGCGACCAGCGGGGGAGAGAGGGGGATTTTTCCATCTGGGGCCTTCTGTCGTCGGTGTTGAGAGAGCGCGCCGCCGGGGCGCGGTGGGTTCAAGCAGGAGGGCGGCGCGAGGGGCCCTGGCCGGTCGAAGGCCGCAGGCGAGGAGCGGGCAGACGGCGATCGTGGACCCTTGGGCGAGGGCCGCTACCAGACGAGGCCGATGTCCAGGCGAGGGCCGTGGCGCAGGGTGGTGAAGCCCGGGCTGGCGGTGCTGTCGGGGCCGGTGTCGGCGTCCTCCTTGCTCAGATCGCGGTCGCCGGGGCGGGCGGGCAGGCCGGTGAGGGAGCCTTCGACCATGTAGGCTGGCTGGATGTAGAAGCCAAAGCCCAGGGTGTTGTACCAGCGCTTGAAGAAGAGCCAGCCCACGTTGAGCGACAGGCGCAGGTCCAGGGTCAAGGCGTCGTCGACGGGCTCCTCGACGCCCGGCAGGGCGATGGTGTCGAAGGAGAGCAGGCTGAGGCCGCCGTCGACGTAGAGATCGAGGATGAGGCCGTTGTAGCGGTTCTCGTACTTGCTGACGTAGTCGAGCGTGGAGTAGCCAAAGAGGGCCTTGATGCTGGTGTTGTCGGTCTGTCGGAAGAAGGAGCCGGTGAACTGGTAGGCGGCCTGGTCCTGGGGGGCGTGCCAGGTGTGGAGGGTCATGGGCAGGGTGTAGGAGGTCAGCGCCAGCCCGTACTTCAGTCGCCACTTGTTGAGGAAGAGGGCCTGGGCGTCGACATACTGGGTGTCGATGGGCAGCCCCGTGGCGCCCAGGAAGCCGCCGCCGCCCTGGCCCTGCTCGAAGATCACGTTGTCCCCCGGCTCGGCGAAGCCCTGGTAGCGGCCCGTGGTGAACTGGACCTTGACGTCGTGGCCGGGGAAGATCTTGTCGATCTTGAGCTGGCCGCTGAAGAAGTCGACGGCGTCGTCATCGACCTGCTCCTTGAGGGCGCCCTGGGCGTCCTTGATGATGGAGCGGGCGTAGGACAGGCCCAGAGAGGCGCCGAAGAGCTCGGCCTCGAAGGCGACCGTGGACAGCAGCGTGCTGGCCAGCGTGTAGCGGGACTCGCCGATCGCGACCTGGTCGGTGTCGGCGGGATCGGGGGTGATGTCAAAGAGCTGCCACGCGGCAAACCACCCGCCGACGCCGGCCTGGAGGTACCAGTTCTTGTAGGAGTCCTCCCAGCGGCCCGTCTCCTTGATGGCGTGCTGGGACAGATCCTTGACGCTGTTGACCCTGGCCCAGGCGCGCGACTCCTCAAGGACGTTGTCCCAGTAGGTCATCCACACGCTGCCGCTGGACGAGACCCCCAGGAAGGGATACCAGCCGGTGTTGTGCTCGGCCTGACGGACGATGGTGCTGGGCCCCTGGACGATCTTCCCGCCCTCGAAGGCGACCACGCGCAGGCCCTTGTTGAAGGAGTTCCGGAAGTAATAGTAGAGGGCGAAGACCTTCCCATTGCCGACCGCGGCGTCGAGCTGCCACCCGCTCTCCTTCTCGTCGATGATCTGGGGCGTCCAGGTCTGGCCGTCCTGGCTCAAGGCGACCATGGCCGACTCCTCCGAAGGGTCGTGGTAGAAGAGGTAGAGCCAGCCGTCCGGCCCCTGCCGGAAGCGGAAGTCGTACATGGCCTCCTCGACGACGGTGACCACCGTCGAGGCGTCGGAGGTCGGCGTGAAGGCGGCCACCCCCTGGTGGAGCTCCCTGGGCGGCTCCTGGGCCTGGCCCTCACCCAGACACTCCATCACGAGAGGCCCCGCCCCCGTCTCGGTGGCGTAGACCATGCACAGCCGACCCTTGACGCGCGCGAACTGGAGCAGCGGGTTGGTGCGGGTGGGGTGGCCGACGCCGGAGCCGCTGTCGCGGCGCACCGCGGTGATGGGCTGCCCGCCCCCGAAGGCGAAGGGCCGGGGCGACTTGCCCTCCCACAACAAGGTCTCGGAGGTCGACTCCGACACCAGGGCGTTCCCCTTGCCGCGACTCGTGACGGTCCTCGTCAGGGTGTAGAAGAGGTGTGGCGTGTCGTCGAGATCGACGAAGAGCCCCAGCACGTCGAAGCTGTAGCGCGTCCCCACCGAGGGGTCGTCGACCGAGGGGACGGAGTCCTCCTGGGTGGCCAGCTCGACGAAGTTGCCCAGGTTGTCGCCAAAGCCCAGCCGATGCCGCTCCCAGGTCACGGTCTTCTCGACCTCGACGGTGCGCTCGCTCACCCTCTCCGTGACCTTGAACGTCCTGGTCTTGACCTCGGCGCCGACCAGCCCGCACCCCAGGTAGGGGGCCTTGCCCACGCGGCACTGGATCGCGCGGGTGACAATGGCCTCGTCCTTGTCCTTCGGCTCGAAGAAGACCGCCCCGCTGTCGAGATCGAGCACCCGGACCCCCGAGGACAGCAGCACCCCCTCAAAACCCCCCGACGGGATGAACTCCCCCGGCTCCCCCTGGATCGGCGCCTCCACCTGGGGGATGGTGACCAGCACCTCTGGCGGGCCATCCTCCCCCTCAGCCCCTGGCTCCTGGGCCAGCCCCGTGGTGGGCAGGGCGCACAGGAGCGCCCCTGTCATGAGGAGGTTGCGGTGGAGGTTGAGGATCATGGCTTCTGACCTGGGTCCAGAGGGTAGGAGACGCTCCCGGTTCTTTCTCGTAGCCGAGGGAGTATAGCGCCTCGACCAGGATTGGAAACCCCCGCCCCACGCTCCTGGCACCGCCCCTCGCTCGTCGATCGCCCCACGCTCCTCGATCCGCCCCACGAACGACGAGCACCCCACGCTCCACGATCTCCCCACGCTCGACGAGCGCCCCACGCTCCACGCACCGCCCCCCACAAGGGGGGACGGGCTCGTCGGGTGGGGCTGGAAGCGCGGGTGGGCTGCGCCTTGGCGGTCGCAGGCCCGCGGGCGGCCTACAGCGGATCGCAGGGCAGGATCACCGCGTCGAAGTGGGCCTGCGGATTGGGATTTTCACTCCCCCGGTGTCGACCTGGGCCGTGCGCTGGCCTGCGACCGCCAGGGCGCAGCCCCCCCGCGCATCCAAGCCCCACCCGACGAGCCCGTCCCCAACGGGGGCGGTGCGAGGAGCGTGGGGCGCTCGTGGGGCTTGGAGCCTTCACTGAACGAACCTGTCCCAGAAAGCCCGCTTGCCGGGGCCACTTGACGTCGAGACGGGCGTTGGCACAGAATGTGGAATGTGGGCGGAGCCTCTTGTCACTCGCAAGGAACCCGGATGCTGCTCAACCTGTCTCTAGCGATGGTGCCGATCCAGAACCTCCTGTCGCTCGCGGACTTGTTGCCCAAGCTCCACCACATCGGCGTGCGCAATGCCCAGGACGCCGAGCGGCTGGTGGTCAGGCCCGATCACATCCACAAGGATCTGACGCCCGACGACATGACCTCGATCACGGCGGCGCTGGAGCAGCTCAAGGCCGAGCAGCAGTTCGTCGAGAAGTTCAACTGGGATCTGCTGGCCTACTCCCCGGTCGTCCAGGCCGAGTTCGCGCTCAAGGCGCCGAAGGTCTTCGATCCGGCCTACATCGAGACGCGCCTGATCTACCTGTCGATCCCGACCCGCACGCTGCGCGCCCTCGAAGGCGCGGAGCTGGACACGGTCGGGGAGGTGCTCGCCTCGCAGGCCGCCCTGCTGGAGATGCGCAACCTGGGCGAGCGCTCGGTCGGGGAGCTCTTTCGCATCCTGGGGCAGTTCGCCCGCGTCTACCGCTTCATGCTGGGCAACCTCTGGAGCGTGACCCAGCGGCGGCTGACCCCCCCGGCCCTGCTCAAGGCCATCGTCGGCCCGCTCAAGGACCGCGAGCGCGACGTGATCAACAAGCGCTACGGGCTGCAGGGCAAGGAGCTGACCCTGCGCGAGACCGGCGAGGCGCTGGGGATCAGCCGGGAGCGGGCTCGGCAGATCCAGAGCCGGACGATGGAGAAGCTGCGCGAGGGGTCGAGCCTGGCGCTGATCCACGACTGGGTCGACGTCCACCTCCCCCACCTCATCCACCGCTCCATGATGAAGCTCGGGGGCCTGGCCAACGCCGAGAAGCTCATCAACTCCGTCTCCAGCACCGGCTTCAGCCTGACCTTGATCTGCGACATCCTCGACATCGAGCTGCCGGCGCTCTTCGCCCGCGTCGAGCTGGCCCGCGCCGGTCAGGACCTCTGGTGCATCAACAAGCCCTTCTCGCGCCTGGCCTTTGACGCCGTGCGGGCCATCCACGCCCAGGGCCGCAAGACCAACCTCGACCCCGCCCCCGACAGCGTCGTCGAGGCCATCATCGCCGACTACCGCACCGAGCACCCCGTCGCCTCGCGCTACCCCCCGAGCCCCACCTTCATCCGAAACGTCCTGCGCCACCTCGACGACTTCTCGCTCGCCCTCGACGACAACAACGATCCCCCCACCCCCGACCCCTGACCCCCCTCCGATCCAGGACGCTGAGCGGTTCGAGGGAACGATGGGCGTCAAACCAATCAGCGTTCTAGAATTCGAAGGTCCGGCGCAGCGCATCGATGCCCATGTCGCTGGCCGGGAAGCGGATCTTGGACAGCCGCGCTCGGACGCACTCGACCAGGGCCCCCGGCGCCTCTTCGCCGTGGTTGACGACCGAGCTCACCCTGCCCGACGGCTCCACCCCGAACTCCAGATCCAGCGACACGCCCTTGACCCCCGCTCGCTCCCCGCAAGCCTCGAAGAAGCGCTCGTGCCGCTTGAGCTCGACGATGACCTCCCGCTTCGTCAGCATCTGGACGACACGGGGCGTCTTGTAGTCCGCCCCCTTCCCACCGGGGTCGACGCAGAAGGCCCATTGCCCAATGCACGACCCATTGCAATAGCGCGTGCCCCCCGGACACTGGCAGCCCTCCCCCGGCTTGTACGCGATCCCGCCGCCGCAAGCGCACCCCTGGCCGTCGACGTAGATCGCCCCCGACAGGCACTTGCAGCCGCAGGACGGATCGTAGAGCGCGCCGTCAAAGCACTGACACCCCCGGCCCTCCACGTAGGCCGCCCCCGACATGCACTGACAGCCCCCGGCCACCGAGAAGCTCGCCTCCGACAGGCACGAGGCGCAGCCGGGCTGTGCTTCGTCCTTGCACAGCTCGGCAAGCTCCGCGCACCCCAGGCTCCCCTCCCCGTCCTTGTCGCAGCTCTGCCGGAAGTAGCCCGCCGCCGCCTTCAGATCGCGCGCGCCCTCTGGCCCCAGCTCATAGAGCAGCCCCAGCCGCACGCAGCCCTCGGCCAGCCCTTGATCGCACGCCCCCTTGTAGAGCTCCATGGCCCGCTCGACGCGCCCCAGCACCCGCTCCTCGATCTCCCCGAGCCGCACGCACGAGACCCCGTCCCCGCCGTCGCACGAGAACTCGTAGAAGGGCACCGCCTGCATCGGCCTGTCCTGATAATGGATCCGCTCGCCGATCTCCCGGCACACCTCGATCCCGTCGCACACCAGCCCCACGTCCAGCGCGGGGACCTCCGGCGCGAGCTCGGGGTCGCCCGCCCCCTCCCCGTCCACCACCAGGGCCGAGCCCACGAACACCATCTCGCCCTCGCCGGCCCTGGCCATGTGCGGCACCTGGGCGTGCCCTCCGAACTCCTCGTAGGCCGTGCGCCTCACCCGATCCTCGACGTAGGCCAGCAGCTCCTGGCTGGCCACCACCCCGTCGCCGTTGAGGTCGGCCCCCCCTCGCCAGCCCGCCAGCAGGTAGTAGGTGAAGAGCCCGTGCCCCTGCCAGTTGTCCAACACCTGCTGATCGCTCGATCCGGCCACCAGCGCCACCCGAGCCCGCTCCTGCACCGCCCGCTGGAGGTAGCCCGGCACCTGCACGTCCGCCTTGGCCTCCCCCCGCATCTTCGGCAGCGCCAGCCCCGAATAGCACGCGTCCGCGATGAACATCGCGTGCCGCGCCGTCGAGATCTTGAACAGGTCCTGCACCTCCCCCATCGAGATCCCCGTGAAGGTCACGTCCTCAAAGGCGCTCTCGAAGGGCAACAGGAAGCCGATGGCATTGCCCTCGTCGCCCACCGTGTGCCCGTGACCCGCGAAATACATCACGAAGCGATCGTCCGGCCCCACCTTCTCCCTCAACAGCCCGTCGAGCCGCTTGAGGATGTTGCCCCGCGTCGCCTCCGCGTCCAGCAACACCTCCACCTTGAAGCCCTGCCGCTCCAGCTCCCGCTGCACCTCCCGCGCGTCACGCACCGCTCCGCTGAGCCGCGAGGCCTTCGGGTAACCGTTGATCCCCACCACCAGCGCGTAGGACGCCCGGTAGGACGCCTTGACCTCCCCCGTCGACCCGCCCGCCGACACGCCCCCGATCGCTTTGCTGCCCCGGAGCTCATCCTCATCGCTCTTGAGCGCGACCTTCTCTGCCTGACCCGCGCACCCCGCCGCAGCCCAGGCAAGCCACGCGCCCAGGATCAGCGCCGCCCCGCGCCACAAGGCCCTCCCCGAGGACGAGCTGGCCTGGCTCGCCCCACCCTTCCCCGCTGGACCCTCCAACACGACCCGCCCTGACATCGCCTCCGACCTCCTCCCCACGCTCTCCCAGGATCGCATGTCGACCTCCGACGCCCTCTTGAATACACTTGGAATCCTGCACCTTTACGCCGCCGCGCACAAGCCGCAACGCGCGGTGGGCCCACCCAGGCGGCCCGCCCACGCCCGCAGACGCAGCCTTCGTCCAAAGCGCACAGACAACAACGGGCGCGGGCGAATCCATTCAAGAAGCATCGCGAGAGGCGGCGCGGCGGCTCAGGGGCGGGCGACGAAGCCCAGGGCGCGGCCCTTGAGCGCGGCGGCGTCGGCCAGCGCCACGAGGTCCGCGCAAGAGCGGCCGTCGACGGGCGCCAGGAGGACAGGGCACGCGGTGGCCAGCGACTCCGAGCAGGGCTGGATGGCCTTCGGATCGGTGAGCGCCTCGACCACCCCTCGCTCCACGTCGGCCCGGGCCTGCGCGGCGCTCCAGAGCTTGACGGGCGCGTGGCCGACCCCCTGCGGCGAGCGGCCAGCGAGCGCCAGGATCACGTAGCGCTCGGCGCCGGGGTGCTCAAGGAGGCTCGCGATCCGGTCGGCGTCGACCTCGGCGGCGCACTTCAGGTAGAGGATGCCCGCCCTGGGCAGGCCGAGCTTCTGCGCGACGTGGGCGTCCAGGCGATCGATCTCGGCCAGCGCCTCGTCCAGCGACGCCGTCTTCAAGGTCGGCGCCTCGACCCCGGCCGCGAAGGTCCAGAAGCCTCGCTTGTCCATCGCGAGCGTCGAGATGCCCGGCGGCTCGCTCGCGCAGGCCCTCTCGCACGCCGGCAAGGCCTCGGGGCTGACGCCCGCACCCGACCCCTCGCACCCAGACGAGGCCAGCGCGGCCAGGATCGCGAGGATCATCAAGAATCCGTGAAGAGCAGGCATGGAGGCTCCCTGAGCGGGTTCGGCGGCGGCAAGATAGCGCGGGCAGCGCCCTCGGGCAACCCGCCGATCGCCCCACGCTCCTCGCACCGCCCTTCGGGACGGGCTCGTCGGGTGGGGCTTGGATGCGCGGGGGGGCTGCGCCCGGTGGGCGCAGGCCGGCGGGCGGGCCAGAGCGGATCGAAGGGCCGGATTAGCGCGTCGAAGTGGGCCTGTGGATTGGGGTTTTTACGCCCTCAGGTGTCGACCTGGGCCGTTCGCTGGCCTGCGACCGACAGGGCGCAGCCCACCCGCACTTGTAGCCCCACCCGACGAGCCCGTCCCCAACGGGGGCGGTGCGAGGAGCGTGGGGCGATCGACGAACGTGGAGCGGCGCGAGGAGCGTGAGGGCGACCGTGGGGCCTGGGGCGCTCGTGGGGCGTGGAGCGTGGGGCGATCGTCGTTGGCGGGGCTCTTTCAGGGGATGGGGAGGTGGTGTAGAGAGGAGCGTCGTTGGAGATCGGGGTTGGCGCGGTGGGGAGCGGTGGGGAATGGTAGAACTCCTGTCAGTGGTCGAGAGGGCTTCCATGACGAAGCTGTGGCGGTGGTTCAGGTGGCGCTCCATGCTGCTGGCGATGGCCTTCATGGTGGGCTTCCTCGGCTTCCAGCTTGGCGCGGGGGTGAGCGACAGGATGGGAGTCGAGGACGCGGGGATCTGGACGCACGTCTATTATACGCTGGGCTTGTTCGTGCTGGGGGGGATGGATCTGGGGGTGCCCAGGGGGGGCTCCAATCTGGCGCTCTCGCTCTTGTGGACGGCCTACTTCCTGTGTCCGATCATCACGTTGTCGGCGGTGATCGAGGCCATCGTCAGGACGCTCAACCCGCAGGCGTGGGCGCTGCGGCGGATCAAGGGGCACGTGGTCATCGGGGGGGCCGGGCGGCTGACGATGCTCTACCTGGCGAGGCTTCGGGCGGAGTCGCCGAACACGCCGGTGGTGATCGTGGAGTCGCGCGCGGACCTGCTCGACGCGGTGGATGTGGAGAAGCACTTCGGCGCGTATCTGGTCAAGGGGGACATCTCAAGCCATGCGGTGCTGGAGTCGCTCAACCTGAACAGGGCCAGACGGCTGATGCTCTTGACGGGCAATGACTTCACCAACATGGAGGCGGCCTCGAAGATCGGGGCGGAGTGGCCTGAGCTTGCGCCCGATACGGTGCTGCACGTGTCGGATATTACGATGTTGAGATTGCTCAACAAGAGCGGGGTCTTGAGCCGCTCGCAGATCTTCAACTCGCACCACATCGCCGCCCGGCACCTGGTCACGACCCGGATGCTGGAGCACTTCGACAGGACCGAGCCGGCGGATCTGGTGGTGATCGCGGGCTTCGGGCGCTTCGGGCAGACGATCCTGGCCGAGCTTCAGGAGCACGCCATCGGCACCTTCAAGACCGTGATCGTGATGGACACGCGGGCGAAGTTCCACACCGCGGTCTTCGACGAGCAGGTGGGCTTCAAGGGGGGGTACCGCCTGGAGATCATCGAGGGGGACATGGCCGACCCGAACGTCTGGGAGCGCGCCGAGGCGCACTTTGATCCCGGCATCAAGGAGCCGGTCTTCGTGCTGGGCTCCAACGACGACGGCAACAACCTGCGGGTCGCCCTGTGGCTGATGAACAAGCACCCGGAGGCCTACACGGTGGCCTTGAGCTTCCGGCAGTCGACCTTCGCCACCCAGATCTCCGGGGCCTGCAACTTTGACGTCGTCAGCGCCGAGGATCTGGTCGTCGACAGCATGCCCGGCGCCTGGTTCAAGGCCAGCAACCGCTCCATCTGGCACGGATCGCCGCTTGCGATCGCCCAGGCCGCCGCGCCGACGCCCCCGGACGACGCGGCCTGAGCCCCGCCGACCGCGCCACCTCCTGCCGCGCCCAGGCCGCGCCGAGCCGATCACGCAGAGCCGCCTCTCGCTCGGCGAAGGTGTCCGGGATCCCCGCCAGGATGTCGCCCGTCTCGAACGAGGAGACCGGCGTGGACAGGCACGAGTGCGGATCTGGCAATGCCGCAGGCGGATAGGCGAACTGCGCCACGGCGACGCGCGTGGTGATCTTCGTCATCTTGACCCCCTCCCCTCGACCTCACATCCTCGCCGCCGGATCGACGCCCACCGGACGCCCGACGACGCGAGCGCGTCGCTTCACAACAGACTCGCCACTGTGCCCGCACCGACGCGCTCCGACAACCCCGCTTCGGCGCCTTGAGGCCACAAAAGAGCCCGCAGGAGCTCCGGGATGGTCTTGGGACTCGCCCCAACATCGAAAAGGAGCTCCGGGATGGTCTTGGGGCGCGTCCCAACACCGCGCAGGAGCTCCGGGATGGTGTTGGAGCGCGTCCCAACATCGAAAAGGAGCTCCGGCGCGGTGTTGTGGCGAGCCGCAAGGCCGAAAAGGAGCTCCGAGGTGGGATTTTCGCCGGGGATCGCGATGAGCGGGGGTTGGAAGCCCGCTCGCCGCCCCGGGCTCGCGCCCGGCGCTACAGATCAGGGATGCCCCTGCGGGGCTGGCGACGGGGCGTCAGCGGGCGTGGGGCGTGTCACCCCACACAAGCGCCCCTCCATATTGAGGGCATCGAGCCGAACGAAACGATGCTGCGGGCTTACCCGGAGCCCGTCGAGAGCCCCGAAGGGGCGTCCCTGGGTTTGTAGCCCCAGGCGCGAGCCTGGGGCGGGCGGGCGGGCGGCACGCATGATCACAGCCTGGACCAGAGCCGTTGGAGGGTCGGCCTGGAGGGGAGCGCGGCCAGGGGTTACCTGAAGAAGCGATCGGCGGCCTTGAGGCCGATCTCGGCGATGAGGAGGCCGTAGATCTTCTCCATGACGCGGGCCCAGGAGGCCTCGGTCTTCTTGAGGGCGAGCCGGGCCATGGTGACCTCGATCTCGGCCTTGGTGACGGCCTCGTCGGCGCGCTTGTAGTCGTCGATGGCCGCCTCGATCACGGGGAGCTTCTGGACGCGGATGGGGTCGTCCTCGGGCAGCGCGGTCGAGATGTTCTGGACCAGCTCCATGTAGCGCTCGACCTCCAGATCGAGGGTGGCCTCGGTGTAGTGGCCGACGCCGCTGTGGAAGACGTCGGTGTAGGGCGCCTCAGTGGAGGCTTTGCGGCCTCGTCCGGCCAGCTCCACCCGAATGTCCTGGGTGCTGGCGTCCAGGGTGTCGTCGACGGCGTCTCGATCGGCGTATGCGTCGATCGTGTCGTCCTCCTTGTCCTCCCAGTTGCGGCCGTCGGCCTTGAGGGCGGCGTTGATGTCCTTGAGCTCGTTGGCCAGCTCCTGGCGCTTGAAGCGGATCAGCTTTCGGATCGTGTAGCGACCCGCGCGGACTTTCTTGCGAAAGCTGGTTTCGGGTGGTGGGAGTTGCAAGACGACCTCCTTTCGTTTCCTTGCCCTGTGTGGTGAGAAAGCCTACCTCGCTGCAACCTCAGTCCGCAAGAATTCAGCAGATGACAAGACCATTTTATCCGCTTCGATGGGTGGGCGCGCGGTCCTTGCGGCGACCGACCCGCTGGAGGCGGTTCCAGTGGGAGGTTGGTCATGGTGGCTCTGCCGACGAAGAGACTCAGGACAGTGATGAGGCTGGCGATGAAATGGCGCTGGGGCTTGGCAAGAGCGGGCATCTGGCTCAGGATTTGTTCGACGAAAGTCACGGGCACCGATGGGCAGGGGTTGGGTTGGCAGCTGTCCCTTTACCCTGGGTACCCTGCCTTTGGACCTCCCTGCCTCAGGTCTCAAAAACTGACCGGACCATTGCTGCACACACCCACATGACCTGGAGTCGAACACATGGCGCAAAGCTCCCAAGGCAATCCTTTCAAAGGACGCATCACCCACCAGCACCACGCCCACGCGGAGTTCACCGGAAGACCCCCTGTCCTCATCCCCGATTCCTCGGACGACGTGGTCGCCGCCCTCGAGGCCGCCACGGCGTGTGGTCGGACGATCCACATCCGGAGTGGTGAGGCGATCAACACCGGGGATATGGTGACGGATCCCGACGCCGCCGTCCTGAGCCTTGAGGCGCTCAAGTCGATCGACATCGACCTGCAGCGCATTCGGGTGGGGCCAGCGACCACGGTCGGCGAGCTGGCGACGGCGCTCCGACATCGGGCCCTGTTTCTCCCGCTGCCGGACGATCCGAGCCAGAGTCTCGCCTCCGCGGTCCTCGGCGACCGCCGACTCGCCTTCCCCAAGAGCGTCAGCCGCCGCTGGCCGCTCTGGCGCGGCGTGGTCGAAGCCGTCGTGGTCTCTCTGGAAGGAGAGGTCAACACCCTGGACGCCGCTCAGTGGCGGCGCTTTCGACGCAATCCCAGCGGAGCGATCACGAGCCTCGTGTTCGATGCCGCCAGATGGTCGAAGTACGGCCGCAACCGCTGGCTCGGCGTCTGGATGATGCCCTATACGTCGGCGACCTTTGGGCTGCTCTGCAAGCAGCTGTTTGTGCGCCCGCTTCGAGGCGTGGACCTCACGCTGCGCGCATCCTCGGGCGCTTACGGGGCGAGGCTCATCATCATCCGGGCCACCGGGCAGGACCACATCATCCGGGCTACCGGGCAGGACAAGAAGCTCAGCGATCGGACGCGACACTTCGTGGAGCGGGCCCTTTTCACCGCCCATGCGAACCTCCTCTGGTCCGACATCCTCCATGGCTCGGGTGCGACGTTGGGCGGATGGGTCGGTTCGGGGCTCGGCCGCCCGGCGGCGGGCGAGGTCCTGGACCACATGGAATCGGACGCCAGGTGGTCGAGCGACGAGACGGGCTTCATCGCGGAGGTCGACGACCTGCTGGCACGGGGGGCCTGGGTGGAGCTTCACGCAGGGTCGTTGATGCGACGGGCGATGCTTCCGGCCGCCGCGGGAGTCTTGCTCGCCTCGCTGGTGCGATCCGCCTCGAAGGTGAGGATGGGATGGGCGACCCCGGGCGCGACGACCGCTCTCGCACCCACGCACACCCAAGGACCGATCCCGGGCTTCGACGGCGAGGTCTTCCTGCGCTCGACTGGTGATCGGGCCTACCGCAAGTCCATTGAGCAGTACGCGGTCTCGTCGTTTCCCGAGGCGGTCGTTCGCGCGCGCATGACGCCCTTCCTCGTGTGCTATCCGGAGAACAGCGCCTCGGTCGTGTCGGCGGTTGCCTGGGCAGCGCAACAGAACAAGAAGGTCGTCGCGCGCTCTGGCGGTCACCAGTACTGTGGCCTGTCGTCCGGTGGCGACGACACCGTGCTGATCGACCTCAAGCACCTCGCCGGCGTCACCTTCAACGCCGCCAAGACCCGGGTCACGGTGAGGCCCTCGACCGCACTCATGGACCTGTCCAAGGCGCTGGTCGGCGCGCACGTCTCGATCCCCCACGGCGAGTGCCCGCTGGTGAGGCTCGGCGGGCACACGCAGACGGGAGGCGTGGGTCACCAGACCCGTGAGCTCGGGCTCACCCTGGACTGGGTGCGCGAGTTCACCATGGTCACCGGTGGTCCCGGAGGGTGGAAGGAGCGCACCTACCCCATCCCGACGGCGAACCCCGCGCCCACAGACGGGGTGTTCGCCGCCGTGCTCGGCGGCGGACCCGGGAGCTTCGGCGTGATCACGTCCATCACGTTCGAGGTCGTCCACGACTCGACGTATCCAGAGAGCGGAGGCATCACGCGCGCCTTCCCTTACAACCGAAGCGGATGGGCCGAGGCCTTCGAGCAGGTGCGACTCTGGTCGAAGGCCGTGCATGCCGGAGAGCTCCGTTCGGACATCGACCTGTTCGTCTCGGTGGTGTCGAGCGAGGTGGAGCTGCTTCCCCACTCGACGCTTCGGCCCGCGACGCTGCTTATCGAGACCAGCGCGTTGACCGCCGAGGGGTTCCCCATCATCCAGGCGGCCATCAATGCCATCGCAGGCGAGGTCAGCTGGCTCGACCGCCAGACCGGCAAGGTCATGGACTTGACGCTGAACAGTCCGGATGGCCCGACCCCGCTCTCCGTCCTGATCGACGACGGTGTACGCAGCGTCGGGGTGCTCGGGGGCATGCCTGAGGGCCGGGAGTTCAGCTTGCCGTACAAGAAGTCGGTGTACGTCACGCGCGTTCCGATGCCTCCCGAATTCTGCGCCCGCTTCGTGGATCTGGTCGACCGCGTGAACCGCCACGACAAGACGAAGGTGGTGTTCCAGAACGTCATCGGAGGGGGCAAGTTCGCGCAGAACACCGGGCCGACAACCGCGATGCAGCAACGCGACGCGCTGGTCCAGATCGTGTTCGATGTGTTCCACGAGGAGGGCTACGAGGCCGTCGCCGAGGCCTTCCAGGCGGAGATGCTGGCCCTGT
This sequence comes from Pseudomonadota bacterium, assembly GCA_005804885.1. Classification (GTDB taxonomy): domain Bacteria; phylum Myxococcota_A; class Bradymonadia; order Bradymonadales; genus SYOX01. The sequence continues at coordinate 16,230 of SYOX01000255.1, forward strand.
GGAACCGTTACCTGCCGGGCGAGACGAAGCGGATGTTCTGGGGCACCTACGAGGACGCCGGCACCCACGGGGCGCAGCTCGACATGAACAACCCCGACACGCGGGCCCGATTCTACGATTCGCCGGCCAGGTACGCGGCCCTGCAGAAGGTGAAGGCACAGGTGGACCCCGCGGACGTGTTCCACACGACGTTCACGGTCAAAACCCCGTAGCTCCGATGGGTGGACGCGCGGTCCTTCCGGGGACCGACGGTCGCAGGGCAAGACGATCCCGACGGGTGGGCTCCGATGGGCGGACGCGCGGTCCTTCCGGGGACCGACGATCGTGGGACAAGACGATCCCGACGGGTGGGCGTCGTTGGCGGGCACGTCGATCCCGACGGGTCGGCGTTGTTGGGCGGACACGTCGATCATGGCGGGTCGGCGTCGTTGGCGGGCACGTCGATCAAGGCGGGCCGGCGTTGTTGGGCGGACGCGCGGTCCTTCCGGCGATGGGGCGTTGTTGGGTGGGCACAAGACCCCGTCGGGAACAATCGATCATGACGGGTCGGCGTTGTTGACGGGCACGTCGATCATGGCGGGTCGGCGTCGTTGGGCGGACACGTCGATGGCGGCGGGTCGGCGTCGTTGGGTGGACGCACGGTCCTTCCGGGGACCGACGGGTTTGCCGCTGTCGCGGCTGCACCACGCGGCTACGATCATGCCGACGGCGTCTCGCCCCTCCGGGGCTCCAATTACCGAGCCGCCCCGATGGGGCGGGGCGGATGAGACAACGGACCGACAAGGCCAATCGGTCGGTTGTTGTCTGGCGCCTCGCGGCCGCAAACCATCTCGGTCCTTCGATCTCACCAAGACGGGATACGCATTTTAGAGCCCCGTCAGGGGCGAAACAGAGTAGCCGCGCGGTGCAGCCGGACCCGATCAGGGTCCGGCAAACCCGTCGGCGGCGTGGGGGCTGGCAAACCCGTCGGTGCCGTGGGGGCCGGCAAACCCGTCGACGGCGTCGGGGCCTACAAACCCGTCGGTGCCGTGGGGGCTGCAAACCCGTCGGGGGCGTGTGGGCCGGCAAACCCGTCGGCGACGGTGTGGGTCCGGCAAACCCGTCGGCGGCTTTGGGGCTGCAAACCCGTCGGCGATGTGGGGGTCGGCAGACCTGTCGGCGGCGTCTTGTTTGCGGCCGATTGGGGGTGGGTGAAAGAGAGGCGGGCGGGATCGCGTTGAGGGGATCTGCGTGGTATCTTCGCGCCGGGCTTTGGCACAGACAGCGGCGCGGGCAGCGTCGGAAGGATCAGGAAGGCGAGCGATGAGGAATCAAGGGGTGCGTTGCGCGGCGTGGCTGGTGGTCGCGTTGGCGATGATGGCGACGGCGTGCACGGGCCGGGGTGAGTCCAAGGACGGGTCGCTGGCCTCGCAGACGGGGGTGGAGCACCTGGATCTGGTGGGGTCGGAGGCGATGATGGTCGTCTCGATGCGGCACATCCCGGAGCGCGCCCGGACGATCCGGGATTCGAAGGCGCTGGCCTTCGTGGTGGAGACCGTGGAGCGGGTGCTCAACGATCCGGAGATCCAGCGCGAGGTGCAGCGGCAGGACGAGATCCTGGCCTTGCTGGAGAGACACCTCAAGGGTCAGATCACGATGGTGGTCTACGACCTGGCGGAGGATGAGGGGTCGAAAAAGGCCTTCATGATCATCGTGGACACGGACGCGCGGGCGCTCTTCGAGGCGGCCAAGGGCTTGCTGGACCCTGAGGGCGAGCCGGCGAACTTTGAGTCCGTGGGCGAGGGGATCCTGAGGCTGGTGGAGGAGCCTGACGGTGAGCCGGGGTTGTTCATCTTGCAGGCCGGCGGGGTGGGGATCCTGGGTTCGAGCGCGGAGGTGGTCCGGGAGGCTGCGGCGCGGGGCGCGGGCGGCGGGGGTCGGTTGACGGAGGAGCTGTCCTTCAAGTCGCTGACGAAGGATCTGGATCGATCGCAGGACATGTTCGTGTGGCTGAAGGATTGGACGGAGGGCGACGAGTGGGGGTCGATGGTCACGGGCGGGCACTCGGTGCCGAGGGGGGTGGCCGGGACGGTGGATCTGTCGTCGGGCGTCGAGGTGAACATGGAGATGGAGATGGGGCCGGAGGACTTCCCGGATCCCGAGGCGCGGGCGGTGCTGCCGATCTTCAGCGAGGTGTCCAGGCCGCCGACCATCCCGAAGGTGCTGGGTGCGGAGTCGCTGGGGTATGTGGGGGTGCAGATCTCGGTCAAGGAGCTCGTCAAGCTGCTGGAGGCCAGGGAGCCGGAGTTGATGCAGGGGCTGGGTCAGGGCGACGAGCAGGCGCAGCACATGTTGAAGCTGCTGACGAACAGCTTCGACGGGGAGTTCGGGTTTGCGGTCACGGGGCCGGCGCCGGACGGGGCGCTGCCGAGCCCGGAGCTGGGGTTCGTGCCGCCGGGCTTCGTGATCGTGGGGCGGCTGACGACGCCGGACGTGGCCTTGACGCTGGAGCCGATGATGGGGATGGCGCTGGGCTTCTTGCAGGATGGCCCGGACCAGGTGCTGGGGCCGGCGACGGTGGAGCGGATCGGGGAGCTGGACGTGAAGATCCACACGACCTCGGACCCCGGGGTGGAGCTGGGCTTTGTTTTTGTGAAGGAGTACCTGGTGATCGGCAACAGGGCGGGGTTGAGGGGGGCGCTGCCCCGGATCGCGGCGGGCGGCGGTGAGGTGGCGCTGGGGGGCGGCAGGGCGCTGGTGCGCGAGAGCTTCGAGGTGTCCAGCAATGGGCAGCTGCATTTGAACCTGCCGGCGATCTACGAGATCGTGAAGGGGCAGCTTGGGATGCAGATGGTGATCTTGTCGGGTGGCGTGCTGGGCGGGCCGGACGATCCTCTGGCGGTGATGCTGCAGGTCTTCAAGTTCGCGGGGGGGACGGTGAGCATCAGGGGTGATCGGGTCAAAGCCCGCTTGTACCTGACGGCGGAGGATCTGGTCCGGTAGAGGGGGTCGGGGTATAGTCGGTCGGATCTCAGGCGAAGGATGATGTTGGTGGTGGTGTGGGGTGCCCCGTCTGACGGGGGGTGTTGATGCAGGAGTTTGGAAAATACCAGCTCGCGTCGCGCATCGGTGCGGGGGGGATGGCGGAGGTTTTTCTGGCCAGGAGCTTCGGGGCCGAGGGCCTTGAGAAGCAGGTGGTGATCAAGCGGATCAGGCCGGAGAACGCGCAGAACCCGCGCTTCGTGTCGATGTTCATCGACGAGGCGAAGATCGCGGTGAGCTTGAACCACCCCAACGTGGTGCAGGTGTACGAGTTCGGTCGCGTGGATCAGGACTTCTACCTGGCGATGGAGTACGTCGAGGGGACGGATCTGGCGCGGCTGCAGTCGGCCACGGAGGCCAGGGATGAGGCCTTCCCGGTGGCGGACGCGATCTACCTGGGGATCGAGGTGGCCAAGGGGCTCGATTACGCGCACCGCAAGAACGACGCCTTCGGTCGGCCCTTGAACATCGTGCACCGGGACGTGTCGCCGCAGAACATCCTGATCAGCCGGGACGGGGGGGTGAAGCTGCTGGACTTCGGGATCGCCAAGGCGACGGGGGTCGGCGACGGGGAGTCGGAGATCAAGGGCAAGTTCAGCTACATGTCGCCGGAGCAGGCGCGCGGTGATGCGGTCGACGGGCGCTCGGACATCTTCTCGCTGGGGATCGTGCTGTGGGAGACGCTGTCGGGGGAGACGCTCTTTCCGTACACGACGGCGGCCGAGACGATGCGGCTGGTCAAGAACGCAGTGGTGCCGGACATCGTGGCCATTCGGCCGGATGTGGGGGTGGAGCTGGGGGAGATCTTGAAGGTGGCGCTGTCGCTGCGGCCTGAGGACAGGTTTGCGACGGCGCGGGATCTGCAGATCGCGCTGACGCGGTGCCTGTTCGGGACGGGGACGATCGCGGACTCGGTGACGCTGGCGCAGTTTCTGGGGCGAGCGGGCGAGGGGGAAGGGTCGAGGCCGGCTTCGGTGGGGGGTTATACGGCGCCGCGGGTGTCGACACAGGCGCCGACGGCGAGCGTCGAGGTGGACACGTCGGAGCGGCTGCTGGACGAGCTGGTGTCGGACACGGGGTTGAGGTCGCACATTACGGAGGCGCCGTCGGGGGGTCGGGTGTCCGGGGGTGGGACGGCGATCAGCGCGCCGGAGGCTTGGGAGGCGCCCAAGGGGCCGACGTTGACGCAGACCGAGCGCAAGGACGTGGTGCTGGTCTGCGGGGATCTGAGGGGTTTCTCGACGCTGCGGGGGCTGGCGCATTACGAGCGCTGGCAGCAGGTCTTGATGGACTACGTGCGGATCGTCGAGGCGATCGCGTTCAAGAACAACGCGCTGGTGGATCGGCTCGGGGAGCAGGGCTTCACGCTGGCGCTGGGCCTGCCGGTCAGCAGCGAGAACGACGCGGCGCGGGCGATCCAGCTGGCCTGGGATTTGATCGAGGCGGTCGAGGCGATGAACCTCAACCTGGAGTCGCCGCTGCAGCTGTCGATAGGGGCGGTGGTGGGCTCGGTGGTGTTGGAGTTCGACTTCACGCCGGAGGGCAAGAGCCCCGCGTACGGGGCGGGCGCGCAGCGGCTCTCGTGGTCCTACGACGACGAGGAGCCGGGCCGCGGGGGGCTCTACCTGGCCGAGGCGCTGGCCAGGGCGGCGATGGCGCGAGAGATCCTGGTCGGCGGCCGGGTGCTCAGGCGGGTGCGTCGGCTCTACAGGGCCGAGCCGATCCAGCGCGTGGAGGTTGAGCTGGACGAGGGCCGGGTGGAGCTGGCGGCGCATCGGATCGACGGGCTCAAGAGCTCCAGGGATCAGGTCAAGGAGGTGCGCCACGCCTACCAGAAGCTCTTCGGGCGTGAGCTGGCGCTCAAGAGCCTGCGGGAGACCTACCGGGGGGTGTTGCTGGACAGGAAGGTCAAGGCGCTCTTGATCACGGGCGAGCAGGGCGTGGGCAAGTCCACGCTGGTCAACGAGTTTCTGGCGGGGTTGGCGGAGGGTCAGGGCGAGATGGCGCTGACCCGCGGGGTGGCGGAGCTGCACGACAAGGACACGGCCTACGGCTCGTTGACGAGCTTGATGCTGGAGCTGCTGGGCTTGCAGGGGACGACGGATTTGAGGAGGGCGCGGGCGCGGCTGGAGTCGCTGCCGGGGGAGCTGCTCTCGGAGCTGTCGGAGCTGGATCAGCGCTTCGTGGTGCACGGGTTGTCGTTCTTGCTGGGGGTGAAGATCCCGGGGAACCTGGTGGAGGGGTTGGAGCCGGAGAGCCGGCGTGCGGCGCTGGTGAGGTCTCTGGAGCAGTTCCTGGTGGCGATGGCGAGCCGTCAGCCGATGTTGATGGCGATCGAGGACGCGCACAACATCGACGCGTCGACCTTGAGCTTCCTGGCCGACACCCTGGAGCGGCTCAAGGCGCCGATATTGCTCTTGATGACGGCGCTGCCGCCGGATGTCGGCGACGCGACGTGGGGGAGGCTGCTGGCCAGCCCCGGCTTGAGCGTCGAGAGCCTGGGGGAGCTGGAGCCGCAGGGGGCGCGGGAGCTGGCCGGGGCGCTGCTGCCGGAGTCGCTGGAGGGCAGCGAGGCGGTGGTGGAGGCGCTGATCGCGCGGGCGGGGGGCAACCCGCTCTACATCAAGGAGCTCGTGGAGTTGATCGCGGAGCGCGGTCTGGAGGATCCGCGCGAGATCGTGCTGCAGCTCGACGCGACGGACAGCGAGGCGGTCTGGATCCCGACGACGGTCGAGGGGTTGATCGCGAGCCGGATCGACAGGCTGGCGCCGGAGGTGCGCAAGACCTTGCAGCGGTGCGGCCTCTTCGGGCCGACCTTCAGCGAGGCGATGGTGCGGGCGGTGCTGGGCGATGACATCGAGCCGGGGTCGGCGGCGGTCATGGAGCACCTCAAGGAGCTGGTCAAGCGGGGCTTCTTGCACCGGGTGGACGATTGGGGGCGCAAGATGCGCGACTCGGTCTCGCTGAGGCGGCGGCGCGAGGATCAGAGCCGGGTCGGCGCCCCGGCGGGCTTGTCGGCGGGCCGGGAGGGTGAGCGGGAGTGGGCCTTCCCGAACTCGGTGATGACGGAGGTGGTCGGCCGTGGGGTGGTCGAGCCTGAGCGCTCGGAGCTGCACGAGCGGATCGCGACCTTCATGCTGGAGCGCAGCGACGATCTCTTCCAGGTCGACGTGGTGCACATCGCCCACCACCTGGATGCGGCCGGCCAGGGGGAGCAGGCCGGGGAGCTGTATCTGGTGGCGGCGCACCAGGCGATGACCTCGGTGGGGGGCGACGAGTGTCTGCGGCTGGTGGACAAGGCGCTGGCGCGGATCGAGGCCTTCGGGGATCACCACCGGGAGGCGCTGGACCTCAAGGAGCAGGCGCTGGCCTTGCTGGGGAGGCCGGAGGAGCGTCGCGAGATCCTGGAGGCGCTGCTGAAGATGGCGGACAGCCCTCGGCGGCGGCTGCAGGTGCAGGGTCGGCTGCTGCGGCTCAATTACGAGCGCGGGGAGCTGGCGGAGGTCGAGGCGATGGCGGCCGGGGTGTTGCAGGAGGCGCGCGAGCACGACGACCAGCGCGCGGTGGGGAGCGCGCTGCGGCTGTTGCACATGATCTACCGGGACACGGGCCGCCACGAGCTGGCGCTGGAGTTGATCGACGAGGCGATCGGGTGTTTTCAGGCGGTGGGGGATACGGAGGGGCTCTGGGCGGCGCTGGTGTCGCGGGGGATCACGCTGCGGCAGGGGGGTCGGCTGACGGAGGCGCTGGAGGCGTACAAGACGGCGCTGTCGATCATCGAGGGGCAGCCCTTTCGCCGCCAGGAGCACACGACGCGGACGAACCTGGGCCTGCTCTACGCCAACCTGGGCGATTACGACCGGGCGCGGGAGAATTACGAGGGGGCGCTGGCGTCGATCCGTGCGCTGGGGCACGTGCGGGACGAGGCGGCGCTGCTGGCCAACCTGGGTCACCTCTACATGCTCTACGGGGAGGTCGCGCGGGCGCACTCGACGCTGGTCAACGCGGTGCGGCTGGCGCGTCGGACGCGGGACAAGCTGGCGCTGGCCGACGCGCTCCTGACGTTGGGGGTGGTGCACTTCACGCGGGGTCGCTTGAGGGAGGGCGAGGCGCTCTTGCACAAGGGGATCCGGCTGGCGCGGGAGATCAGCAACATCTACCTGACGAGCCACGGCTTGATGGGGATGGCGCGCTTGAAGCTGGAGGAGGGGTCGAGGGCCTCGTTCGGGGAGGCGCTGGGCTTCGCGGCGGAGGCGGCCAGCATCGGTCGCCAGGCGCACCTGTCGTGGGTGGAGGCGATGGGGACCTCGCTGGTGGCCGAGGCGCACTGGAAGCTGGGGGATCAGGCGGAGGCGGTGGCGCGCAGCCAGGAGGCAGTAGAGCGGGTAGGCGAGGCGGGCTTCGAGGGGGCCGAGCACGTGCTGGCGAGGCACGCGCGGATCGGGAGCGCGCTGGATCCCGAGGGGTCGGCTCGCGCGAGGGACCGGGCGCGCAGGATCGTGCGCTCCATCGCGGGCCACATCAAGGACGAGGCCGAGCGGCTGCGCTATCTGCAATCTCGCCCGACCCGGGACGTGCTGGAGAGTTGAGCTTGAGACCGTTGATCTTGTTGACGAATGACGACGGCGTCGCGGCGCCGGGGCTGGAGGCGCTGGCTGGGGCGCTGGGGGAGCTGGGGGAGGTGGTGGTGGTGGCGCCGGAGCGGGAGCGCTCGGCGGTGAGCCACGCGCTGAGCCTGCACAAGCCTCTGAGGGTGAGCAGCCCGAGGCCGGGGTGGCACGCGTGCAGCGGGACGCCGGCGGACTGCGTGTACATCGGGATGAACCACGTGCTGGACAGGCCGCCCGCGCTGGTGGCCTCGGGGATCAACTCGCAGGTCAACGTCGGCGACGACGTGATCTACAGCGGGACGGTGGCCGGGGCGCGCGAGGCGGCGCTGATGGACGTGGCCAGGTCCGTGGCCTTCAGCGTGGACGCGAGGCGGTCGGACTATGGGGCGGCGGCGGCGCGGGCGGCCGAGTTCTGCGAGGCCTTGTTGTCGCGCCCGGTGCCGGAGGGGGTGTTGTTCAACGTGAACTTCCCGCCGGGGACGGGGCCTGAGACGCCGTGGCGGCTGACGCGGCTGGGCCTGCGGAACTACGGGCGCACCGTGACGCGCAAAACCGACCCGAGGGGTCGGGATTACTTCTGGATCGGCGGGGAGTTCCTGGGCTTCGGGGACCTGCCGGGCTCGGACTGCAATGCGATCGGGGAGGGCGCCGCGAGCGTGACGCCAGTGCAACTCCGTGGGCCGGCCCAGGAGGCGATGGGGGCGATGGCCGGCTGGCCCATCTTCGGAGGGCCGGCGCGGGAGCCGGGCGCGGGGTGACGCGCCGGCCTGCGGCGATCTGCGAGAGACGTCGAGCACGAGCGACCTCGAAGGGTCATCATCAAAGGGTCATCAACACGCCGCGCGCCGCGCGGACATGGAACAGGGAGTGGAGCGCCATGAGCCTTGAGCAGCACTTGAAAGAGACGATCCTGGACGTGCCGGATTTCCCGATCGCGGGGATCGTCTTCAAGGACATCACGCCGATCCTGCACGACGCCGAGACGCTCGCCCGCGTGATCGAGGCGCTGGCGGCGCGCTATGAGGGCGAGAGGATCTCCAGGATCGTGGGGATAGAGTCGCGGGGGTTCATCTTCGGGACGGCGCTGGCGCTGGCGATGAAGAAGGGCGTCGTGCTGGTGCGCAAGCCGGGCAAGCTGCCCCGGGCGACGCGGAGCGTGAGCTACGCGCTGGAGTACGGCACGGACACGCTGGAGATCCACGCCGACGCGCTGGAGGCGGGCGAGCGGGTGTTGATCATCGACGATCTGCTGGCGACGGGCGGGACGGCGGCGGCGGCGTGTGAGCTGGTCGAGGGGCTCGGCGCGGAGATCGCGGGGGTGGCCTTCGTGGTGGAGCTGTCCTTCCTGGGTGGGCGCGCGAAGCTGGAGGGTAGGCCGATCCACAGCCTGGTGACCTTCTGAGATTGACGGGGCGCGTCGATCGCGGCGCGTCGACTCCGATGGAGGGGATCGCGGTCCTTCCGCCGAGGGGGATCGGGCGGGAGGGCGCGTCGATAGCGGCGGGTCGACTCCGATGGGTGGGATCACGGTCCTTCCGCCGAGCC
>SYOX01000256.1 GCA_005804885.1 Pseudomonadota bacterium
CCTGTGAGGACAAAACGGGTGACACGCCCCCCGCACACGGACGCCCCGTCGCCAGCCCCGCCCTCCGGCGGGGCGACCCGGGACAAAACCCAAGGCCCGGGCGCAAGCCCGGGTGGACCGTCAACGTGCGGATCGCATCAACGAAGTTGACTCCCCGATCTCGACGTGCCCGTCAACGAAGTCGACTCGTTGATCTCGACGTGACCGTCAACGAAGTCGAATCGATGATCTCGACGTGCCCGGCATCGAAGTCGACTCGCCGATCCCGACGTGTGCACCAACGAAGTTGACTCGATGATCTCGACGTGCCCGGCATCGAAGTCGACTCGCCGATCTCGAAGTGTCCGTCATCTCTGCTGATTCGCCGCTCTCCCCTTGTCCACCAACGAAGTCAACTCACCGATCTCGACGTGCCCGTCATCGAAGTCGACTCGATGATCCCGACGTGCCCGGCATCGAAGTCGACTCGCCGATCCCGACGTGTGCACCAACGAAGTCGACTCGCCGATCCCGACGTGTGCGTCAACGAAGTCGACTCGCCGATCTCGACTTGCCCGTTATCAAAGTCGACGCGCCGATCCCGACGTATCCGACAACGAAGTCGACTTGACGGCTGGGGAGGCCTCCAGCATCATCCCTCGCTCATGGACAACCCTGCCCACAAGCCTGGAGACGCGATCGATCTGGACGGTTTTCTCCGACGTCGCAGGGAGGGTCAGGCGATATTCGAAGGGCTTTCGCTGCCCGGCGTCAAGCTCTCGCGCGAGGATCTCATCGACGTGAGCATGAGCGGCGCCGATTTGAGCGGCGCTGATCTGTCGCAGGCGCGGGCCTCTGGCGCGATCCTGCGCGGCGCCGTGCTCGCCAACGCCGATCTGCGCGGCGCCCGGCTGTCGGGGTCGGATCTGGTCGAGGCCGATCTGCGCGGCGCTGATCTGCGCGGCGCCAGTCTGGAGGGGGCCAGAGTGAGGCACGCCGACTTCACGGGGGCGCGCTTCGATGGGGAGACCCGGTGGCCCGAGGGCTTCGCCTGGGCAAAGAGCGGCGCGCTGGGGCCGGGCGCGGATCTGCGCTGCGCCGATCTCGGCGGTCGCTCCCTGCGCGAGGTCTCGCTGCGGGGCGCCGACCTGACCGGCGCGAGCCTGCGCGGCGCTGATCTCTACGGCGCGGATCTTCGCGGCGCGAGGCTGGGGCAGGTCGACCTGAGCGCCGCCAGCCTCCAGTGGGCCAGGCTCGAAGGGGCCTCCTTCGACGCCGCGACGCGCTGGCCCGAGGGCTTCGTCGGGGCGACCAGCGGGGCCATCGGGCCCGGATCTGTCCTCAAAGGGGCCGATCTGAGGGGCCTGGACCTGAGCGGCGCAGATCTGAGCGGCGCCGACCTGCGCCGGGCCGATCTGACCGGCGCGTCGTTGAGGGCGGCGAGGCTCGGGGGCGCCAACCTGTGCGGCGCGCGGCTCATCGGGGCCGAGTTCGACGGCGTCGAGTTGGCCAGGGCGCGCTTCGACGCGGCCACGATCTGGCCCGAGGGCTTCGATCCAGCCCGCTGCGGCGCCCTCGGCCCGGGCGTCGACCTCCAGGGCGTGGCGCTCGCGGGGGACGCGCTGGCCGACACCTCGCTGGCGGGCGCGAACCTGCGCGGGGCTGACCTGAGCGCGGCGCAGATGGAGCGCGTGACCTTGACCGGCGCGTTCTTTGACGCCTCGACGCGCTGGCCTGAGGGCTTCGACGCCACCCGTTGCGGGGCCATCGGCCCCGGCGCGATCTTGCGCGGGGTCTTCCTGCAGGGCGCCAGCCTGCGCCGCGCGAACCTCGGCGGCGCCGATCTGCGCGGAGTCTGGCTTCGCGAGGCCGATCTGGGCGAGGCCGACCTGAGCGGCGCTGATCTGCGCCGGACGGACTTGAGCGGCGCGATGCTCAAGGGCGCCAACCTCCAAGGGGCGGCGCTCCAGGGCGCGGACTTGCGCCAATGCGTCCTTGAGGGCGCCCTCCTGGCCGGCTCGATCTACGACAGAACGACGCGCTGGCCCAAGGGTTTCTCCCACACCAGCCAGGGCGCCTTCGGGCCCTCGACGATCCTGCCCGAGGCCGCGCTGGCGCTGGCCCGGCTGGCCCGCCTCGATCTGGAGGGCGCGGACCTGAGGCGCGCCCGGCTTGAACAGGCGGACCTGGAGGGCGCGGTGCTCGCCGGCGCGACGCTGGAGGGCGCCGATCTGAGGCGCGCCCGTCTTCGCGAGGCGGCGCTTCAGGGCGCGAGGTTCAAGGGCGCCGACCTCCGAGGCGCCGACCTCCGAGGCGCGCTGCTGCAGGAGGCCGCGCTCGACGAGGCGCTGCTCTCTGGCGCCTTCTACGACGCATCGACCCAGTGGCCCAGCCGCTTCGCGCACCGCACCTCGGGCGCCTTCGGGCCCAAGGCGGCGTTCGCGGGCGCCGATCTGGCCGGGGCGGCGGCGCGCGGCGCCGCCTTGAGGGAGGCGGATCTGTCGAGCGCCGACCTGACGGGCGCAGATCTGGCCGAGGCCGATCTGACGCGCGCGGCGCTTTTTGAAGCGCGGCTCAAGGGGGCCGCGCTGGTCGACGCGGTGCTCAATCGGGTCGACGCGCGCAAGGCGATCCTGGTCAACGCCGATCTGAGCGGAGCGCGGCTTGATCAGGCCGATCTGCGCGGCGCCGACCTGACCAGCGCCACGCTGGCGCGGACCCAGGCCCGCAATGCCGATCTGAGCGGCGCCAGGCTCTGGGGGGTCGAGGCCCGGGAGAGCGCGCTGGTGCGCTGCGCGCTCAACGGGGCCGACCTGACGCGTGCGGGCTTCGCGGGGGCGAGCCTCCAGGGCAGCGCGCTCCAGAGCGCCGAGGCCGCCGACGTGGATCTGGAGGGCTGCGACCTGTCGCGCTCGCAGATGCAGCAGGCCAGGCTCCAGCGGGCCAGAGCGAAGGGAGCGCAGATGAAGGGCGCGCTGCTGCACCTGGCGGATCTGCGCGAGGCGGATCTGTCGGGGGCGGATCTGTCGGGGGCCAACCTCCAGGGGGCGGACCTGAGGGGCGCGGACCTGAGCGGCGCGTCGCTGCGCCGCGGGGATCTGCAAGGGGCGGATCTGCGCGGCGTCAACCTGCGCGGGGCGGATCTGCTGGGCGCGCAGGTGGAGGAGGCGGCCTTCGACGGCGCGCTGCTCCAAGGGGCGGATCTGCGGGTCGTCGGGGCGCAGCGGGCGTCCTGGCGAGGCGCGACGGAGGACCGGGAGACGCGCTGGCCGGAGGGGTTCGCGAGCGGCGCGGCCGTGGCGTCGGGGCTCCGGGGCGCCTTCTACAGCCGTCGCCCGATGGCGGCCGAGGCCGACCGCCGGGGCTACTCCCCCGCGGACCCGCCGCCGCTTCCTCTGCCGCAGTCTCTGGTCCAGCGGCACGACATGACGCTCTACGCCGCGCCACCCACGGAGGGCCTCCAGGGGATGTTGAGCTGGCTGGCGGGGCAGCGGCGGCGGGGTCAGCTCCAGCTGACCTCGACCGGGATCACGGCCAACATCGAGGGCCGGCAGAGCGCGCAGCTGACGTGGGGGGAGCCCTTCGCGCTGCACCCGACGGTCTGGCTGGTTCCTGGCGAGGCGCTTGAGCTGGGCCTGACGCTGGTGCCCCTGACCGGGCCGACGACGGTCTCCCTCTTGCGGCTTCGAATCCTGCTGCCGCAGCGCGACGTCTCGGCCGCGCTGCCGATCCAGCAGATCGGCGCGCCGTGGATCGCGCCGCGGGACTTTGCCATGCTGTGGCCGCACCTCACCTTCCACCGCAACGCCCACGGCGAGGACATCCGGGGGTGGGTGCGGTGCTGAAGGCTGCGCTGGAAGGCTCCGTCGCCGGGCACAAGACCCCGTCGTGGATGAGCAAGGAGTTGAAGTGACCCAAGCCGCTGACCGCTTTGTCTTCGAACGTTACGGCCGCGCCCACCACCTCAAGCTGTCCAACGCCGAGGGGCTGGCGATGGCGGCCAGACTCGACGAGGCGCACTGGGTGGCGACGAGCGCGCCGACGCAGTCGCTCAGGACCGACCCGGACCTCCTCAAGCACCTCGATCCGGAGGGTGACGGGCGGATTCAGGCTCGGGAGATCAAGGCCTCGATCCGCTGGCTGCTCTCGACCCTCAAGGATCACAGGGGCGTGACCCATGGCGCCAGGTCGCTCAAGCTCGAGGCGATCGAGCGCGGCGTCGACGACGGCGACCGCGCCTTCAAGGCGGCCGCCAAGATCCTCGCGCGCGGCGCCGGTGCTCAGGAGATCACGCTGGCCGAGGTCCGGGCCGTTCGCCAGCAGGAGGAGGCCCGCGGGCTCAGCGAGGCCGGCCACGTCCTGCCCGCCGCCGCCCAGCAGCCCGAGATCGCCGCGCTCATGCGGGACATCCTGGCCTGCGGCGGCGGCAAGCACCACCTCACCGGCGAGGTCGGGGTCACGGACGCCTGCCTGGATGACTTTCTTGAACAATCAAGGGCATTTATCGCATGGTGGGGCGAAGGGCAGCCCGAGCGAGGGGCGCAGATCGCGCCCTTCGGCGCGCAGACGGCGAGGATCTTCGCGCTGGTCGAGGCCCTGGGCGCCAAGATCGAGCAACACTTCATCCTGTCGCAGGCCGTCGAGCTCGACGCCCGCGTCGCGGAGGCGATCTGGCCCAGCGGCGAGGCGCTCGGGCGGATCAACTTCTCGGATCGGGGGCAGGTCCAGGCCCTGCTGACCGACGGCCCGCTGGCGAGGCCCGAGCCGGGGGGCGCGCTGACCCTCGGCGGGGCCCTCAACCCCGCCTACGCGGGCCAGCTGCGGGAGCTGGGCGCCGCGCTGGCCGAGTTGGACGGCGCCCCGGTCGAGGCCATCGAGGCGAGCCGGTGGCGGGCGCTCGTCGAGCGCCTGGCTCCCTACCGAGGCTGGCGCGCTCGCCGACCCGAGGGCGCGGTCGGCGACATCCCAGTCGAGCGCCTGGAGGCGCTCGCCGCCGAGGGCGACGAGGCCGTCGAGGGGCTGCGTGCGCTGCTGCGCGAGAGCCACCGCAATGCCCTTGTCGTGGACGACGTCCGGTTGTTGGAGAAGCTCATCCTCTTCCAGGCTCACCTGCTGGAGGTGTGCAACAGCTTCGTGAGCTTCCCCGACCTCTACAACCCGAAGCGGCGGGCGCTCTTCGAGATGGGCACGCTGATCATGGACGGCCGCCGCTTTGATCTGGCCGTCAAGGTCCACGATCGCGCCCGACACGCGCGGCTGAGCGACATGAGCAACATGTTCGTGCTCTACGTCGAGGTCTGCGCCAGGGAGGGCGAGGTGCTCCATGAGGTCGCCGTGCCGGTCACCTCGGGGGGCCGGGGAAACCTCCAGGTCGGCAAGCACGGGATCTTCTGCGACATCGAGGGCGTCGAGCGCTTCGCCACCGTGGTCCACATCGTCGAGAACCCCATCAGCCTCATCGAGGCCATCGTGGCGCCCTTCAAGCGGCTCGGGCGCGCGCTCTCGGTCCGGATCGAGAAGCTGACCGAGGAGAGCGAGAAGGCCATCCAGAAGGACACCCTGGACACCCTGGCGAAGGTGCCCCACAGCGCCCCCTCGCCTCAGCCCACGCCCACGCCCGCAGCCGCGGCGCCGCCGGCCTCGAAGGCCGGGATGGTGGCCAGCGGCGGGATCGCGCTGGCCGCCATGGGATCGGCCGCGGCCTTCATGACCCAGACCATCTCCCAGATGGGCTGGGAGGCGGTGATGTTCACCCTGATGGGGCTCGCCCTCCTGATCATCGCGCCGGTCGCCCTCATGGCCATGATCAAGCTCCACAAGCGCGACCTGAGCGCCATCCTCGAAGGCTCGGGCTGGGGCATCAACGCCCGCATGAGGCTGATCCAGCGCCAGGCCCGCACCTTCACCTTCAGGCCGCCCTTCCCCCCCCACGCCGAAGGCGCCCGCGACGACCTCCAGCAGCGCCTCTACCGCCTGCACAGCGACGACTCAGCTTGACCGACGGCCCGCCCCGACGAGCCCGCCCGACGAGCCCGACCCGACAAGCCCTTCCGACGAGCCCGACCCGACGAATCCGCCCGACGAGCCCGCCTCGCCGCCTGTTGCCCCATGCGGACCCCTGCGCTACTGTCCGCCCCGATCCACACGGCGGCGCCGACGCCGCCCCTCCCATGGACCGGCCCCATGTCCAAGCGCCAGCGCCCCTACCTCTTCTACGACGCCGTCATCTCGATCTGCTCAAAGTGCTTCCGCAAGGTCGAGGGCAAGATCCTCTTCGAAGACGACCGCGTCGTGATGACCAAGCGCTGCCCCGAGCACGGCTGGCAAAAGGTGCTGCTGGCCGACGACGTCGACTACTATCGAAAGTGTCGAGAGATCTTCATCAAACCTCCCGAACAACCCGAGAGGTACAACACCCCGATCAAGTACGGCTGCCCCTACGACTGCGGCCTGTGCCACGACCACGAGCAGCACTCCTGCCTGACGGTCCTCGAGATCTGCGACGCCTGCAACCTGACCTGCCCCATCTGCTACGCGGACAGCTCGCCCCTGCGGCAGACCTACAGGAGCCTTGAGCAAGTCGAGGCCATGCTCGACGCCATCGTCGCCAACGAGATCGAGCCCGACGTCGTCCAGATCTCCGGCGGCGAGCCGACCCTCCACCCGGCCTTCTTCAACATCCTCGACGCCGCCCGCGCTCGCCCCATCCGCCACCTCATGCTCAACACCAACGGCATCCGGCTGGCCCGCGACGAGGCCTTTGCCCAGCGGCTGGCCACCTACAGGCAGGGCTTCGAAATCTACCTCCAGTTCGACTCCTTCGAGCGCGAGGCGCTCCTCGAACTCCGCGGCGCGGACCTGCGCTCCGTCCGCGAGCAGGCCATCGCCCGCTGCAATGACCTCGGGCTCTCCGTCACCCTGGTCGTCACCGTCAAGAAGGGCCTCAACGACCACGAGCTTGGCGCCATCATCGACTACGGCCTCGCCCAGCCCTGCGTCCGGGGCGTGACCTTCCAGCCCATCCAGGACGCCGGCCGCACCGAAGGCTACGATCCCGCCCGCGACCGCCTCACGCTGACCGAGGTCCGCCGCAACATCCTGACCCAGACCTCCCTCTTCTCCCCCGAGGACCTCATCCCCGTCCCCTGCCACCCCGACAGCCTCGCCATGGCCTACGCCCTCAAGATCGACGGCCAGGTCCACCCCCTGACCCGCTACGTCCCCCTCGACGCCCTGCTGGAGGGCGCCAACACCGTCATCTTCGAAAAAGACAGCCCCGTGCGCGACCACCTCCTGTCCCTCTTCTCCACCGCCGCCTCCCCCCAGTCGCAGGCCACCACCCTCGGCGATCTCCTGTGCTGCCTCCCGAAGGTCGAGATCCCCGGCGCCCTGGGCTACGCCAACCTCTTCAGGGTCATGATCATGGCCTTCATCGACGCCCACGACTTCGACGTCCGCAGCATCAAGAAGACCTGCGTCCACATCGTCCACCCCGACGGCCGCCTGATCCCCTTTGACACCTACAACCTCTTCTACCGCGACGATCTGGAGGCCACTCGCCTCGACCCCCTCCGCCAGCACGCCCTCCGCTGACCAACCCCCCCTTCACTCCCAGCACGCCCTCCGCCGACCAACCCCCCCTTCACTCCGACTCCTCGCGTCCCTCATCTCCCCGCGCCAGATCGCTCGCTGACCTCCTCGCGCCCCCTACTCCCCACGCCAGGGCGCTCTTCCCGCGTGCCGAACACTTCAGCCTCGACAACCTCGGATGAGCCAGGGTGGGTGGGCTGTTGTCGGACCTGGAGGTTTCGAATGGACGGGCTGATCATCAAGCGGGCGAAGGCCTCGGACGCAACGACCATCGCCGAGATGTCGCGGGCGCTGATCGAGGAGGGCCTGGGGTGGAGCTGGCGCCCCGCGCGGGTCACACGCCAGCTCGCGCGCTCGGACACGCTCGGCGTCGTCGTGCGCGAGGATCGCCGCGTCGTCGCCTTCGCCATCGCCAGCTACGGCGACCTTCAGGCGCACCTGCTCCTGCTGGCCGTCGCGCCCTCGCACCGGCGCCGAGGGCTCGGGCGCAGGCTCATCGACTGGCACGAGGCCTGCGCCCGCGCGGCGGGGATCGAGAGCGTCCACCTTGAGGTCCGGGAGGGCAACCAGGGCGCGCAGCGCTTCTACAAGACTCTGGGCTTCGTCGAGCGAGGGCGCACGCCCGGCTACTACAGCGGGCGCGAGGGCGCCGTGAAGATGGTCCACACCCTGACGGTCCGCGCGCTGCGCTGACCTGCGCCGGGCGCGCCGGCTCGCCCGACAGGTGGCGCCGCCGAGGGCGCCCTGGTCAACTTTCACAAGTCAGGACAAGCGCTTACCGATCAACCCCGGCCTGCGATCTGCTGCTCGGCGGTCGTCTTGATCCGGCCGACCATGGAGAAGAAGCCGTTGCGGCGGTTGGGGCTCAGGTGGTTGTCGAGGCCGATGCGGGAGAAGACGCCCTCGACGTCGGCCTGGAGGATGTCCTCGGGCGTCTTGTTGGAGTAGAGGGTCAGCAGGAGGGCGATCAGCCCCTTGACGATGGCCGAGTCGCTGTCGGCCAGGAAGCGCAGCCGCTCGGAGCCGGGATCGCGCTCGACCACCAGCCAGACCTGGCTCTGGCAGCCCTCGACGCGGAAGGCGTCGATCTTCAGGCTCTCATCCAGCGGGGTCAGCTTGCGGCCCAGATCGATGAGGTAGCGGTACTTGTCGGTCCACTCATCGAAGAAGGAAAAACTCTCGACAAGCTCCTCGATGTCCATTTGCGAGGTCATGGCGCCCACCTGAACTCCGTACGCCGCCCGGGATCGGGCGAAGAGGGCGCAAACTAGCCGCCCTCCACGCCGATTGCAATCGGCCAGGGGCGACGTCGGAGGTGAAGAAGACAAGGGGAGATCGGCGAGTCGACTTCGTTGAGGGTCACGGCAACTCCCCCTCCTGTCCTCCCCCTCGCTTCGCAAGGGGGAGGGACGCTCGTATTACGGGATGGGTGGATCGGGGAGTCGACTTCGATGACGGACACGTCGGGATCGGCGAGTCGACTTCGTTGGGTGAGATCCGCACGTTGACGGTCCACCCGGGCTCGCGCCCGGGCCTACAATTTGTCCAGGGACGCCCCTGCGGGGCTGGCGACAGGAAGTCAACCTTCAAGCGACAGACCCTCTCAAGGCCGCTCGATGTCTGCTTCCCAGCCCCTGAGTTTCTCATCTGAGCTCAACACGGGTGACACGCCCCACACACGTTGACGCCCCGTCGCCAGCCCCGCCGGATGGCGGGGCGACGCAGGACAAAACCCAAGGCCCGGGCGCAAGCCCGGGTGGACCGTCAACGTGCAGAGCTCATCAACGAAGTCGACTCCCCGATCTCGACGTGTGCGTCATCGAAGTCGACTCCCCGATCCCGACGTGCCCGCCAACGAAGTCGACTCGCCACTCTCCCTTTGTCCACCAACGAAGTCGACTCGCCGATCTCGATTGTTCCCGACAGGGTCTCGAGGTGGGCGGAGCCTCAGCGCTGGCGGCGCCAGGCCAGGAGGGCGAGGCCGAGCAGGAGCAGGAGGCCGCCGGATGAGGCGCGGCCTTGTGAGGTGGAGCAGGTCGACGGGGTGCCGCCGCCGGCCTCGGGCTCGGCGGTGTCGCCCACGTCGGGCTCGCCTTCGGGGTTGCCATCGGGCTCGCCCTCTGGGTTGCCCTCGGGCTCGCCTTCGGGTTCGCCTTCGGGGTTGCCTTCGGGCTCGGGGTTGCCGCCGCCGCAGTCGGTGGTGTCGGTGCCAGGATCGCAGAAGTCGGGCTCGTCGCACTCGCCGTCGTTGGCGAAGTTGCAGCAGTCGGGTCCGGGTTGCTCGTCGCAGCCTGGGAAGTTGGTGCAGTCGGTGGTGTCGGTGCCTTCGGCGCACAGGTCGGGCTCGTCGCACGCGCCGTCGTTGGCGAAGCCGCAGCAGTCCGGGCCGGGGTTCTCGGCGCAGTCGTCCTCGACTTCTCCGCAGGCCGCGAAGAGCGCCTCAAGCTCTTCTCCGCACGCCTCGAAGAAGCACTCGTCGTCCTCGGGATCGCAGCCGCTGGCGGTGAGGCAGGTGAAGACGCTCTGGTAGACCGCGGCGACCTCGGGCGCGGCCTGCCCGATGCACGCGTTGACGCATTCGGTGTCCGTCGGCCCTTCGCACGCTTCCAGGCACACGTCGGTCGCCGCACAGTCGTTGTCCTGGGCCGCAGCCGTGGCCGGGGCGAGGGCGAGCCCCAATGTTGCGGCTGCCCACCACATGTTCTTGTTCGTGCGCTTCATCAGGGTCTCCTTGAGGTCTGGAGTTGCTTCACCAACCACGCCCGCGTGATCGACGGGTGGAGTATGGCATAAGGGGGGGGGTTGACCCAAGGCGAGGGGTGGGATCGCGGTTGGATCGCGGCGGGCTCAGGTCGGGGCGTCGGGGAGGGCGAGGAAGGGGAGGATCTCGTCGGCGGCGCGATCGGGGTGGAAGACGGGCCAGTCGTGGTTGAGGCGAGCCAGCCGCTTGAGGCGAAGGTCGGCGACGGCTTCGAAGAGGGCGCGCTCGGCGTTGGGGTCGAGCTTGAAGTACTCGTCGCGCTCGGCGAAGAGGACGAGGGTGGGCTGCTGGACGCGCAGGGTGCGCAGATCGAGGTCGCGGGCGGCGCGCATGAAGCGGGCGGCGCCGCGCAGGTCGGCCAGGGTGTCGCGCAGGAAGGGGCCGTGGAAGCGGGCCGAGAAGCGCACGCCGGCCAGCCCGCCGCCGAGCCCGGTGGCCTCGCGCGCGCTCTTGACCATCGAGCGGGCCAGGAAGCCGGCGCGGCCGTAGTCGACGGGCAGCGCGGGGTTGAGGCCGACGATCCGTCGGGCGTCCAGGCCGGCTGCGGCCGCCGTCATCGCCACGGCGCCGCCCATCGAGTGGCCGACGAGGGCGGGCCGGTCGAGGCCGAGCCCGGCGCACAACCCGGCGACGATCTCGGCGCTGTCGGCCAGCGCGCCGGGGTGGTCGGGCAGGGTGTTGGGGCGCAGCAGATCGGGGGCGATGACTTCGAAGCGCCGCGCGAGCCGGTCGATGAGGGGGGCGTAGAAGGACGGGCGGATGCCGAAGCCCTGGAGGAAGACCAGCGGGGGGCCCTGGCCCTGGTGGAGGTAGCGCAGGGCGAAGCGGCCGACGCGCTGGGTCTTCATGGGATCTCCCGGGTGAGGGCCGCCAGGGCCTGGACGTCGGCGTCGACCTCCGCGCGCGCGAGGCCGCCGAGGGTCTGGGCGAGCGCGGCGGCCCGCTGGAGGTAGGGTCTGGCGTCCTGACGCAGCGCCAGGGCGAGGTGGCCCTGCTCGCAGAGGCAGACGGCGAGGCCCTGGTTGTCGGCGTGGGCCTCGAAGCTGGCCTGGGCCAGCGCCAGGGATTCGAGGGCCGGGCGCAGCGCGCCCTCAAGGCGGCCTCGGCGGCACAGCAGCACCTGGGCGTGGGCCTCAAGCGCGACGGCGCCCTGGGCGCGGGCCATGTCGAGGCCGCGCTCAAGCGCCCCTGAGGCGGCGTCAAGATCGCGCATTTCAAGGAGAATCCTGCCGCGCTCGACGTGCGCGGCGGCCTGGCGGCCCTGGTCATCCAGGCGCGCGCAGAGCGCCAGGGCCTCGTCGGTCATCGCCAGGGCGCCCTCCAGATCGCCGCTGACTCGCCGGATGAAGGCGATGGAGGCCAGCACCACCGCCTCGGCGCCCTGGGCGTCGTCGGCGCGGGCGACCTCCAGGGCGCGGGTGTAGAGCGACAGCGCCGCGCCCAGATCGCCTTGATCCAGGTGCAGGTTGCCCATGTTGTTCAGGGTCATGACCTCGCGCCGCGCGTCGCCGACCTCGCGCCGGATCTCGAGGGCCTGGGCGTACAGGAGCATGGCCTCGTCGAAGTCGCCGATGTCGCGGTAGACGACGGCCATGTTGTTCAGCGTCATCGCCTCGGTCAGGCGGTTGCCCATCGCCCGGTGGATCAGCAGCCCCTCCCGGTGCCGGGCCAGCGCCTCGTCCGTGCGCCGCTGCTTGCGCAGCACCATCGCCATGGAGTTGAGCGCGATGCTCTCGCCGCGCTTCTTGCCCAGGGCCCGGTAGAGCGCCAGCGAGGCCTCGTAGAAGGCCATGGCCGCGTCGTGGCGCTCAAGGCGCTGGTCGGTCAGCCCGAGGTTGTGCAGCGCGTTGGCCTGTCCGAAGCGATCGTCGACCTGCTCAAAGAGCCCCAGGGCCTCCTCGTAGGTCGCCCTGGCCTCGATGATGAGCCCCTGGTTGAGCGTGACGTTGGCCAGGTTCTTGAGCGTGTTGCCCTTGCTGCGCGGATCCTTGAGGTGCTCGTGGAGCAGCAGCGCCTCCTCCAGCGGCTCGATGGCCTCCTTGATCTTCCCCTGCCGGTTGCGCACGTCCCCCAGCAGGCTCAAGGCCGCCGCCAGCTCCCGCCGCGACCCCGCCCTCCTGGCCCCCTCGACGGCCAGCCCGAGCTGGCCCTCGGCGTCCTCGTGCCGATCGAGCTGCATCAAGACCTGCTCGGTGAGCTTGATCCGTGTCGCGACGACCATCAGGTCCAGCAGCGCATTGCCCGGCTCGGCCTCCAGCAAGGCCAGGACCTTGATAAAGTGCCGCTCGGCCTCGTCGAGCGCCAGCCTGTCGACGGCCTCCTGCGCCGCCGCCAGCAGCGTCACCCGCGCCTTCTGAAGCTCCCCGCATTGCTCCCAGTGCCAGCCAAGCCGCCCCAGCTCCACAGCCTGTCCGCGCCCCAGGCGCCCATCCAGCGCCGCCGCCGCCCTCCGGTGCAGCGCGCTGCGCTCGACCGCCTCCAGCCGCTCGTAGGCCTCCTCCCGCAGCTTGTCGTGCGCGATGCGGATCACCGCGGCCCTCGCGTCCTGGATGATCCGCTGGCGCTCCAGGATCAAGAGCGCCTCGAAGAAGGCCTCCTCCGCCAACCCCGCGACCTCGAAGAGCAGCGCCGCCTCGCCCTGCCCCCCAAGCACCGCCGCCGCCGCGCAGGCCCGCCGCGCGTCGCCCTCGATCGACTGGAGCCGGTGCGCCAGCACCGACTGCAAGGACGCCGGCAGCGACAACCTCGCCGACGACCCCTGCGCGCCCTCCTGCGGCTCCCGCCAGCGCCAGTTCCCCGAGGCCGTCATCACCAGCATCCCCCGCTCCACGGCCATCTGCATCGTCTCGGCCACGAAGAAGGGGTTGCCCGCCGCCCTGTCGTCCACCATCTCCACGAACCGCGCCGGGACCTCCTCCAACCCCAGCGTCTGCGCCATGATCTCGCCGATCACCGCGCGCGGCAGCCGCTCGACCCGCATCGCCTCGACCCGCTCCTGCGACAGCAGGCCCGCGACCGCCTCGGCGCCCTCGTCCCTGCAGGTCCCCAGGATGAACCAGGGCCTCTCCCTGAGCCGCGGCCCGCACAGGTACCTCAGGCACGCCAGCGAGAGCGCGTCGGCCCACTGCAGATCGTCCACCAACAGCATCAAGGGGCGACCCCCCGCGAAGGCCTCCAGCGTCTGCTCCAGAGCCCGAAAGAGCCTCAACCGCGCCGCGTCCGCCGGCAGCTCCTCCAGCAACTCCAGCTCGCCCCCGCCGCCCAGATCCGCCAGAAAGGGCGCGTAGGGCGCCAGCACCCCCAGCCGATCCCCGAACACCTCCCGCGTCGCCACCGCCTGCGCCTCCTGCGGCGCCCCACCCCCCTGCGCCCCCTGCTGGCGACACCGATCCGCCACCTTGCGCAGCGGCCCAAGCATCGCCTCCAGCGACCTGCGACCCTCGCCCGCCGAGCATTGCCCGCTGAGCACCTCCACGTTCCGACCCCGCGCGCGCCGCACCACCTCTATCGCCAGCGCCGTCTTTCCCGACCCGCTCTCGCCGCCGATCATGACCGCCCGACCCCGACCCCGCGACGCCTCGCGCTGCGCCACCTTGAGCCTCTCCAGCAGCTCCTCGCGACCCTGGAGCGACGCGCGGTAGAGGTAGGGCCGCGTCGGCGGCTGCGCCAAGGCCGCGCCCGTCTCCACCCCCAGATCCTCCAGCACGTCCACGACCACGTGCGCGTGCCCCGGACGCCCCTGCGGCAACTTCGCCAGCAAGGCCATCACCAGCGCCTCCAGCCGCGGCGGCACGCCCGGCGCCAGCGCGCCTATCGACAGCGGATCCTGCGTCAAGTGCCGCATGTAGGTGTGCGTGACCGTCTCGCCCTCGAAGGGCGGCCGACCCGTCAAGATCTCGTAGAGGATGCAGCCGATCGCGTACAGATCCGCCCGAGCGTCAAACTGCGACCCCTGGATGCGCTCCGGACACAGATACAGAGCCGTGCCGCTGAGCAAGCCCGCGCGCTCCACCTCGTCCGAGTCCAGCCGCGTCCCGATCTGCGCCGCCAGCCCGAAGTCCAGCAGCACCGCCCTGCCCTCCCCCGTCACCACGATATTGTCCGGCTTCAAGTCGCAATGCACCACCCCCTCGCCGTGCATGAAGGCCAGCGCCCGACACACCTGCCCCACCCACCCCAGCAGCTCCCGCTTGCGCGCGTCCAGCGGCTGATCGGCCGACATCGAGGGCTTCGGCACCACAGGGATCCTCGGCTGCGACTCCCCCATCAAGATCGTCCGCGAGGGCGACCCCTGCGCCCAGGGCCCCGAGAGCGTCTTGACCGGCGCACCCACCGAGGAGGTTGACAGCACATCGACCGCCTCCGAGGGCGCCGCTGAGCCCGGCCCCGACGCCTCCACGAGCGGCGAGGATACCTCCTTCGGCGCTGCCACCGCGTCGATCGTCTCCAGATCAGGCAGGTTGCGCGTCTGCGAGGTGTTGAGCCCACCATCGGCCCCGCGCGTGCCGCTGAGAATCGCCCCCAGCGAGCGGCCCTCGACGAACTCCATCGCGACCCAGGGCAGGCCCCCCTCGACCCCGTCGTCCAGAACCCGCACCACCCCCGGGTGCCTCAGCCGCCTCAGCGCGCGGATCTCCTGTCGCAGCGCGTGCAGGTGCCTCGCGTCGGGCGCACGGAGCGTCTTGAGGGCAACTCGCCCTCCCGCTGGCCCCTCGGCCAGGTAGACCACCCCCATCCCGCCCTCCCCAAGGCGCTCCAGGAGCTTGTAGCCTGCCACCACCCGAGCCTTGTCCATCGTCCCCTACTGCGCGCCGCGCTTGATGAGGTTGAGGCCGCCCGTGAAGGCGTAGGAGACGTAATCGTCGTAGGCGTACACCAGGATACCGAGCGGGTGGCTGCTGACGACCTCGTGCGCGCCGTCCTCGATCGTAATGTGCTTGAAGACCTGATCCGTCCCCGGGATCCCCGCCGCGCCGCTCATGTCCACCATCACCCCGTCCAGCTCCACCCGCGCGGCCGAGGACGTGATCACCGTCAGGTAGTCGTTGAAGTAGGTCTTCGTCGCCAGAAAAGTGTAACGATCTCGATACTGTCGGGCCGGCGGCACCAGAAAGATCGCCGGATCGCCCGCGTGGTTCCCAAAGAAGGCCCCCGAGAACCCCGTCGTGTCCTGACCGCTGATGATCCCCATCACCATCAAGGGCGCGCTGGCCCTCACGAAGACCGGCGCCCGCGTCCCAAACTCGCAATACTCGTCCTGGCCCAGCAGGATCGTGCTGCCGTCGCTCATCCGGTCGCGGCAGTCCGGCACGCCCTCGAAGCCCGGCCCTATCGGATCCAGGTCCGCCATCGGGACGCTCAAGCGCACCTCGGTGCCGGCCTCGCCGGCCAGGATCTTCCAGTAGATCGCCTCCGTGGCGCTCTGCGGCGAGCGCGTCCGCAAGATCGGCGGCGCCAGCGCGAACTCCTGGCCCCAGGTCTCGGTCGGGAAGAGCTGCTCCTCCAGGTGGTCGCAGGCCCCCTGCGTCTGCGGGTAGAAGGTGCACGGGTGCCCCGAGAAGACCGCCACCGGCCGGCTCGACGTGATCCGCGTCCCGCTCAGGTCCGTCCCCCGCAACGGGAAGCGCTCCACGTTGACCCTGTCCGTAAAAAGGTGAAGGACTTCGCGGGCTTGGAGCGTCGCCGTCGCCCGCTGGCCCTGCACCACGACGCGGCCGGCCGCGTCCGGCACCACGACCACGCCGGGCTTGAGCGCGATCTCGACCCGCGTGTCGTTGTAGGCCCCGATCAGCGTCATCGCCGCCGGGATGTTCGAGCCCGGATCCTCCTCCCCGCCCGCCTGCGCCCAGGCCGGCACCCCCAGGTAGCCGTAATCCCTGCCCCAGGTCGAGATCGGGAAGAGCAGGCTCGCGTCGTTGGAGAAGCTGAAGTTGCAGCAGTAGGGGCCGAACTGGTAGGCCGCCACCGGCGCGTCCGTCTGGATGTGCCACGCCTGGGCCACGATCGACGTCCGCTCCAGGTAGCCGTGGTTCGGCAGCAGCACCACGGCCATCCCCCCCGGCGGGATCTCCAGGTGGTCGGCCCGCGTCACCCGATCCTGCACCACCAGCCCGTCGCGATCGAGCACCTCACTGCGCACCGTGACCGGCGCGTACTGCCCCCCCACGATGAAGGGCGGATCGATGGTCACCTCCGCGACCAGCTCGGCCAGCCCCCCGCCCTCCGGATCATACACCGAGAAGGCCGCCGGCTCCTGCTCGCTGGGGTTGGCCAGCACCACCCCCAGCGGCGACGCGGGCGTCCCCCCGAAGGGCGCCCAGGCCAGGTTCGGCAGGTCCGTCGCCAGGTAGTCGCAGCCCAGGTAGCTCGACGTCTGCGCCGCCTGCGCGCACCTCAACCCCCGACACTCCCCCTCCAGGCACGACTCGCCCTGCTCACAGGGCGCCAGCGGCCGCCACGCGGCCCCAAGCTCGCACTCCGCCGGCAGGTCGTCATCCAGGCAGATCCGCTGCCCTCGCTGGCACCCCTGCGGATCCGGCACGCACCCGCCCAGCGCCTGACACACGTCGCCCTCTCCGCACTCCCGCGTGCTCAGGCGGCCGTTCTCCAGGCACTCCTCCAGCGTCGTCGGCCCCACGCAACGACGGCGCCCCGGCTCCCTGCACTCCGGCGGCGGCTCCGGCTCGGGCGCGGCCTCGGGCTCGGGCGCGGCCTCCGGCTCGGGCGTCGCCTCCGGCTCCCGCACCTCCTCCGGCGCGTCGCCTTCCCCTGGCCCCGCGTCCGGCAGGCCCGCGCCGGCCCCCCTCGACCCCGCCTCGTCCTCGCACCCGAGGCCGCAAAGCCCAAGCCCTGCCACCAACAGCCCGACCACCCCGACCCGCCTCATGGCTCCCCCCGATCCCAAGCCAGACAACCTGCCACGACCCCAACACTTCCGCGCGCACCCGCACAGGCTCCCCAATCCCGCGCGCCCCGTCAATCCCCCCGTCAATTCGGACGATCCCCCCAGGCTCGCGCCTGGGGCTACAGCTTGTCCAGAGACGCCCCTGCGGGGCTGGTGACAGGGTGTCAACCTGCTCGGCGTGTCACCTGCGTTGACCTCACAAGAGAAATTCAGGAGATGGGAGGCAGACATCGAATGATCTTCAGAGGGTCTGTCCCTCGATTCTTGAAGGCCCGTCGCCAGCCCCGCAGGGGCGTCCCGGGACAAATTGTAGCCCCAGGCGCGAGCCTGGGGGGACCGCCAACGTGCGGATCACACCAACGAAGTCGACTCGCCAATCCGCCGTGTCCCAACCGCGAGCGTCCCTCCCCCTTGCGAAGCGGAGGCAGTGCCGAGGGTCACTGACCCCTCGGGGGAGGACAGGAAGGGGAGTTGCCCGACGTGTCCACCATCGAAGTTGACGCGCCCGGTCCTTGCTGAAGGGGCGGCGACGATTGCGGCCCGTCAGCGCCGGGCGTAAACTCCGCGGTGAGCGTGGATCTCCCGGGGTCTGCGGCGCAGGGTTGAGGGCGAAGGGGGGGAGCGCATCGGCGCGGGGCGAAAGGGGGCTGGATGACGCGCTGGGTGATGGGGGCCGCAGTTGCGCTGGGTGTGTTGACGATCCCGACCGGGGGTCGCGCGCAGGAGGCGGCGGGCTTCGTGGAGTTGAGGGCGCACGGCTTTCTGGGCGTCGAGGGGCAGCCATTGCAGTTGGTCGAGCGGGCCCGGCCGGAGGTCACGGCGGAGGTGGTCGAGCGGGTGAGCCTGACGATCGAGGTCGAGGCGGCGCTGGAGCAGGGGCGCGATCTTCAGGACGAGGTGCAGCGGACGGTGGAGGCTTCGGCGCTGGGTCCGGCGCTGGCCGCCCTCGGCTGCCAGTGGCCCAAGGAGGAGAACGAGCGGCTGGGGATCTCGGAGGTGTCCGATTACCTGTCGGTGGAGCGGCTCTACCTGGACGCCTACCTGCCGAGGGCGGATATGAGGCTGGGCCGTCAGGCGGTGCGTTGGGGGTCGGCCTTCGTGGTCAACCCGACCGATCCCTTCCCGGAGGTGTTGCTGACGGAGCCGTGGAAGCCGCGGGCGGGGGTCAACGCGGCCAGGATCAACGTGCCGGTGGGCGAGCAGGATCAGGTGACGGTGGTGCTTGGCGCTGACGACACCTTGAGGCATGGCCGGGCGGCGGGGCGGATCGCGGCGGTCTTCGGGGAGGTCGACGTGGCGGCGACGGCGGCCTGGAGGGGGGAGACGGACGAGGGGCTGCTGGGGATGGACGTGCGGGGGACGCTGGGGGTGGGGTGGTGGATCGAGGGCAGCGTGCACCTCCCGAAGGGCGAGGAGCCCTTTGAGGAGATCGCCGTGGGGGTGGATTACTCCTTCGAGGTGCTGGACGCGCTGGTGTTGACCGCCCAGGTCTATCGCAATGGCGGGGGGGTCGGGCAGCCCTCGGCGTCGGGGGGCGCGCTGGGGGCCTTGGAGCCGCCGGAGTGCCCGGCGCGCGTCCCGCTGCCGGAGCCGCCGAAGCGCGATCCCTTCGCGCCGATCTTCAGGGGTCGGCATTACGCCATGGCCGGGGCGCAGCTGGCGGTGACGCCCGACACGTCGGTGTCGGCGCTCTATGTGCAGAACCTGGGGGACGGGACGGCCTTCCTCGTGCCGACGGCCATGACCCACTTCTCGCGGCTGGAGCTTGCGGCCTCCGCGCAGGTGCCGCTGACGATTTTTGGCGAGGGCGGGGAGTTGGACCCGAGCGATGAGGCGTTGAAGGTGGCGCTGATCGAGGGGGGGCCGACGATCGACTTCAGCGGCCTGGTGCCGGCGGCGACCTTGACCTTCTGGACGCGGGTGAGCTTCTGATGAGCATCTGTCAACTCAAGGGGGTCACGAAGACCTACGGCAGCGGCCCGACCTCGGTGCGTGCGCTTCGAGGGGTGGACCTGACGATCGAGGCCGGGGAGTTCGCGGCGATATGCGGGCCTTCGGGCTCGGGCAAGACGACATTGCTGAACCTGCTCGGGTGTCTGGACGTGCAGACCAGCGGGGTCGTGGAGATCGCGGGGACGGAGATCGGGGCCTTGTCGGCGCGGGAGCGGGCGCGGCTGCGGGCCGAGAAGATCGGCTTCATCTTCCAGACCTTCAACCTCATCCCGGTGCTCAGCGCGGCGGAGAACGTGGAGACGGCGCTGCACCTGGCCCGGACGCCGGGGAACAGGCCGGCGATGGCCCGCGAGATGCTGGCGGCCGTGGGCCTGGGGGACATGGTCGGCCGTCGGCCCGGACAACTCTCGGGGGGGCCGCAGCAGCGCGTGGCGGTGGCCCGCGCGCTGGTCAAGCGGCCGGCGCTGGTCATCGCCGACGAGCCGACGGCCAACCTCGACTCGGAGACGGGCGGGCGCATCCTGGACTTGATGCGGGAGATGAACCAGCAGCTCGGCGCCACCTTCTTGCTCTCGACCCACGACACCCTGGTCATGTCGCGGGTCAGCCGCCTCTTGACGATGCGCGACGGCGTCCTGACCGCAGACGAGCGCCGCGAGGGCGAGGATCGGGCGGCGAGCGGCCGCGAGGACGGGGATCGGGCGGCGAGCGGCCGCGAGGGCGACGACCGCGACGGCCGCGACACGACGACCGCGGAGGCGCCATGAACTTCCTGCTCAAGCTCGCGGGCCGCAATGTGACGCGGCAGATCTCGCGCACGACGCTGTCGATGGTGAGCATCATCGCCGGGGTGGCGGTGATCATCGCCAGCCGGGGGCTGATCCGGGGGCTGAACGAGAACATCGTCCGGGCGCAGATCGACGCGGTCAGCGGGCACCTGGTGGCGACCCCGGCCGATTACCCCACCGCGGGCGTACAGCACCCCATCGATCACCTGCTGGAGTTGTCGCCGCCGGCCACCGAATGGCTGAACAAAAATACAGTTACCTGGACACGGCGAGTGATGTTCTCCCCGAAGGCGATCAAGGGCCGCGACGCGGTGCGGCTGCGCGCCTTTGGCTACGATCCGGTGACGGACGAGGCGGTCTTCCCGCGCGACCAGTGGAAGGTCGAGGGGCGCATCCCCGACGGCGCGCAGGAGGGGGTGGTGATCTCGGTGGGCGTCGCGCGCGTGCTGCAGCTCAAGGTCGGCGACGACCTGCTGCTGGAGACGAGGACGGTGGCTGGCGCGCTCAACGCGCTGGCGCTGCCGGTGGTCGGGATCGTGCGCACCGGGAACCTGATCGTCGACCGGCTGGGCATCTTCGTACCGGCGCAGACGGTCCAGGCGCTCTTGCGCTCGGGGTCGCTCCACTCGCACCTGTGCGTCCGGCTCCAGGATCGTGGCGAGGCCGACGCGGCCGCGGTCGAGCTGCGGCGGGCGCTCGGCGAGGGCGCCAGGGTGCGGACGTGGGCGCAGGAGGCCGAGGCGATGCTGCAGGTCCAGTCGATCCGGCAGCGGGTGATGGACATGATCGCGCTGGCGATTTTGGCCATCGCGGCGGCGGGCATCGCCAACACGGTCTTGATGGCGGCCTACGAGCGGACGCGGGAGATCGGGACGCTGCGGGCGATGGGCATGACGCGCGGCGCCATCGTCGCGCTCTTCATGATCGAGGGGCTGCTGATGGGGGCGGGCGGCGGCGCCATCGGCGGGCTGCTCGGCGGCGCGCTGGTCTACCACTACAGCGAAAAGGGCGTCGACCTGAGCGGCTTCCTGGAGGGGGCCGGGGAGGCGGCCGAGAGCTTGAGTTTTTCGGCCACGCTCTATCTGGAGCACTCGCCCTCGACCATCGCCTGGGCGGTGGCCTTCGGCGTCGTGATCGCGGCGGCCGCGTCCGTCTACCCGGCGCTGCTGGCCTCGCGGCTGGAGCCCGCCGACGCCGTGAGGGGTTGAGATGGGGTTGTGGCTCAAGCTGGCGCTGCGCAACGCGGCCCGGAACATCCGCCGCTCGGGGCTGACGGCGCTGACCGTGATCGTGGCGACCGCTCTGTACACCGTCACCTCGGCCTGGATCCAGGGGATGTTCGGGGGGATGACGACGCAGTTCACCGCCGTCAGCGGGCACATCCGCCTTGTCGACGCGGACTTCGCCGCCCGCGAGGAGCTCCAGCCGCTCTACGAGAACATCCCGGACGTCGCCCCGCTGCTGGAGGCCGCCCGGGCCACCCCCGGCGTGGTCGCCGCCGAGCCCCGGATCACGACGGGCGTCGCGCTGACCCGCGACGAGGCGCTCGGTGAGGACTTCGCCCTGCTGGTGGGGGGTACGGACACCTATTATCGCGAGCGCCTCAAGGGCCCGGAGGCGATCGTCTCGGGGCGCTGGCTCAGCGGCAAGGCCGGGGAGGTGGTGCTGGGCCGGATCACCGCGCGGGACACCGGCAGCGCCGTGGGCGAGGAGATCCTGCTGCTGGGCCAGACCCAGCACGGCTCGATGGCCCCGATCAACGCCAAGGTCGTCGGCGTCGTCGCCGGCGACGCGATGATGGAGCAGCAGGCCTTCGTGACCCTGGAGGAGGCCCAGTGGATGCTGGACCTGGAGGGGGGGGCCATGGAGGTGCTGGTCTACGCCGCCTCGCTCGAACCCGAGGACGTGGCCCCCGTAGCCGCCCGGCTGGCCGCCCTGCCGCAGAGCGGCGCGCTGATCGCCCGCCCCTGGTACACGCAGGACCCCTGGGCGGTCCTGGTCGGGATCATCGACGCGGTGCGCCTCTTCATCCAACTCCTGATCGTCTTCATCGCCTCGCTGGCCATCTTCAACACGATGACGATGAGCGTCGTCGAGCGCACCGAGGAGATCGGGGTCATGCGCGCCATGGGCCTGTCCGGCGCAGGCGCCGTGGGCCTCTTCGCCGTCGAGGCCGCCGCCATCGGCGCCGTCGGCGGCGTCCTCGGCGCGGCGCTCGGCGCCCTGCCCGCCCTCTACCTCCAGATCCACGGCGTCACGCTGGCCGAGGACTTCGCCGAGCGCATGGCCTCCGTCCTGCCCGTCCGCACCACCTTCTACGCCCAGCTCACCCCGGACATCCTGATCCAGGCCGCGCTGCTGGGCCTGGTCATCGCGCTGCTCGGCGCCCTCATCCCCTCGATGCGCGCCGCCAGCGTCCAACCCGTCACCGCCATGAGGAGGCGCCAATGAAGACCCCCGCCCTGCCCCAGACCGCCCCGCCGATCGCGCGCCGACTCGCCTCGCTGGCCTCCGCCTGCCTGACGACCTTCCAGGGCCCCCGCGCCGGGCACGGTCATGGCCGCGCCCTCGCCTCGCTGGCCGCCGCCTGCCTGACGATGACCCTGCTCGCGACCGCCGCGCTGGCCCAGGGCCCCTCCGACCCGGCCAAGGCGCCGCCCACCGCCGAGGCCCTGCTGGCGGCCATGGACCGCAACCTCCAGTTCGACACCCGCAGCGTCCGCGCCACCATGACCGTCGACGACGGCCGCGCGACCCGCACCTACCAGATGCAGAGCTTCTCGCGCGGCCTCGACGAGGCCGCCGTCGAGTACCTCTCCCCCGCCCGGGACAAGGGCACCCGGATGCTCAAGCAGCAGGACAACCTGTGGCTCTTCATCCCGCGCGCCGAGCGCGTCCAGAAGATCTCCGGACACCTGCTGCGCCAGGGCATGATGGGCTCGGACCTCTCCTACGAGGACTTCATGCAGGCGACCCAGTTCCTCGACCTCTACACCGCCAAGGTCACCGGAGAGGCCACCGTCAACGGGCGGCCCTGCTGGAAGCTTGAGGCCACCGCCAAGAACGACACCGTCAGCTACCCCCGCAGAGTCATCCTGATCGACAAGGCCTGGCTGCTCCCCGTCCAGCAAGAACTCTTCGCCCTCTCCGGGATGCTCCTCAAGACCTGGACCATGTCCGACGTCCGCATGATCCAGGACCGCCCCGTCGCCCACCGGATGGAGTTCAAGGATCAGGTCCGCAAGGGCTCCACCACCGTCCTGGCCCTGGAAGACGTCCTCTTCGGCGTCAAGCTGGAGGCCGAGGTCTTCAGCCGGCGCTGGCTTGAGCGCAAGTAATACCGCCCAGGTCTGCGATCACCGGCCAGCCACCCAGACTCAGGGGCCGAGGCGGTCCGGGTAGGTCAGGGTCGTGTAGGCGCCCTCGACCAGCGCCTCGCTCGGGAGCGTGACCGTCACGCCGTCGGGCCAGCGCACCTCCACCGTGTAATCGCAGGGCAGGCCGCCGAGGCCAAAGTGCAGCGCGCGCATGTCGGTGGAGTTGTAGGTGCCCCGGCTCGTGTGGACCTCGCGGGTCAAGGTGCGGTCGGCGAAGACGATCGAGACGCGAGCGCCGACGCCGTCGCGGTTGACCTTCAGCCCGTCGCCCCGGACCTCGAAGGCGATCCATCGGTTCAAGTGCCCGAGATCGTTCCGAAAAAGAAAATTGGGGCGCCCCCCTCCGGCGTCGCGGCCGCCGACGAGCAGGTCCATGTCCCCGTCGCGGTCGATGTCGGACCACGCGTGGTTCTGGGCCTTCTTCATGGTCAGGAGCGTGCGGCAGAAGCCGCCCGTGTGACAGCTCTCGGTCGAGGCGCAGTCGGCGCTGGTCTCGCACGGGATGCGGCAGCGCTCGGCGAGGCAGCGCTCGGAGGCGGGGCACTGGTCGTCGGCCGCGCACTCGGCCAGCGAGGCCGCGTCGACGGCGTCGACGGCGTTGACGCCGCTGGAGGGGCCGAGGCTGGCGAAGGTGCCGTCGGAGCGCTGGTACATCAGGCCAAACCACGACTTCTGGTCCACGGCGTTGTAGCCGCTCTCGTACTTGTTGTCGCGCGAGACGGACAGATCCAGGCGCCCGTCGTTGTCGAAGTCGACGACGCCGCCGTCGATGTCGCCCTCGTTGAAGGGCAGGCCGCGCGCCTTGAACTCGTTGATGAAGGCGAAGCCGGCCTCGGGGCCCTGGTTGATGAGCAGCTGGGTGGGGTCGGACCACTTGCGCAGGTAGTCCGCGTTGACGGGGTGGGAGATGGTCGTCAGGAAGATGTCCATCAGGCCGTCGTTGTTGACGTCGCCGCAGTCCAGGCCGAAGCCGTTGGACCCGACATACTCCCCCGGCCCCTTGCCGGGCTCGGGATCGAGGCCGTTGTTGGTCGAGGCCAGGTTGTAATTCCCCGTCGCCTGGCTCGCGAAGCCCTTCTCCACAGCCACATCCCGGAAGCCCTCGCCGGTATTCTCATACAGGAAGTTGGCGCCAAGCTCGGTGCTGACCGAGTAGGTCGAGACGAAGATGTCCTGATCGCCGTCGTTGTCGAAGTCGCAGGCCACCGAGCCGTTGGAGGGCACCGAGCGGTTGCCGACCAGCAGGCGCGTCACGTCCTCGAAGGTGCCGTCCCCGCGCCCCCTGAGCAGGCTGTCGGGCGCCAGGAAGCTGGTGTGACCGTGGCCGATGAAGAGGTCGAGCTTCGCGTCGTTGTCAAAGTCCAGAAAGACGGCGTTGGCCGCGGTCGGAGACAACCTCTCGACGCCGCTGGCGGCCTTGACCGTGAAGACACCTCGCCCGTCGTTGAGCAGGACCTGATGCGTCTTGCCGTCCAGCGGCACGTCCAGGCCCGCGAAGACGTCCTGATCCCCGTCGTTGTCCACATCCCCGTAGGCAAAAAACCCGGCCTGCACCGCGCGCAGCCCCGAGGCGTCGCTGAAGTCCTCGAAGGTGCCGTCGCCCTTGTTGATGAAGACGAGGTGATCGAAGGGCACCCCGGCCTGCGGGTTGGGGAAGAGGCTGTGCGCCACGACCTCATCGAAGCCATCGCCGTTGAGATCGACGAAGCCCAGGCGGCTGTGATCGTTGATGGGGATGGGGATCGGCGGCGCCGCCACATAGTTGTCCTTGCGGACCCCGCTGGCGTCGGAGATGTCGGTAAAATAGTCGGCCGCAGGCGCCTCCGCCCGCCGAGGCTCGCACCGCTCCGGCTCCCCCTCCGGCTCACCCTCAGGCGCACCCTCAGGCTCGACGCCGACGAAGCCGCCGTCGCCCTCAGGCTCCCCCTCCGGCTCGCCCCCGACCTCCTGAGGCCCTCCGCAGCCCGCCACGATCCCCACCACGACCGCCAGCCCCAACATCCACCGCTTCATCGGATCCCCCACCACAACGCACCTCGCCCCACCGCCCGGCGCCGAGGCCGAGATACTAACACCCGCGAACGACGTTCGCGAGAGATCCCCGAAGCGACCCAGCGGGTCGACTTCGTTGACGGTCAAGGGGAGATCGGCGGGTCGACTTCGTTGTCGGGCACGTCGGGATCGTCGAGTCGGCTTCGATGATGTGATCCGCACATTGGCGGTCCCCCCGGGCTCGCGCCCGGGGCTACAGCTTGTCCAGGGACGCCCCTTTGGGGCTAGCGACAGGGTGTCAGCGTGCGTGGGGCTTGTCACCCGTGTCGACCTCACCGGAGATGTTGGGGGGTTGGGAAGCAGGCGTCGCGCAGACTTGAGAGGGTCTGTCGCCTGAAGGTTGACGCCCCCGCGCCAGCCCCGCCGGATGGCGGGGCGTCCCTGGACAAATGCTAGCCCCGGGCGCGAGCCCGGGGGGACCGCCAACGTGCGGATCGCACCAACGAAGTCGACCCGCCGATCTCCCCTTGACCGTCAACGAAGCCAACTCGCCGATCCCGACGTGTGCATCAACGAAGTCGACTCGTTGATCTCTTCGTGCCCGTCAACGAAGTCGACCCGCCGATCCCCAGGGGAGGATCAGGGGTGGACGCTCAGGCGTCCTCGGCCGGCGCGGCCGGCGATCCACGCGATCTCGACGGGGCCGTGGCCGCGCAGGAGCCACGTCGCGCGGGCGCGATGACCGAGGGCGGGCAGGCCAGGGTAGATGACGTTGCGGGTGGCGCCGACGCGGCTCTGGCCCCAGCCCTCCAGGTGCTGGAGGGCCTGGGCCGCGGTGCCCTCGACGATCTGGACCTCGCCGGGGATCAGCGTGGCGGAGACGGCGGGGGAGGCGCCGATCCGGGCGCCGTGGGCGAGGCCGCTGGTGGGGAGGAAGCCGTGGTTCTCCAGGATCAGCTCCAGGCGCCAGAGGTCGGGGGCCAGGGCTTCGACCGTGGCGGCGGCGGTGACGCGCGGCAGCGCGCGGCGGACGCGATCGATGATGGTGAAGCCCCTGCGGCACTCCTCGGCCAGCAGCGGCTCGGGGGGGTTGCGGACGGTGCGCAGGTACTCCAGGCCGCCGAGCTCGACGGGGCCAAGCTGGGGGTGTTCGAAGGGGGTCCAGGGGCGACGCAGGGTGGGGTCCTGGGCGAATCGGGCGATCAGCGCCTGGGTGGCCTCGGGCTCGGGGCGCATGAAGGCGTCGATGGGATTCTTGACCTCTATCCCCGCGTACTTCATGGGGTTCCACAGCTCAAGGGTGTAGCCTGGGACGCCGAAGATGGTCGCCAGGGTGTCGGCCCAGACGCCTACGGTCGGGCGCTTCGGGTCGTAGTTGAAGTCGGGGTGGACCTTGAAGACGTCGTAGCCGGTGCCCTCGACGGCGTCGCGGGCCAGCGCCTCCATGAGATCGATGTCGGGGCGCTCCAGGGGGGTTTCGGCGCGGTAGGGCTGGGTCAGCAGGCAGCCGGTGTAGGTGTGGTTGGTGATGGCCGCGGCGAGGTGGGGGCGGGCGGCGAAGGCGTCGACGGCGGCGCGGCTCTCGGGCTCGCTCAGGGGGAAGAGGCCGCCGTCCATGCCGAACATCGAGAAGGGCGCCCACGAGCCGGGGAAGTTGCGGTTGAGGTCCATGCCGTGCTTGAGGGAGGCCTGGGTCCAGCGCGCGCCGTCCCAGCTCAAGAAGAGGCCCTCCTGGGCGACGAAGAAGGCCTCGGAGGGGTCGTCGTCGATCCGGCGCGGGCGCATGAAGAGGGGCTCGTCGGCGTCGGGGACGCAGGGGCCGGCGGGGTGGCGCCAGCGCATCCAGCGGACGGCGCCGTCGCCGTCGAGATCCTGAGGGTCGAGGCCGATGCGGACGGCGCCCTCCAGCGGGGGGCGCAGCGTCGAGCGCATGAAGGGGGCGCCCTTGCACAGGGCGTCGAAGCCATCGGGGCTCAGGCAGGGCAGGATCGTGACGGTGTGGCGGCTGAACCAGGCCAGAGCGGCGGGGTCGGCGTCCAGCAGAGCGGCGATCCAGCGCGAGGCGCAGAACAGGGCCGCCATGACGCCGGTGAACTCGCTGGCGTGGGTGCCGCCGTCCAGCCAGAAGCCGGGCCTCTCGCCGCGCCCCTCGCCTGCGGCGCCAAGGGTCAGCGCCCAGATCGGGCGGCCGAAGCGGCTTTGGCCGACGGCGTCGAGCGACACCCAGTCGGGCAGGGACTCGGCGGCCTCGCGGCACCACGCGGTGAGCTGGTCAAAGTCCAGATAGCGCTCGCCGCCGTAGGGGGTGAAGGTCATGGTCGTCCTTGACAAGGCCCGGCGATCAGGCGCGGGCCGTGGATTCTTGAGTGATCTCGACACCTTCGGCGTCTGCAAGCGCCTCAGCGCCCTCCCCGGTCGGCTCGCCCGGACCCGTCGCGATCTCGGCGCCGGCCGCCCTCGCGCCCAACCCCTGCGCGATCTCGTTGGCCTCCGCCGCGATCTCGGCAACGGTCGCCCTCGCGCCCAGCTCTTGCCCAATCTCGCCGGCCTCCGCCGCGATCTCGGCGTCGGTCGCCCTCGCGCCCGGCTCCTGCGCGATCTCGTCGGCCTCTCCCGAGGGCTCGCCTGCGCCCACCTCGATCTCGGCGACGGCCACAGCGTCCGAGCCCGCCGAGTCCAGCGCGCCCTCCCCTGCTCCTCCAGGCGGCGCGGCGGCAACCTCCCCTGCCCCGCCGGGTGGCGCGGCGGCGACCTCGACGCCATCGGGCTCGATCCTGGCCCTGGCCACCAGCACCTCCTTGCGGCGGTCCCGGAAGGCGATCCGGCCCTCCTCTTGAAGCTCGATGAGCAGGCGCGTGGAGGCGACGACGCAGGCCGGCAGCAGGAAGAGGTTGAGGATCGGGACGTAGAGGAAGAGGTAGGTGGCCAGCGAAAAACCGTAGACGAGGCTCAGGTTGCGCCACACGAAGCGCATCTTGTCGCCGAAGGGCCACAGCCGGATGGTCATCGGGTAGTCCAGCGGCGTAAAGGCCAGCATGACCGGCACGATCGTAAAGCTCACCGCCAGCGCCAGCGCCTGCCCCGCCACGGGGATGAAGCCCAGCCCGAAGCCGACGCCCGTGACCAGGAGCCCCATCGTCGTGAAGATCAGGACGTGGATGAGCGTGATGCCGATGTTGCGCAGCATCACCCCCCAGTCAAAGGGCGCCTCGAAGCCTGTCTCGATCGCCTCGACCTTCTCCGAGAGCAGCTCCATGAAGGGCCCCGCCAGCGGGATGCCCAGCAGCGCCACCAGGACCACGCCCACGGCCCCCAGCACGAGCATCACCAGCCCCCAGGCCACCAACCACAGCGGCCCCAGCAGCCACGTCACATACCACGCCTCGCCGACCGGCTGGCTCCAGAGCGAGGCCAGGAGATCGTCGGAGTAGCCCACCGAGGCGTAGATCGCGCTGGCCAGCAGCGCGAAGATGATCGGGATGGGCGGCAGCGCGAACTTCAGCGTCCCAGGGTTCCGCGCCAGGTACGCGATCCCCCGAATGGGCGCCGCGAAACCCCGCTTGAAGTCCCCGACCCGCCGCGCGCCCCCCTGACCGACCTTCTTGATCGTGCTTCGCATGGCAACAACCCCTCCGCCAGACCGCCCCGGCGCGCCGCAAGCTACCGCGCCGACCGCGCCGAGTTCAAGCAACCCCAGGCGGCGGCCCCTTGAAGCGGCGCACCAGACCGACCCGGGCCAGCGCCCGGATGAGCAAGCCCGACAGGTCGACCTCGAACCACCTCAACCCCTGGATCGCCGAGGCCGGGAAGGCGTGGTGGTTGTTGTGCCACCCCTCCCCCAGCGCGATGAGCGCGACGAAGGCGTTGTTGCGGCTGCCGTCGTGGGTGTCAAAGGGGCGAGCGCCGAAGCGGTGGCAGATCGAGTTGACGCACCAGGTGGCGTGGTGGACCGCGAAGATCCGCACGAAGCCGCCCCACAAGAGCCCCTCAAAGCCTCCGATCGCCCACGGGGCGGCCAGGCCCAGCAGCGCCCACAGCCCCCAGGTCCTGTCGACGGCCATCACGACCCGATCCTGGAGCAAGTGCCGCGCGAAGCGCGCCGGATCGGCGCTGTGAGTGAGCAGCCAGCCGGCGTGCGCGTGCGTGAGGCCGCGACGGGGGCTGTGCGGGTCGCCTTCGCCGTCCGCGTCGGTGTGGTGCTCAAGGTGCCCCGCGGCCCAGGCGACCGGCGAGCCCTGCACCGCCATGCAACCGGCGACCAGCAGCGCGGCCTTGAGCCCCCCCCACGCCTCCAGGCTGTTGTGGGTCAGCATCCGATGAAAGCCCACCGTGATCCCGAAGCCCGACAGCAGATACATCCCGGCAAAGAGCCCCAGCGACAGCGCCGCGACCCCCTCCGAGGCCGCCCGCCAGACCGCAAAGCCGGTCACCAGCGCGGGGATGAGGATCGCGGCTGCTGTCGCGGCCTTGCGCGGCCACCCCGGCGCGGGCCTGGAGCGCACCTCTGTCGTCATCCCGTCACCTCGCGCCACCAGATCGCCGCTCATGGCCCCCAGCACTCATGGAAGTATCGAATGACGTCGCCGCCTGCGGGATCGCGGTCTTCGAGGAGGTTGCCGGCGCCGTCGTAGGCGCACTGACCATAGCACCGCTCCCAGATCCCGCCCATCGGGGCGCCGCCGACCTCGACCCGGCGCTGAAGCTCGCCGGTCCCCTCGTCCAGCGTGTCAATGACGGCCTCGGCGGTGTCGTAGGCGCCGTAGGTGAAGGCGGCGCTCACCTCGATCACGCCGTCCGCACCGCGATCAAAATACTGAGCAATCACACGACCTTGCGTATCGCGCACCAGATCGATCCGGTGCTCCAGGGCGCCGTCCTGATCGTAGTCGTCGTCGACCCGCGCGAGCCGCCCCTGCTCGTCGTAGGTGAAGGTCATCCGCCGCGCGTCGCCCTCGGACACGGGCAGCCGCAGGCGCCACGGGCCGAGGCTGACCGCCTTGTAGACCGTCCACTCGGCGAAGCAGGGGCCTGGATGGAGCCGCGCGGGCTCCTCCTGGCAGGAGACGGCCAGCAGCGCCAGCGCCACGACCACCCCAGATTTGTCCAACGCTCGCCTCAACGCTCGCCTCGCCGTCGATGCCTTCCCTCAGTCTGAGGGCCGAGGGGGGGGAGCGTCAAGGCGGCCTCCCTGGCGCCGGAGCAGGGACGCAGATCGCGCGGCTCGGGGGGCTCAGAGAGGCGCGGAGCCTTGACGGACAAGGCCACGCGGGATAGGAAGGCCTGCCAGTGAAGATCGATGGATGCGCGAGTCACTCAAGGATCGGGCAGAGAGGCTTTGGGCGTTGGTGGCCTCGGCGCGGCCAGGGTCGCGGCGCGGCGCGGGCAACAGATGATGAAGCGAGGAGAGGAAGCGATGAGCGAGAGAAGGTTCACACGCGGGGCGTGGTTGGCGTTGTTGTTGACGGTGAGCCTGTTGAGCGCCTCCTGCGCCTGCGGGCCTTGCGGCGGCGACGGCGGCGAGGGCGGTGAGTCGGGCAAGGTGGGCGAGGGCAAGGAGGAGGCCAAGGAGGCGCCCAAGGCGGCGGCGCTGGCCGAGCTCGTGCCTGCCGATACGGACGTCGCGGTCTTCACGCCGGACTGGCAGAAGATGGTCGACGCGCTGGACATCATCGAGAAGAAGTTCGGCAAGAACGCCCCCATCAAGGAAGGCTTCAAGGACTTCGAGAAGGAGACGGGGCTGGACTTGACCGACGCCAAGTCGCTCAAGGAGCGGGGCCTGGACATCAACGGCCCGCTGGGGATCGTCTACATCGACGAGCAGCTCCTGATGCTGCTGCCGCTGGCCGACGCGGACACCTTCAAGAAGGGTCTGGAGAAGGAGGCCAAGGAGGACGAGGAGCTCGATCCGAAGATCCACGAGGAGAAGGCCGGCAACGACACGATCTACGCCATGATCGCCAAGGGCGCCAAGAAGCCGGCCAAGGACAACATCAAGTTCGCCTGGATGGTCAAGGGCAAGACCGCGCTGGTCTTCCCCGGCGAGGATCCCAACACCGGCGACGGGATCGGGCTGCTGACGGACATGGCCAATCTCAAGGAGGCCAAGGCGCTCTCCGAGGCCAAGGATTACAAGTCGCTCAAGGAGAAGCTCGGCGACGGGCGGGTGTTGACGGCCTACGTCAACGTGCCCTCGCTGCTCAAGCAGGAGGCCAAGCGCTCGCCGAACGACGCGGAGGTCATGAACGCGATCGCGGAGAGGACCGGCTGGCTGGGCTTGGGGATCAGCGCCGAAAAGACGGGCTTCAACGCCAAGGTCTTCGCCATGGGCGAGGAGAAGACGGTCAAGGCGCTGACGAAGGTGCTGTCGGCCTCGGGTGACTTCAAGAACATCGCCGGGGCCATCGACGGCAAGCCGGTCTTCATCCTGCGCCTCTCGCTCGACCAGGGGCAGCTCATCAAGGAGCTCGGCAAGATCGACCCGAACTTGAAGAGCGAGATGGATCAGGGGCTCAAGCAGGCCGAGACCGAGGTGGGGATCAACTTCGAGAAGGACATCGAGCCCAACCTCGACGGCAACTACGTCGTGACCGTGACCGGCGGCAACGCCCAGGAGCTGATGGGCGCCGACGCCCAGAAGCTCTTCCAGAACGGCGACGTGACGGTGGCCATCGGGGTCAAGGACGCCAAGAAGCTCATCGCGGCCCTGGAGCCGCTGGCCAAGAAGATGGGCGCGGAGGTCGCCGCGGGCGACGTGACCGTCTTTACGCTGGGCAAGGGCAAGGAGGGCTTCATCATGGCCGTCGGCGAGAAGGTCGCCGTCCTGGGCTCGGGCGAGCTGGGCGAGAAGAAGCTCACCGAGATGGCCTCGGGCAATGGCAAGGGCCCCTCGGGCGCCTTCAGCAAGGGCGTGGCCAAGGAGCTGCTCTCGGGCAAGAGCGGCACCGGCGTCGCCATCGACGTCTCCCGCCTGATGAAGCTCGCCGGTGAGGACGCCCAGGGCCCCGAGGCCGAGATCTTCAAGGCCTTCAGCTCCTGGGCCTTGAACATCAAGCCCACCAGCGACGGCCTCGACGTCGCCATCGAGGTCCAGTTCAAGTAGCCCCCCTGCCCTCCCTCGCCGACCGCAGATTCGCTCGGTGAAGGTGCCAACCCCCCACAAGTCACGACCGCCGCCCCACGTTCGACGAGCGTCCTACGCCCCACGATCGCCCCACGCTCCTCGCACCGCCCCCCACAAGGGGGGACGGGCTCGTCGGGTGGGGCTTGGATGCGCGGGCGGGCTGCGCCCGCTGGGCGCAGGCCAGCGCAAGGGCGACAGCGGATCGCAGGGTCGGTTCGGCGCGTCGAAGTGGGCCTATGGATTGGGGTTTTCACGCCCCCAGGTGTCAACTTCGGTCGTGCGCAGGCCTGCGACCGACAGGGCGCAGCCCACCCTGGGTTTCCAAGCCCCACCCGACGAGCCCGTCCCCCCTTGTGGGGGGCGGTGCGAGGAGCGTGGGGCGATCGTGGTCCGAGGGGTATCGTGGGGGGGCTGGTGCTTCGGGACCTCCCCGCCGACCGCCCGTCCGCGGCGGTCGGCTTTTCAAACCCGCCGCCCTGGTTCATAGTGTCGCTCTCGACGGCACACTCCATCCCCTTCGATGGTGATCGGACCAACCCAGGCGATCCATGGCCAGTTCAAGCGACTTCGTCGCAGCAGCCCACAACAAGCGCCACTTCCTCCAGAAGCAGATCGAGCAGCTCCACGAGCAGGCCCGCGAGTTCAACGTCGAGATCGACCGCCTCAAGGCCCTCCAGGCGGACAACCGCAAGGAGCTGGCCGCCTACCTGCTGGCCGAGGTCGACGACGACGCCATCGCCGCCCTCCAGGAGCGCCTCCAGTACCCCAGCCTGATGGCGATCAAGGGGCGCTTCGAGGCGCAGCTGGACAAAGCCCAGCGCGAGCTGGCCGAGCTTGAGCCACACCCCGAGGTCGAGCACTACGAGTTCCACCGCGCCCAGACCCAGGACGAGCTGAGCGCGATCGAGGACGCCCACGCCGACCTCAAGGGGCGCATGGCGATCTGGGAGGCCAGCGACCACTTCGTCCGCCTGGACGCTCAGGGCTTCTTCCACCCAGGCTACCGGCCCGGCCTGCTCCAGAGCATGCGCGACTGGCGATCCATCTCCTTCCTCATGGCGGATCTGGAGCGCTCCACGACCCTCGACTTCCCCACCCCCCAGAAGGTCCGCGAGGTCTTCGTGGCGCTGCGCGATGAGGCCCTGCCCATCTTCGAACTCCACGGCGACCTTCAGCGACGCCTGGAGGCGCTCGACGCCCGCTGGCAGCGGGTCCAGGAGCTGCGGCAGGCCCCGGACAGGCTCTTTGAGGCCATGTTCGGCGCGCTCAGCGAGGCGATCGCCCAGCACCTGGAGAGCTGCCCGGAGGCCCTGCGGCTGGAGTTGGCCTCGGGCGACAAGCACCTGACCACATTCCTGAAGAAGGGCGCCGGGTTGAGCAAGCAGGTCCAGTACCTCTCCGAGCTGAAGACCGCCCGCCTGAGCCCCCTGATGACCGCCGCCGAGACGGAGCGCCACGCCCTCGAAGCCAAGATCACCAAGGCCCACCGCAAGCCGAGGTACTACGACGACGCCGAGGTCCAGAAGATGGCCGTCCTCAAGGAGGACACCTGGCACAAGCGGCACGAGCGCCTCCGAAGAGACCGCCAGCGCGTGGCGCACTTCAACAAATACCAGCGAGGCTCCGTCGCCAGCGACTACCTGTGGTGGGACGTCATGACCGGCGGCGCGCCCGCCGACGACATCTACGAGGTGCGCACCTTCCGGCGACAGCACCCCGGCTGGCGCTACACCGATTACGCGGACCCCTGGGAGCGCCACACGCACACCCCGAGCCGCGCCATCGACCAGGCCGCGCCGCGGCTCGTCGAGGATCTGTCCACCGCGCGAGAGAGTGACTGGGCCCACGACGGCTCATGATCCCTTGAGCGGCATCGAGCCACCGACCCGACGGGGCCGCGCCCTTAAAATGACCAAATCACGTTCAATATCAACAAGATGACGGACACGAGGTGGAACAGGTGACGCGGTTCGAAGGGCCAGGGGAAGACGAGGCAGCGCGCGCCGAGACGCAGTGCGCCGGGGCGCTGTGCGCCGAGACGCTGCGCGCCGAGACGCAGTGCACCGAGACGCAGTGCGCCGACGGGCGGCGCGCCGATGGGCTGCGCGCCGACGAGCTGCGCGGCGAGGCGCTGCGCGCCGAGGCGCCGCGAGGGCGGCCGGCGCCATGAAGCGACCTCGCCGTATCGTCCTCTACGCCGTCAACGGCGCCGGGCTCGGGCACCTGACGCGGCTGCTGGGCGTGGCGCGGTGGCTGCGGCGCACCATGGCGCTGCTCGACGGCCAGGTGCCCGAGGTGATCTTCCTGACCTCCTCGGAGGCCAGCGCGGTGCTGCTGCGGGCCGGCTTCGTCTCCTTCAAGCTGCCCAGCAAGACCGTCGTGCGCCTGGCCGGCATGGACGTGCTGGAGTACCGCAGGCTCGCCCGGCACTTCGTCTGGCAGACGCTCGGCGTCTTCAACCCCGACCTGCTCGTCGTCGACACCTTCCCGGCCGGCAGCTTCGACGAGCTGCTCCAGCTCCTCGACGGCCCCTTCCACAAGGCCTTCATCCACCGCGAGGTCAAGCCGGAGTTCGCCGAGCGCCCCGTCTTCCAGGCCGCCGCCGGCCTCTACGACACCATCGTCTCCCCCCACCGCCCCCCCGAACCGCCCCCAGGAGCGCCCGCCGACGCGCCGCCGCCCTCCCCCTTCCCCGGCCG
Source organism: Pseudomonadota bacterium (assembly GCA_005804885.1). Taxonomy (GTDB): domain Bacteria; phylum Myxococcota_A; class Bradymonadia; order Bradymonadales; genus SYOX01. The sequence goes on from SYOX01000256.1 coordinate 35,164, forward strand.
CGCCATGATCTGGACCGGGGAGGTGCTCCAGTTCGACCGCGTCGAGCTGCCCGCGCGCGACGCGATCCGGCGCTCCCTCGGCGTGGCCCCCGGCTCGCGGCTGATCTACGTCAGCGCAGGCGGCGGCGGCGATCCTGGCGCCGAGGCGGCCCTGGAGGCGCTCGCCGCCGATCTCGGCCAGGACCCCTCCCTGACCCTGATCGTCGGCGCCGGACCTCTCTACCGCGGTCGCCGCCTCGGCGGGCCTCGCTTGATCTGGAGCGCCGATCCGGGCGCCTTCGAACTGATGTCGGCCTGCGACGCCGCCGTCAGCGCCGGGGGCTACAACACCTTCCACGAGCTGCTCTATCTGCGCGTCCCGACAGTGTTTTTCGCCCAGGAGAAGATCGCCGACGACCAGCGGCGGCGCATCGCGCAGGCCGCCGGGGCCGGCGCCTGCCTCCAGATTGAGGATCTGAGTCAGGCGCGCGGCGCGCTGGCCCGCGCGCTGGACCCGGCTTTCGCCCGCTCGGCGGCGGCGGCCTGCGAGGCCCTGCTGCCCGAGAACGGCGCCGCGCGCTGCGCCCGCGCCTTGCTGTCGAGCCTCTACGACGAGGACAGGCTGGCCTGGGCCGGCGAGCTGCTCAGCCCGCGGCTGGCCAAGGCCTTCGAAGACAACGGCCCCGAGGGGCTCGACGCCATGGCCCGCTGGCTGCCCCAGGTCGTCCCCCACGCCCAGCTCGACCACCTCAGCGCCCGGCCCAGCTTCCAGGCCCTCGTCGATCAGCTCTCCGACGCCGCCGCCGACGAGCTGCGCGCCCTCGTCGCCCGCGACGAGGACACACAGGCCATGCGCCGCGTCTCCGAGCACCTCGGGGATCTGCTGGCCCTGGCCCCGACCTGGCCCGGCGGGGTCGAGGATCTCACCGACCTCGTCGGCGCGGCCATCAAGAAGCACCCGCTGGTTCAGGAGCGCGACCGCCTCTGGATGCCCTGGATCTGCACCCTGATCCGGCGCCTGGTCGCCTTGCTGACCGCCCCGCGACGGCACCTGTCGCCCGCCGAGGTCGCCCAGATCTACCGCGTCGCCCCGCGCCTCGTCGACGCCGACGCCGCCCGCGCCCTGGATCTCTTCGAGGCCGCGCTGCGCCGCGCCGGCGAGGCCGCCCTGGGCGCCCCCGACCTCCTCCAGCGCCTGCGCGTGCTCAAGTTCGCCCACAAGCGCGTCACCCAGTCTCTCCTGGAGACCTTCGCCCAGGGGCTCGCCCGATGACCTCGACCCCCCAGATCGACGAGGCCCGCAAGCAACGCAAGAACCTGCGCCTCGAAGCCGTCCTGTCCAACAAGCCCCTGCTCGGCCCCCAGACGGCCCACTTCGACATCGCCAACGCCTGCAACACCCGCTGCACGACCTGCTGGGACCACAGCCCCCACCTGCTGGCCGACCGGGTCCCCTCGGCGGCCTGGAAGCGCCTCAAGCTCCCCCTGGCGCGCTTCAAGGCCGTCTTCGACGACCTCGTCGACCTCGGCGGCCTGGAGCAGATCATCCTGTCCGGCATGGGCGAGCCCTTCCTCAACGACGACATCTACGACATGGTCGCCCACGCCCACGGGGCCGGGGTCGGCGTCACGATCATCACCAACCTGCTCGGCGCGGACCTCCCGCGCCTGCTGGAGAGCCCCGGCCAGCTCGACCTGCTGACCTCCATCTGCGGCGTCACCGAGCCCGTCTGGCACGCCTTCCACGCCCACCCTCGCCCCGACGGCTTCGCCCGCCTCACCGCCCAGCTCGAGATCCTCAAGGCGCGCCGCTTCCTGCCCAAGCACGTCCAGGTGATCAACAACCAGAACTTCCACGAGCTGGTGGACATGGTCCGCTTCACCCGCCACTTCCCCGCCAGGAGGGTCAACTTCAAGTTCGCCTCCCTGGCCAACGGCACCGAGGCCGTCGCCCTGAGCCCCGAGCAGAAGGAGCGCCTGCTCGACGACCTCATCCCCCGCGCCCAGGCCTTCGCCCACGCCTTCGGCCTCGACACCGACCTGGACGACTTCGCCACCCAGATCCACCTCGACGACCACGCCACGGCCCCCATCGAGGAGGTCGGCTGCTTCATGGGCCTGATGTACACGCGGATCACGGTGGAGGGCGAGGTGCTCTTTTGCTGTAATACCGAGGTGAAGGTCGGGCATCTGGATGAGATCGAGGACTTCGGCGCTCTCTGGCGAGGGGAGCGCTGGCAGGCGCTGCGCGACAGCGTCCGGCGCGGGGTCTACTTCAAGGGCTGCGATCAGTGCGGAAAGTACAAGCAGAACGTCAAGTGGTCCCAGAAGCTCAGGGCGACGCTGCCGGAGGCCGACTTCGCGCGCCTGCTCGGCCGCGGCCCCCAGGAGGCCCCTTGAGCGCGCTGGGCCAGTGGCTCCGGCGGCGCCTCGCGCCCGACCGGCCGCCCTTCGACGACCTCCAGCCGACGGTCGAGTGGCAGGTCAACGGCCTGTGCAACTACGACTGCACCTACTGCATCCAGTCCAGGAAGCACCGCGTCGGGATGCCCGACGAGGAGCGGGTCGCCCGCATCATCGAGGGCTTCGCCGCGCTGCCGGGCGTCTGGGAGATCAAGATGTCCGGCGGCGAGCCCTTCGCCTTCCACGGCCTGATGAAGTGGGTCATCCCCGGCCTCGTCGAGCGCACCGCCCACCGGATCTCGATCCTGACCAACCTGTCGGCGCCCCTGCCCGTGCTGGAGCGCTTCTGCGCGCTGACCGGCGAGCGGCTGGGGATCACCAGCGCCAGCCTCCACCTGGAGCACGTCGAGCCGGACGACTTCATCGCCAAGGCGGCGGCCTACCGCGATCTGCGCGCGCGCCACAACCCCCACAGCAGCTTCGTGGTCAACTCCGTCCTGGTCCCCGGGCGCCTTGAGGCCCAGGCGGCGATCAAGGCCCTCGTCGAGGCCGAGGGCCTGCGCTACTTCCCTCAGTTGATGAAGATCAAGGGCGGCGTCTACCCTTACGATGACCGCGACGTGGCGCGGATCGAGGCGCTGACCGGCGGCAACCACGATCCCAACGCCGTCAACCGCGCCCCCAGCTACCAGGGCCTGCACTGCGAGGCCGGCGCGTGGTACTTCGTCGTCGATCAGACCGGCCAGGCCTGGTCCTGCCGCACCGGCAAGCGCTTCTCCGACGCCGACGCCGACGCCTCGCTGGGCAACCTGACCGACGGCACCTTCGCCCGCAGGCTCAAGGGCGGGCCCTGCCCCTGGCCCATCTGCCCCTGCACCGTGCCGGCCAACCGCGGCGTCGTCCGGCTGCCCGGCCCGCGCCCTGGAGTCGACGATGGGCTTTGACGACACCCGGGGGCCTTGTCCACACCGAGGACACCCTCTTCCGCGCCCTGGAGTCGACGATGGGCTTTGACGACACCCTGCGAGCGCGGCTCAAGCCCATGAGCCCGCTGATGATCCTCGGCCGCGAGCTGCGCGGCGTGATCAGCTGGAACATCAACGACACCTGCAACTACCGCTGCTCCTACTGCACCCAGCGCTTCATGCCCCAGCGCACCTACCGCCTGGAGGAGATCGAGCTGTGGCTGGCCGCCTTCGCCCGCCTGCCCGGCGCCTGGGAGATCAAGATCAGCGGCGGCGAGCCCTTCCAGCAGCCCGGCCTCGACGAGATCGTCGCCGGCCTCGTCGCCCAGGGACACGTCATCTCCGTCCAGACCAACTTCTCCGCCCCCGAGCGCAAGCTGCTCGGCTTCCTGCGCGCCTGCCAGGGCGCCATGAGCGTCTTCGCCGCCAGCCTCCACCTGGAGTACGACACCCCCGAGGCCTTCGTCGATCGCTTCCACATCGTCAAACCATTCCTCAATGAAGGCGCGCACTTCTGTGTCACGTCCGTCGCCTCGCCTGAGCGCCTGGTCCAGCTGCGCGACGAGGTCGCCCCGCTTTTTGCCCGCCACGGCATCGCCTTCAAGATCCAGCCCGAGAAGATCCACGGCAAGCTGCGCCACTACACCGAGGCCGAGCGCGCCATCCTGCTGGAGCTCGGCGGCCACAACCACACCGGCCAGATCGCGCCCTCCTTCCTGGGCCGCCTGTGCTACGCGGGGGCCAACTACCTCGTGATCAAGTCCTCCGGCGAGGTCTACAGGTGCTACCCGGCCAGCCGCATCGGGGGGCACAAGGCGCACCTGGGGTCCTTCATCGAGGGCATCGAGCTGCTCGACGGCCCGCGCCGCTGCCCCTACACCCACTGCAATTGCACCGTCCCCATCCACCGTGGCATGATCCAGGGCATCGCGGCGACGCCTGAGCCCCTCTCGACCGGAGATCTCTGATGTACATCCGATACCAGCACGTCCGAAACGCGGCCCTCGTCCTGCTCCCGCTCGGCGTCATCGGCGCGCTCGTTCTCGGGATCGGCTCCTGCTTCATGTGCGCCGGCGGCGACGCCAGCGCGCCCTCGACCCAGACCAGCGCCCCCGAGGGTGACCGGCCCGACCGCCCCTCGAAGCGCTCCGCCCCCGACCGGCAGGACACGCCGCGCTCCGCAGCCAGCGACGACGCCCGCGCCATCGAGATCGCCAACCGCCGCGCCTCGCCCAACAGCAAGCTCAAGGACGCCTTTGAGGGCAAGGGCTGGAAGATCAACCTCTACGAGGAGACCGGCGACGACCACTACGACCGCGCCAAGATCGACAAGAATCGCGACGAGGTCGACGACGAGAAGTGGACCTGGAAGGAAGGCCGCTGGGAGAAGGACGGCGGCGCGATGGTCTGGGTCGGCGGCGCCTGGGTCTCCGCCGACAAGGCCGGCGGCGCCAACGCGCCCGCCAACGCCAACGCGCCCGCCGACGCGCCGGCCGAGGTCGACGTGGTGGCCGAGACCCCGGCGGCCTCCAACGACAAGCCAGCGTCCTCGGGCGACACCCGCTTCGCCGACGTCGCCCGCAAGATGCTCGACGAGCGCGCCTCCGGCGGCAAGGCCAAGGACATCCTCGACGGCAAGGGCGCCAAGATCAACCTCTACGACGACGACAACGACGGCACCTGGGATCGGGCCAAGGTCGACATCGACCGCGACGAGAACGACGACGAGAAGTGGACCCGCAAGGACGGCGCGATCGAGCGCAAGATCGTCGCCAGCGGCGAGGTCAAAATCTTCAAGAACGGCGCGTGGATACCCAAGGACTGAGCGCCCACCCGGATCACGGGCCAACGATGCTGCACGCGATCCCGTCGCGGCGGGCAAGACCCCGTCGGGAACAGAGACCCCGTCGGGAACAGAGACCCCGTCGGGAACAATCGACCCCGTCGGGTTGGCTTCGTTGGACAGGTTGGCTCAGCGAAGGTCCGGACGCACCAGCCGCCCCAGGCTCGCGCCCGGGGCTACAGGGAAGGGACGCCCCTTCGGGGCTGGCGACGGGCCGTCAACCTCCAGGCAGCGTGTCACCCCACACAAGCGGCACTTGATGTTGAGGGGCTGGGCCGAGCGGCACGAGGCTGCGGGCTGGTCCAGAGCCCGCCGTGAGCCCCGCAGCTTGCCTTTACTCACCCACTGGCAAAAAACCGTTGGGGAGATTATCGTATCGACGCAAGGAGGCGGACATGCCTGAGACATCCACAACAAACCCCCTCATCATTTTCCCTGATGGACAAGTGCCTGACCTGCCCACCCACGCACCAGATGGCACGGACCTGACCTTGATCCGCTGGATGTTGGCCCTGACCGTTGAAGACCGCTTGCACGCCATGCAGTCACAGGCCCAATTCATCCTTAAAATGCGTCGTGACAATGGCCTCGCCTGACTTCTTCCTCGCAATCAACACTCTGCTCAAGCACGAAGCCGACTTCATTGTCGTTGGCGGGGTCTGCGCCGTCCTACATGGAGTCCCCATCACCACGCTCGATCTCGACATCGTCCACAAGCGCACCGACGAGAACATTGAGCGCGTCCTGGCAGCACTGAGCGAGCTTGATGCACATTTTCGCTTCCACCCCAAGCTCATTGAACCAAACCAATCGCATCTCGTGGGTCCTGGACATTCATTGCTGGAGACAGCCGCAGGCGCTCTCGATGTATTGGGCACTATTGATGAGGGAAAGGGCTTCGACGAACTCGTCGCACACAGCCAAATCATCTTCTTTGATGGTAAGCCCTTGAGATTATTGACTTTGGAGATGCTTATCGAGATCAAAGAACGGGCTGGACGCTCTAAAGATCTCGTTGTCATCCCAATCCTCAAGCACACCCTCACCATCCGAGATAACAACGACGGGGCAAGCTAACTCCATGACCTGTCACCGATTAAAACACTGGTGCAGGGACCGTCGCCGCCGCCCTTGTCCGCCACGTTCTGGCCGCAGAGCGAGGCTGGAGCAGGGAGTTGGAGGCCGCAGCGCTTCCTGCTTGAGGGCTTTGGGCAGGATCACGTTGCCCATGCCGCCTCCAATCGCCCCGGCCCGCTCCGAGCTCCCAGGCGCGTTTTGCACCCTCGTTCGACCCGCCCAACACAGCCACCGACAACACACGCCGCGACCAGCCCACACCCAGGTCGTCTTTTCGTGCGCATCCGCGCATCCCCTGAACCTATCCCACTAAATGGGATTAAGGATGCGATTGAGCCAGATGTGGATGAAAGCGAGGGAGAGAAAGGCGTCGAAGCAGGCTTCGATGCGCTCCCAGCGGACGACAAGACGGCGAAATTTTCGCTGGAACCAGGAGA
>SYOX01000257.1 GCA_005804885.1 Pseudomonadota bacterium
CAGTTCGACCTCAGGGCTAAAGGCGTTGGGGGAGGTGCGACCTTTTCTGCGTTTGTCAGTCATCTCGATCTCCATGGGAAGGGGCTCGACGCCCTATTTTACCCCAGGGCTATCTTACACACCTCATCATACAGTCCCCGTTTCTGGGCACCTGGAGGGTAGGACTGCAACCACAGGCTGTCAACGACCAGTCAACGATGGATCGACTCAGCGCAGCAGACGGGAGAGGGTGCAAGGGTGGACCTTGAAGAGGCGGGCGAGGTCAGCGGCGGTCTTGTCACCGTCGCGGACCATCTTGACGGCGAGGGCCTTCTGGTGGTGAGCTTTGAGGGGCCGCTGGTTCCGATTCCATGCTCAGGGCCGTCACAGCAGGGCTTCGAGGGTCGATGACGGGTGTGACTCAGGGGTGGGCCGCGGGAGCCGTGGGCGGGATCACTGGCCGGTGACCCCGTCGGGAACAATCAAGGCGGGTGGACAGGGCCTCGCTGCGGGCTGGTCGAGGGTGTCGACCATGGGACCGGAACGAGTGGGTATGCGCTCACCTCGCCTCTGAAACGCTGCGCGATGCGGTCGCGACCCTTGGAACCCCAAGCGCCCACAAGGGCACAAAACAGGCGCAAAAGGCCAACGGGCCAAAAAAATACGCTCTAAACGTTTGAAACAACAATAAAAAACTGGATCGAACCATGAAGATCCTGATCATCAGCACCAGCCTCGCCCCCGACAGCCACAGCCGCGCCTGCGCCCTGGCTCTGCGGGCCAGCGCCCTCAAGCTCGAAGAGCGCGACGTCGAGATCGACCTCGTCGACCTGCGCGACCACCCCCTGCCCCTGTGCGGCGGCGACGCCTGCTGGGCCGACCCCGCCGTCGTCGCCCTCCAGGCCCGCATCCAGGCCGCCGACGGCCTCGCCCTGGCCTCCCCCGTCTACAACTACGACGCCAGCGCCGCCGCCAAGAACCTCATCGAGCTGACCGGCGAGGCCTGGTCCGACAAGATCGTCGGCCTGATCTGCGCCGCTGGCGGCCGCAGCAGCTACATGTCCCTGATGGGGCTGGCCAACAGCCTCATGCTCGACTTCCGCTGCGTCATCATCCCCCGCTTCGTCTACGTCACCGCAGACCACTTCGACGAGGCCGGCGCGCTCGCCGACGACGACATCCTCCAGCGCGTCGACGCCCTGGCCCGCGCCCTGATCCAGATGACCCGCGCGCTGCGACCCTGATCACACCAACTGCAACACGCTGTAATCATTCAACAATGCTGACAAAATGGCGGGCGAGGTCGCGGGGGGCGGCGAGGTCAGCAGGGGGCTCGCCGCCGGGGTGATCAGCGTGAGGCAGACAGGATGATCCCGGGGTCGCCGCCGTCGAGGGCGGCCAGCTCGGCGGGGGTCAGCAGCGAGGCTCTGTCGACGCCCATGACGCGGGCGGCGCCTTCGAGGACGTGGGCCCAGGACTGGTGGTTGATGAAGAGCATCCCCTCCGTGTCGTAGGTCCCGCCCTCGTTGCGGTAGCCCAGGGCGAGGGTCTGGGGGCCGGTGTCCATGACCTGCAGGAGCCCCTGGATGCGGCCCGAGCGGGTGTGCGTGACGAAGAGGCGGGGCTTGACGTGGGCGGGGTAGAGCTGCTCGCGGGCCTCGGGGGTGGCGAAGAAGGCGACCTCCTCGGCGCAGCGGGCCTCGCTGAAGCGCCTCGGCTCGATCATGGCCACGACGTCGTGGGCGACCCCGCGGGCGTCGAGCCGCTCGGAGGCCTTGAGGACCTGGTGGAGCTGGTAGGCGCCGATGGCGGTCAGGATGACCTCGGGGTGCCCGGAGGACTTGAGGGCCACGGCCCCCTCGGCGACGAGCTTGCGGGCGGCCTCCATGTTGAAGAGGACGGGGACGGGGCGCTTGGGGACGACCAGCGTCCAGATCTCGCCCTGGGTCTTGTAGACGGCCTCCAGCGCCACCGCGGCCGTGTTGGCGTCGAAGGGGAACAGGACCCGCGAGATGTGCCCGGCCTCGCCCATGAGCGCCTCGCAGGCGATGGGGTCCTGGTGGGACTGCTCGTTCTTGCCGTTCTCGTAGGTGTGGGAGGTCAGCAGGAGGGGCACCGAGAGCCAGCCCTGGGGTCGCCCGGCGCGGCGGCAGTGCTGGGCGAAGATGATCTCCTGCCGGAGCGCGCCGAGCATCTTGGCGCCGAAGGCCTCGTAGGTGTGCACGAGGTTGATGCCGCCCTTGTTGGCCAGCGCGGCGCAGACGACGGCCTCCTCGTTCAGCGCCGTGATCACGGCGCCGTGGATGTCCTCGGCGATGCCGGGCTCGGGGTCGGTGACGCGGTGCTTGAGGGTGTCCAGGGTGCGGTCGAGGCAGTTCGAGCGCATCTCGTCGGGGTTGCCGACGCGGGGGCGCAGGTGGGGGTTGGCCAGGCAAGTCTCGATGAAGACCTCGTCGACGGCGGCCATGGGCGAGGCGAGAGAGCCGAGGGGGCGCTCGACGAGGGGGGGGCGGGCCTTGAGGGCGACGTCGCGGTGGACGAGGTCGTTGTCGCGCTCGCGGGGTCGGTTCTTGTGGCCCTTGTAGAGGGCGACGGCCTCGCGCAGCAGGTCGGGGGCGACGTGCAGGCGAGCGGCGCCTTCGTTGAAGAGGTCCATCATGGCCTGATCGACCTTCTTGCCCAGCGGCAGGTTGTGGGCGGCGTTGGTGTCGGCGCCGGGGAAGCCGAAGCCCTTGGTGGTGTTGGCCAGGCCGTAGGGCAGCTTGACCGGGTAGTGGTGAGGCATCTCGGACAGGCGGCGCTCCATCTCCAGGATCGCCCAGGTGTAGGCGGCCGGATCGCGGCCGTCGAAGTCGATGGGGTCGAAGTGGTTCAGGCGCAGGTGGTCGCTGAGCCAGTCCGTGCCGCCCTGCTGGGAGGTGGTGGTGCGCTGGTCGATCCGGCGGCCATTGCAGACGAGGATGGGCGAGACGAGGCCGCAGTCCTCGTGGCGCCACCACCGCGGCGCCCAGTCGGGGCCGCGCTGCTCTTCGAAGGCGCCGTCGCTCAGGAAGGCCACGAGGCGCTCTCCGACCAGCGGCATGTGGACGTACTGGAGGCCGGCGAAGCCCAGGTAGCCGCCCTCGATCAGCCCGCCGGCGGTGTTGGGGCCGACGTGGCTGCCGCGCGGCGAGGTCTGCCGGCCGCCGGGTCCGACGCCGTAGCTGTAGAAGTCGCGCACGAAGCGGGTCAGGCCCTCGTCCGAGAGCGTGTAGGCGGCGTGGGCCTCGGTGGTGTTGCCCACCAGGACGTTGACGCTGTCGATGCCCGACACCGCGTGGCCCTGCTCGGCGATCCAGGCGCGGGTGTGGCCGCTGATGACGTTGGCCGTCAGCGCGCCGACGTAGGCCGGGACGATGTTGAGCGCGCTGCCGGTGTGCCCCTCGGGGGTGGGCTTGAAGTCGTCCGGCCCCAACGGGCGGCCGTCGAGGCGGACGCGCCGGGCGTAGGTGTCGTGGACGGTCAGCCACATGGCGGCGCTGGCGAGCCTGTCGGCGGCCATCATCAAGGACCAGAAGGAGACCCCGTCGCCGGTCGCCTGCTCGACCCGGCTGGCCAGCGCCGCGACGCGCTCGCGCGTTCGTCCCGTGTGCTCGATGACCCCGTAACCGTGGGCCCAGCTCTCATAATCGGCGTTGGTAAGAACAGACATCGGCTCCCCCTCTTTGTCATCACCCGGCCCCGACACACCTCAGAGCCCGCCGACCCTTCAAGCAGAGAGCATGCCACCCACGGACGCCGTGCTCATCGCCATCGACGCATGTTGTTGCGCAAATATTGCGCCACAACGCACAATGTGCGCGCGATGGGCGGGGATACGCAAATAGGGCAGCGACGCAAGGGAGGAGGCGGAGAGGCCGGGCTTGCCCATTCCTCTTTGATCTGAAGGAGAGTGAGAAGGGCGCGGAGGGCCAGGAGAGCAGAAGGAGCGCGGAGGGCCAGGAGGGCAGAAGGGGCGCGGATCAGTTGGCCTGGAGGGCGTCGAGCAGGGTGTCGATCTCGCGCAGGAGGGTGACGCGGTTCTTGTTGGCGACCTCGTAGGCGCGGATCGCCTTCAGGTCGGTGACCTTGAGGCCTTCGAGCAGCGGCTTGAGGTTCTTGATGGACAGCTCGTCGAAGCCCTCGACGGGCAGGGTCGTGGCCTGCCCGGAGCGGACGGTCACGAGCAGCTCGGCCAGCGCCCGCTCGCCGCGCTTGAGCAGCGCCGAGCGATCGTCGAGCGTGCCGTTGGCCCGCACCAGCAGCTCCAGCGCCTGCTCCAGCGCGTTGGCCTCCAACACCCGGATCTTCTCGCGCCCTTCGGTCAGCGCCCGCTCGCTCTGCTCAAGGAGCGCCTTCTGGCGGCCCTGGATCGCCTCGATTTGATGTTGAAGCTGCTCGCGACCCTTCTCGATCCTGTCGAAGATAACGCTCATGACCCATTCTCCACTGCATCGGGTTTCTTCGGCGGGCTAAATGAATGGTCATTCATTCAACCTTCATCACTTCGCGCCGCAATATAGGCATTGCCCTCTGGCTGTCAAGGAGAGAGGGCGGGGGGCTTGGATCGCGCGAGGACGGGGGCCTCGGGGTCTGGCGCGGGGTTCAGCGCCGCTTCCTGGAGGAGCTGGAGGCTTGCTCGACCTGCGCCTCCTGGGACTCGGCAGGGAGGGTCTCGCGCGCGGGGGAGTCCGCCAGGAGAGCGTCGAGCTCGCTGAGGTCGTCCGCGCTGAGGTCGTCGATCTGGTCGCGCAGGGGGTCATCGTCCTCGTCGGCGGTGGAGAAGACGATCTCGGCCAGGGGAGCGGGCTGGGCGGCGGTCAGGCCGCGGGCGTGGTCGGCGGCGGCCAGCTCGGCGAGCTGCTCGGGGAAGCGGACGGAGACCTTGCCGTGCTCGTCGACGTCCTGTTCGGCGTTGAACTCGGCGAGCACGCGGTCGAGTTCGGCGTCGAGGGCGGCGTGGGTGACCTCCGCCAGGCCCTCCATGACGCGGCGCTCGCCCTTCATCTGGCCGACCTTGGCCTCTTCGAGGGACTTGAGCACGCTGCGGGCCAGGGTGTGGATCTTGCCGCGGGTCAGGGGCTCGTGGCTGGATTGGGCGATGTGTTCGAAGATCACGAGCAGGAGCGCTCGGCGGATGTTGCGGGCGCGGCGGGCGCTCCGGCGAGGGCTGACGTCGAAGATGTGGCGCCCTGCGGGGATGAGGAAGAAGCCCAGGCTCAGGGCCAGGGGGATGAGGCTGATCAGGGGGAGCAACACAAGGGCGCCGGGGCCGACGAGCCCGGCCATGATGAAGGGCGCGACGAGCGACATGGCCATCGTGAAGGCGACCATGGCCCCGATGAGGGCGTTCTTGCCGCCCGAGTTGCCCGTCAGCAGGGGGTCTGGCTCGAATCGGTGCCAGGTCGGCGAGGCGGGCTGGGGTGTCCAGGTCAGCTTGCCCTCCTGCTGGGCGGTGACGCGCAGGCCCTGGAAGGTGTACAGGAGCTGGCCTTCGGGGGAGACCTCGACGTCGCCGCCGAAGCGCACCAGCAGGCGCGTCATCTCCTGCTGGGCGTCCTGGACGCTCATGCCGGTGCGGGTGATCAGCTCCGTCAGGGTGATGACGCCGCGGTGGGACTCGATCCAGGCCAGCAGGTCGCGCTCGTCGGCCACGCTGGGCGGGTCGGGGACGGTGGGGCCGAAGACGAAGGCGAAGACGTCCTCGTAGAAGCGGTTCTTGCGGCTGCGCCTGGCCTTGACCGTGTCGGTGACGTAGCGCGGGTCCAGGGCGTGCGGCTCCGAGAAGGCGCTGTGGCCGACGCGCAGGCTCGGGGCGGAGGCCGCCGCGGCGCCGAAGTCTCCTATCATGTAGGGGACATAGACGATGTCGCCCGTGTTCCAGAAGGAGATCGAGTCGAAGGCGCCGCCAGAGAGGCCCTCCCCGATCCCATCGCCGATCCCGTCGCCGTCGACGCCTTCTCCAAGCGAGAGCATGGCGACAAAGGCGGCGATGAGGAGCAGGCAGAAGGCCATCACATAGAAGACCAGGATCCCCATGACGGAGATCTTGAAGAGCACGACGAAGGCCTTCCAGGACCAGCGGGCCATTGCCCGCAGCGTGTCGCTGAGCTGGTCTTTCGGGATCCGGCGCTCGAAGGAGGGGTCAAAGAGGTAGAGCAGCTCGCCGCCCTCGTCGACCTCCAGGTGGCTGCGGTAGAGGCCGAGCAGCGCGCGCAGGTCCTGTTCGGTCTGATCGCGGGGCAGGCCAGTGGCGCGGACGACATCGCCCAGCGTCCCGCGCCCGTCGAGCTTGCGGAGCGCTTCGATCAGCTCCCGCTCGGCGGCGGCGGCCAGCGCCGGGGCGCCGGCCGCGTCGACCATGAGGGCGAGCCAGAAGGTGTGATCGTGGCTCAACATGACCAGACTCGACATGCTCGCCTCACCCGCCAAAGCCTCCCCGCGAGCGCCCGAAGGAGCCCGAGCGCGAGGGGCTTGACCCTGTCCGGGTCGAGCTGGCGGGGCTCACCCGCATCGGGCGCCCGGCGCCGTCCGTCCGGGTCGACACGCGCCCGAAGCCCACCGGCTTGCTGCGGCCCACGCCGGCTCTGGCCCCGCGGGTCATGCCCGAGAAGGCCGTCGGGCGGGTCCGGGGCTGCCAGGTCGGCCGGGCCGCCGCGGACGCCGGCGGCGCTGAAGGCGAGGTCGACCAGCGCGAGCCGGGGAAGGGGAAGAAGAGGAACATGGGGTAGTAGCTGAAGAAGTGCGGGTGGTGGTTGTAGCCGCCGCCGTAGAAGTAGCCTCCGGTGGAGGCCGAGGCCTCCTCGGGGGCCTGGGTGTCCTTCTGGAAGGCGTCCATGCTCAGCGAGGCGACCTTGATCCGGTTCTCGCTCAGCGCCACGAGCGCCTCGTTGAGGTCGTCCATCTCGTCTTCGACGGGTTTCTCGGTGATGTAGAGGACCCGCGCGATGCCCAGCTTCTTGAGCGCCGTGGCGTCGGGCAGGTCGACCAGGTAGCGGTTGTCGAAGGCGTCGCTGGCGTCCTGGTAGGGCGACAGGCGGCGGCTGTCGAGCACCATCGCGACGGGCATCGCGCGGCCCTGGCGGGCGGCGGCCTTCTGCTTGAGCTCCTCGGCGTAGTAGATCGCCGCCCCGAGCGTCTCGTGGCTCTTGACCACCCCCTGCGGGTGCGGCCAGTTGTCGAAGTAGAAGACCGGCTCGACGCTCTCGGCCATGCTCGCGGCCAGCGCCACAGACTGCGGCCCCGGCAAGTCCAGCAGCAAGAGCGTCGCCTCCTTGTCCTTCACGCTCGACACCAGCGACACCAGAGCCTTGCCTCTCGCATAGACCTCGCCCATAGCCGGCGTGTAGACCGGCCTAAGCTGCTTATTGAGCGAATCCTGGCTGACCGCCTGGAAGAGCACCGCGCGCTCCAGCGGGCGCCAGCCCGCCGTCGCAGGGCGCGTGACGTCCTGGAGCTTGACCGGGTCCAGGTACGCCTTCCAGCCCTCACCGCCGAGGCTGTCGCGCAGCTGATCGCCCTCGAAGGACAGCGTCTGGCCCTCGTCGCCGACGTCCCAGCCCTCCTTCTGCTGAAGCTCCAGCGCGTCGTGCTCCTCAAGATCGCTGAGGTCATCGTCGCAGCAGCCTTCGAGCGCCACCACCGTCGCAGCGCCGAGCGCCAGCGCGCCGACCTGTCGGCGCGTCAAAGACGCCTCCCACCACTCCGCACGCTCAAGCGCCTCGGGAGGCTCGCCCCCCTGCCCCGCACTGGACATCAGCAAGGTGCCGTCGTCATTAGACTTTCTATCGTTGCTCATGGACCTCTCTCATCGGGACGCCTCGGCCGCCTCGCCTGGGCGAGGTGAGGTGAGCACGGGCGCCACAAGGGTGTCTGCACAGGTGATCGTGTCGGCGGAGGTCAGGCGGACGAAGAGGCCCGAGGGCACCCCGCCGATCAGGTAGACGCCCAGGTTGGGCAGCCAGCCCGGCGCCAGCGGCGCGGCGTCAAAGCGCCGCTGGGCGATCCAGGTCCCGGGCTGGAGCATGTCGACGCAGTCGCCCCAGGCCTCGTCGTCCACCAGGGCGCCGAGGATGACCTCGTCGCCCTCGCAGCCGTAGTTGGACTTGAGCACCCAGTCGGCCCGCTCGGCGCAAAGCCGCTCGGCGCCGAGGCGCTCGGCCCGCAAGGTCTCGGGGATGTGGGCCCGGATCGTGGCCTGGGAGCGCGGCGAGAAGCGCCCCAGGTGCTCCCAGAAGAAGGCCATGGCCAGCTTGTTCTGGGGGATGAGCGCGCCGAAGGGGTTGGCCACGCACGCTCGCCCGGCCTGCTCGGCGTCGAGCAGCACCGAGAGCGGGCCGTCGAGCGGATCGGGGTCGTCGTAGGGCGGCTCGTCCTTCCAGATCGGCAGCCGCTCGCCCCACCAGTCGGTCTTGTAATGGCGCAGGATCAGATCGACCCTCTGCCCGAGCACCTGGACGCCGCCGCCGGGCGCGGCCTCGACGTTGTAGGGCGACCCGAGGACCACGGGGATCCCGCGCGCCTCGATGTCGCGGGCGTAGAGCCGCACCAGCCCGAGGTCGTCGACCATCTCGGTGGGGTAGATTACCGCCACGGCCCTCGGCCCCTCCTTGCGGCCCGTGCAGGCTGAGCAGGTGCGCACCAGCGCCTCCCAGAGCCTGTCGAGGTAGCCCGCGTTGGGGTCGATCAGCTCTCCCTCGCCCTCGGCGATCAGCGCGCTCAGGCCGATGGCGTCGTCCTGGCCGCTGGGCGTATCGGCGTTGAGCTCGCAGACGACGATCTGGCCGTCGGTGCAGACGAAGGCGTCCAGCCGCGCGAAGACGTGCCAGTGGCCGCCCGAGGCCAGCCACATCCGCCGCTGCCAGGGGGTCAGGGCGAAGAAGCCCTCCAGCAGCGCCGGGTCGCCCCAGACGATCCCGGCCAGCTCGTCGTAGAGGGCCCCGACGCGGCGGGCGACGTCATAGAGCCTGTCGCGCAGCTCGCCCGAGATGACCAGCGGCGCGGCGTGCAGGCGAGGCTGGCCGTCGATCCAGGGGCCCCAGGTCAGGCAGGCGTCGAGCACTCGGCGGGCGAAGGCGTCGTAGTCCTCCAGCTGCGGCCTGAGCGCCATGCCTCCGAGCGGGTTTTCGTGGGGGGCGGTCAAACTCCGGGTGCCTCCTGCCGTTCAATCCCATCAATAGGTCGGAGCGCCGCATGATTGCAACCGTCGACGCGTTCGAGCAAAGATACGCACCGCAACCACAAAGGAGAAGCAAGCGCATGTCTCGTTCGACCATCCCTGCTCCCGCCCACGCCCCCGGCGACAGCCTCCACGGCTTCATCATCGACGCCGTCACCGAGATCCCCGACATCAAGGCGCTGGCCTACGAGGCCACTCACGCCCGCACCGGCGCCCAGCTCCTCCACGTCCATTGCAACGACGAGGAGAACCTCTTCTCGGTGGGCTTCCGCACCCCGCCCTCCGACTCCACCGGCATCGCTCACATCCTGGAGCATTGCGTCCTGGCCGGCTCGCACAAGTTCCCCGTCAAGGACGCCTTCAACGAGCTGGGCAAGCGCACGCTGAACACCTTCCTCAACGCCATGACCTGGCCCGATCGGACCGTCTACCCCGTCTGCTCCGCCGTCAAGGCCGATTACTTCAACCTCGCCGCCGTCTACGCCGACCTCGTCTTCGACCCCCTGATCACCCGCGGCACCTTCCAGCGCGAGGGGCACCACCTCGAGGTCGCCGAGGCCGAGGGGGAGCCGCTGACCGTCTCCGGGGTCGTGTTCAACGAGATGAAGGGGGTCTACTCCGATCCCCAGCAGATCGTCGGCCGCTGCATCTCCCAGCACCTCTCGCCCGACACGCCCTACGGCGTCGACTCTGGCGGCGACCCGGCCGTCATCCCCGACCTGACCTACGACCAGTTCGTCGAGTTCCACCGACGCTTCTACTCCCCCAGCAACGCCCGCTTCCTGCTCTACGGCGACGTCACCCTCGACGAGAACCTCGCCTTCCTCGAAGGCGTCCTTGAGCCCTTCGAGCGCGTCGAGGTCGACTCCGCCATCCCCAACCAGCCCTCCTGGGAGGAGCCCCGCACCCAGGAGATCGAGTACCCCGTCGGGCCCGAGGACAGCCTGGAGGCCAAGACCTTCGTCTTGCTGACCTGGCTCGTCGACGAGTCCAGGGACCTGGACGCCTCCTTGCTCATGGAGGTCGCCACCGACGCCCTCTTCGGCTCGGCCGCCGGCCCCTTGCGCAAGGCCCTGATCGACTCGGGCCTCGGCCAGGACGTCTACCCCTCCTCGGCCTTCGACACCGACCTGCGCCAGGGCGTCGTCCACTTCGGCCTGCGCGGCGCCGAGACCCACAGCGCCCCCGCCATCGAGGCCCTCATCCTCGACACCCTCAAGAAGACCGCCGATGAGGGCCTCGACCCCGAGCTCATCGAGGCCAGCCTCCATCAAGTTGCCTTCCACACCCGCGAGATCTCGCCGCCCTTCCCCCTCATGGTCCTCATGCGCGCCAACCCCCCCTGGTACTACGGCGGCGACCCCAAGGACGGCCTCTCCTTCAGCTCCGCCATTGAGCGCGTCCGCGCCGCCTATGCCCAGGACCCCCGCGTCTTCGACCGCCTCATCCAGCAAAAACTCCTCGACAACCCCCACCGCCTCACCCTCGTCGCGCGCCCCTCCAACACCCTCTTCAAGGCCTGGGATGACGCCGCCGAGGCCCGCATGACCGCCCTGCGCGCCAAGATGTCCGACGACGAGGTCGCGGCCATCAAGGCCAACACCGACGCCCTGACCCTGGAGCAGGAGACCCCCGACACCCCCGAGGCGCTGGCCACCCTGCCCCGCCTCGACCCCGCACAGATCCCTCGCGCCGTCCGCACCATCCCCACCGTCGAGCGCGCCTGCGGCCAGACCCCGATCTTCGAGCACGAGGCCTTCTCCAACGGCATCGGCTACATCGGCCTGACCTTCGACGTCCGCGACCTCGATGAGGCCGACGCCCTCCTGCTCCCGACGCTCGGCAAGGCCACCCTCGGCATGGGCGCCGCCGGCCTCGACTACGAGGCCATGGCCCGCCGCGTCGCCCTGCGCACCGGCGGCCTCGGCAGCCACACCAACGCAGGCCGTCACCTCGGCGACGGCTCCGTCTTCGAAACCCTCTGCGTCGACAGCAAGGTCCTGCGACACAACGCCTCCGCCCTGATCGACATCCTCGGCGATCTCCTCACCGCGCCCGACACCTCCGACCACAAGCGCCTCAGCGATCTCCTCAAGGAGTCCGCAGCGCGCTCGGCCAGCGCCCTGATCCCCCGCGGCCACATCTTCGCCTACACCCGCGCCGCCGCCTCCCTCGACCACACCCTCCTGCGCCGCGAGCAATGGGAGGGCGTCACCCAGATCCGACACCTCAAGGCCCTCACCCGAGAGCCCGTCGACGCCCTCGCAGAGCGGCTCGCCGGCCTCCAACGCCGCCTCTTCACCCGAGCCCGCCTCTCCATCAACGTCGCCGGCGACCCCGACCTCATCGACACCCTGCGCCCCCTCCTCGATCAGCTCGTCAACGCCCTCCCCGAGGGCGCCGCGATCACCCCGGCGCCCACCCCCGCGCCGACCATCGCCCGCGACGCCGGCATCGGCGTCGCTGGACAGGTCAACTACGTCGGACAGGTCCTCTCCGTCCCCGACATCCGCCACGAGGCCGCGCCCGCCCTGGAGATGCTCTCCCAGATCCTCAGCTCCGAGATCCTCTACACCAGGCTCCGCGTCCAGGGCGGCGCCTACGGCGGCTTCGCCTTCTACGACTCCACCAGCGGCCTCCTCCCCCTGCTCTCCTACCGCGACCCCAACCTCACCGAGACCTTCGACGTCTACGCTGGCCTCATCGACCACATCCAGGCCCTCGGCATCGACGACGACACCGTCAACGCCTCCCGCATCGGCGCCATCGGCGCCACCGACCGCATCCTCTCCCCCGCACAGCAGCTCCAGGCCGCGCGCCGACGCCGACTCCTCAACCTCTCCGACGAGACCCGCGCCGCCTTCCGCAACGGCCTCCTGACCGTCAACGCCGACGACATCGCCCGGCTCGCCGTCCCCCTCGTCGCCGAAGCTCTCTCCACGGCACCCCGCGCAGCCGTCGGCGCCCCAGAGCGCCTCGCGCTCGCCAACGAGAAGCTCTCCGGCGCCCTCGACATCATCACCCTCGATTAGGCCGCGCCTGACCGCCTCACGACAACCCAGCCCCCCCCCCACCCCCACGGCCTCAAACCCACACCTCTCCCCCTCTCCCTGGCTCACCACTGAACCTCACGAGAGGTGGCGCCGAGCGAGCGCGCGCGGTCATCCACGATCGCTTGCCCGCCCTCAACTTTGTCCTTGCAAGCGCCACCAAGGCGAGGGATGCTCTTGAACACCTGGGCAGATGAACGGCTGTTTATGCCTTTCATGACGAGGTGAGAGAGAATGGCGAACGGGCAAGGCGAGGCGGGTCAGAGATCTGGGAGGAGAAGGGGGGCCGGGCAGCTGCCGCTGCCGCTTGAGGGGGAGCCTGGGACTCCGGGTGAGCTTTACAAGCGCTTTGACGGCTTCGCCAAGGCAATGCTTGGGGCGATGCTGGAGCCGCACGGCGAGGTGACAACGCCCGAGATCGCGCAGGTCGCGCCGCCGGGTCACCTCGGGTCGCTCTACACGCCCTTGCAGGCCGACGTGCTCTTTCGCCGCAAGGGAAGGGGCCGCAAGACGGCCTTCCCCGATCTTCTGGGGATGGCGGGCCTCGCGTCCGTGTGGGAGCCTTTCAGCACGGAGCCCGACGGCGTCGAGCTGCGGGCCTGCATTGAGAAATCGCTGACGCTGGCAAGGGCCCTTCGGCGCCAGCGCCACGGGGGGCGAGATGACGCGAGCGCGTTGCGCCTCTGGATCCCGGTGCCGTCGATCTCGCCGCCGCTCCGAGCGGCGCTTGACGAGTTGAGCTTCAGTCCACGGCCTGATGAGCCCGCCATCTGGCGAATGCCTGGAGGTTGGGATGTCTCGGTGATCGCGCTCAACGGTCTGGTCAGAGATCTGAGCACACCTGACGATCGCCTCTTGCCGCTCTTGCTGCTGGGAAGGGGATCGACCTTGCGCTATGCTCTTGAGCGCCTGGAACATCACCAGGGAGAGGAGATCGAGGCGCTCTGGTTCCTCGCGGAGTCCTGGTTTCGAACGGCCGTCAAGACACCCATCAGGCACCTCGACGGCTGGACAACGGATTTGGTGGACATCATGGACAATATGCTGACATCGGCCCGTCACCGGGCACGCATCGAAGGGCTCGCCGAGGGTCGCGCCGAGGGTCGCGCCGAGGGCCGCGCAGCGGGTCACGCAGAGGGTCAAGAAGACGGGCGCGCGCAGGGACTTGCGGACTTGATCCTGGAGAAGCTCAACGGGGAAGCTCCTCGCCTGAGCGACGCGCAGCGGGCCGCACTCAAAGCCCAGGTCGCCGAAATGACCACGGCACAGGTGCTGGCGCTGTTGTCCAACTCTCCCGAGGAGATCATCAAGCGCCTGGCGCTCGGTTGATCGACGCCCTGCGAGACTCGCCGCGATCACGCCCGAAGATGCAGGGGTCGAGAGTCGTGCCAAACACCTCTGTTTCCCGTGCAACATCCCTGGCTTGACGGGAGGTGAGCATGTCCAGGAGGACATCATCGCCGTCGCGATGGCCTGGGTGATCGGCCCGCTTCTCCTCATCCACTGCGCCGCCCACACCAAGGTGGATGGCGCTCTATCACCCACGCCATGAACAGGCGCACGCCCATGATCAAGAAAGTTGCAGCCCGATGGACCGCATGCGCGCTCCTGCCGCTGATCGCCACCTCGATCGCCTGCGGGCACTCCCACGCGCCTCACCACGGCGGGCCGCTCGGCCACCGGTTCGACGACCCCGAGAGCTGGTCCGCCCGGTGGGACGACCCTGCGCGCGACGAGTGGCAGCGGCCCGCCGAGGTCATCGAGGCCATGGCGATCGAGCCCGGCATGGCGCTCGTGGACCTCGGCGCCGGGACGGGCTACTTCCTGCCCCACCTGGCGGCCGCCGCAGGCCCCGACGGCGCCGTCGAGGCCCTGGACGTCGAAGCCCCGATGGTCGACTGGCTCAAGAACAGGATCGCTCGCGACGCGATCTCGGGCGCCTCGGCGCGCCTCGTCCCCTTCGACGACCCTCAACTCCCCGCCGCCTCCGTCGATCGCGTCCTGATCGTCAACACATGGCACCACATCCCCGAGCGCCCGACCTACGGCGCCCACCTGACCCGCGCCCTCAAGCCCGGCGGCGCGGTCGTCATCGTCGATTACGCGCTCGACAGCCCCGTCGGCCCGCCCGCCGAAATGCGCTTGAGCCCCGAGAGCGTCGTCGCCGACCTCGAAGCCGCCGGCCTCAAGGCCGCCATCATCCCCGAGGCGCTCCCTCGCCAGTACATCGTCGTCGGCCGCCTGCCCTGATCTGTCCAGATCATGAAACGGCCTGCCCAGATCCGACAAGCCAGGCTCGACCCCGCCCCTTACAATGCATCCAACCTGAAACCCGGAGCGCACCATGCACCGAAGATCCCACCGCGCCACTCTGATGACCTCGACGCTCACCGTCGCGCTGCTGTCGGCCTGCGCCTCGGCGCCCGAGCCCGCCCCGGAGCCCGCCGCGCCTGTCCTCAAGGGCTCCGTCGAGGTCTTCGAAGGCGACGCGCGGATCGGGCGCTACACCTCGTCCCCGTGGGGCTTCTCGACCGTCTCCTACTGGATCGAGGGCCCCGAGGGGGTGGTGGTCATCGACACGCAGTTCTTGCTCTCGGCCGCCGAGGAGCTGATCGAGGCCGCCGAGGCCCACACCGGCAAGAAGGTCGTCGCCGCCATCGTGCTCCACGCCAACCCCGACAAGTTCAACGGCACGCCCGCCTTTCAAGCGCGCGGGATCAAGGTGCTGACCTCGGCCCAGATCATCGCCCTGATGCCCGAGGTCCACGACAAGCGCGTCAAGGCCTTCTACGAGCGATACAAGCCAGACTACCCCCTGGAGCTGCCACGCCCCGACAGCTTCGGCGACCAGACGACGACCCTCCAACTCGCTGGCCTGCCCGTCGAGCTTCACGTCACCGGCGCGGGTTGCTCCGAGGCCCACGTCATCGCGACCTTCGACGGCCACCTCTTTGGCGGCGACCTGCTGGCCAACGGCACCCACAGCTGGCTGGAGATCGGGCGCACCGACGCGTGGCTCCAGCGCCTCGATGAGATGGACGCCCTGGCGCCGCGCTTCGTCCACCCGGGCCGGGGCGCCTCGGGGGGACCGGACCTGATCGCCCAGGAGCGCACCTATCTCCTTAAGATCATTGAACTTGTCGCTGCCGCAACGCCCACGCTTCCGCCCGACAAGGAGGCCCTCGCCCGCGTCCAGCGGCAGATCGAGGCGCTCTACCCCAAGCACCGCTACGCGGTCTTCCTCAACATCGGGCTGCCGGCCGAGTGGCGCAGGCAGGCCAGCGCCCGCCCCTCCGAGTGATGCGGAACCACGCTCAAGCCACTTCCACGTTGGGCCACCAGGAAGCCCAAGATGAGTGGTTGGAACGTGGTTCCGTAGGATTCAGGAGCAGAGCACGGCGCCGGGCTCGATCAGGATCAGAGCGCGGCGCCCGGCTCGACCCGCTGGTCCTGACGGAAGCCGAGCAGAGCGCCGCCCTCGACCAGCGCGGCGAGCTCACCGACCAGCGCGTCGCGGTCGATCTCCCCATAGAGGCTCTGGAGGAAGTCGAGGCCGACGGCGAGCACGGCGTCGTGCTCGACGAGGTGGGCCGTGAGCTGGGCGCATTGGGCCGAGAGGGTGCGCCAGCGCAGGTGCTCGTCGCGGCGCCACGCCATCAAGAAGACGGGATCGGGCGCCGCCTCGGGCCAGCCTGCGGCGTCGAGGTCGAGGCGGTGGACGGGGTGTCGGTAGACGCAGAGCCGGGCGCTGGGGTCGAGCGCGGGCTGCTTGTCGGGGGCTGGATCGCGGGTGAGGCCAGGCCAGGGCGATGGATCCGGGGCGTTGAGGATGTCGACCTCGAGGGTCTCCCAGTGGATCAGCTCGGGCATGGCGAGGTGGGGGTGATCGGGGGCGCCGACGCACCACTGGGCGAACTCCAGCGGCAGCTGCCAGTAGAGGCGCGTCGTCGGCGGGGCCTCGTCGAGCCAGCGCTCAAGCCAGGTGTCCATGACCGCGCGGCCCAGGAGGCGATCGCAGATGGGGATGGCCAGACGGGTGCCGCTCATGAGGCTGCCGCGCACCTGGCGGCGGTAGACGCGCTGGCCGCGCGCGCTGAGGCCCTCGACCTCGACGGGCTCGCGAGCCAGGAGCATCTGGCGCAGCTGCGCTTCAAGGTCGGTCATGGGCGCTGGCCTCCATGATCCGGGCCATGCGGGCCATCTCCCCCTCAAGCTCGGCCAGGGGCGGGAAGTTGCCGTCGCGCTCGAGGAGCGCCGGGACCGCCCTGGGCAGCCGCTTGAGGGTGTAGTCGAAGAGGTCGTAGACCGGATCGACGATGGGCATCGCGTGGGTATCCAGGAGAAGATCCTCGGCCTCGCGCAGATGCCCGGCCATGTGGATCTGGACGACGCGCTCCAGCGGCAGCGCGTCGATGTAGGCGCGCGGGTCGAAGCCGAAGTTGATCGCGTTGACGTAGACGTTGATGACGTCGAGCAGGATCTGGCAGTCGGCCTCCTCGGCCACGGCGCGCACGAAGCTGACCTCGTCCATCTCGCCGCCGGGCATCTGGCCGTAGGCCGAGACGTTCTCGATGGCCATCGGGACGCCAAGGATCTCGCGGACCTGGACGACGCGGGCGGCGCATCGGCGCGCGGCGGCCTCGTTGAAGGGCAGCGCGACAAGCTCGTGGATCTCGGCCCCGTCGATGTGGGTCATGCACAGGTGGTCGCTGTACCAGCGCGCGCCGACGCGCCCGAGCAGCTCGCGCACGGCGCCGAGCAGCGCGTGATCCAGCGGCGCCTGCCCCGCCAGATCTCCGCAGAGCCCGTGGCAGACCACGGGCCAGCGCTCCCGAGCGGCGTCGAGCAGCCGCGCGCGGCGTCCGCCGACCCCGACGTAGTTCTCGGGGCACAGCTCGATGAAGTCCCAGCCTGGCGTCTGGTGCTCAAGCATCGCCTCGGCCAGCCCCAGCCGAAAGCCCAGCCCCACGCCCTGCACCGATGCAGACCGATCTCCCATCGCCTCACCCCTCGAAGCGCCACGGCGGGCGCCCTCGCCCTCGCCGAAGCGCCAGAGCGCGTCGGGCGGGCTTGCGCGATGCAAAGCCCGCCCGACGCGGCGTCGCGCGGAGCCCGTGGAGCCGCGAGGCGGCCCACGAGCTCAAAGTCGCGGCTGATCAGTTCTGGGGAGCCTCACCGCCGCCACCCTCAGGAGCCTCGCCGCCGCCCTCGGGGGCCTTCTCGCCGCCGCACTTGCCCTCGCCGCACTTGCCCTCACCGCACTTGCCCTCGCCTTCCTTCTTCTCGCCCTCCGCGGGCGCGCTGGAAGGGGCCGAGTCGGGCTTGGCCTCGGGCGACTCCTCCTTCGTCTCGGGGGCCGACGAGCAACCTGACATCGCGACAGGAGCCGTCAGGAGCGCAAGCGATGAGCCGAGGCCAACAAGAAACCTGGTTTTGTTGTTCATGGTGTCGTTCCTTATCTCGATCTAGATGGTTGCGCCCTCCACCGGCCCCTTGCTCCTCATGCTCATGTCATCGAAGTGAGGAACCCTGGAGGGCGAGGCTCCGACAAGCTAGCACGGAACTAAAGATGTGCGAACCAGAAAAATGCCACACCGCCTCGGACGAGGCGCGAGGCTTGCAGAAAAGACGCGGCGCCTTTTCTGCAAGCCTGGGATCAAGGCACCGGGAGATCCTCGCTGCAGACCCCCAGCGCCTCCTGGCAGATCCCCTTGACGCAGAAGAGCCCCTCGACGCAGTCCCCGTCCTGCTGGCAGGCCACGAAGACGCAGCCCGTTGACAGAGCATGGATCGCCACCTGCGGATCGACCGGCGCGGGATCGCAGACCTGCACCAGCCGACACTCAAAGCCAGCCTCGCAGCTCTGCGGCACGCATCCGCCCTCATTGTTGCACGTGAAACCCTCGCCGCACTCGGCGTCCTGGGCGCAGGGCGAGCCGCACTGCGACCCGATCCCGTCCTGGCTGCACGAGTCCGAGATCGCGTGGCAGCGGCCCTCCTCGCCGCACTCCTCGTGCGAGAAGCAGCCCTCCTGGGGAGGGATGCCGCAGACGTTCGGGTCGTTGATCGCCGCGCAATAGTCCCCGTCGGCGCACTCGCCGTTGGCCCGACAGCCCTCCGGCGGGCCGATGTCCGTCCGGCTCTGCTCCACGGACGCGACCGGCCCGAAGCAGCGGATCGCCTCGACCACGTCCAGCGACATCACCGCCGAGAAGGCCGGGATGATGTCGAAGACCTGCTCGACCTCGAAGCCGTAGAAGGCCGCCATCGCCTCGGCCACGGCCCCCACGTCCGTCCCCTCGTCAAAGAGGACGATGAACTCCTCCTCGGCCTCCAGCGGCTCGACGTTGATCTTCAACGGCGCCGGCGACGCGCACCCTTGGCCGATCTCGGTCAGCACGATCCCCTCGGGCTCGCCCTCCGGCGTCGGCTCCACGCGCCCGTAGCGCCGCTCGACCTCGGCCAGCACGTCGTCGGGGACCTCCTCGTCGGCGGCGCAGATGCCCACGTCGCCGCGCTCGTGCAGGTGCGGCGTGGCCGCCGGGCACGCGAAGCCCTCCTCCACGATCACCGACCGCTCATAGACGCAAAAGACCTCCCCGTCGACCTCCACCCGCTCACCCTCGCACCCAGACGGATCGCCTTGATCCGGCTCCGGGCTGTCGTCCGAGCACCCGACGAGCGCCAACCCCAAGGCCACACCCACCCACACCATCAAGCCCTTGTTCATCGCTGACCTCTCCCGTGTCTCTATAAGATCCCTCGCCGGCCGGCCCGCACCGCGCCAGCGCCTCTCTATGCCTCCTCGACCTCCACCTCACCTCGAACCCTCGTCGACCCGGCGACCGACGAGGCCGCTGCAGAGCCCGAGCCCTGACCCCGCGCGTCGTCCTGATCCCGCTCCGTGTCCCGCGCCCACATCATCGAGAGCTTGATCGGCGCTGAGGCCCCGCCCGCGTCGCGCTCGACGGCCTCGTCGAGTTCTTGGACCAGCGGGATGAGCGCCTCCCGGTAGAAGGCCTCCAGCCGCCCGACGTCCTCGGCCCGCACCCTGAAGTTCAAGGTCCGCGCGAAGGCCCCCTCCCCCCTGGCGAAGAAGCGCGCCTCGATCACCTCGACCGCGTTGGTCATCAAGCTCCCCAGCGCCGAAAGCCGGGCCAGCCGCCCGTCCTGCAAGAGCAGGTTGTGGTTCTCCACCACCCCGAAGCGCTCCGTCCGACCCGCGATCACCTCCAGACGACCCCGCGACACCATCTCCCGCAGCACCCCACGGACGACCTCCGCCTCCACCTCGGGGAAGGCCGCCAGAAGGTGCTTCTCTGTCAAGGGCAGCGCCCACAGGAGCAGCAAGATCCGCCGCTGGAGCCCGAAGTCCGAGTCTGGCCTGGCGTGGTAGACCTTGAGCTGCCTCGACAGCGTCCCCACCTTGCTGAACCCTATCGACATCACGTCCTGGATGTCCCTCATCCGAAGCCCCAGCCGCCGCAGCTCCTGGTAATAAGCCAGCTCCGAGAGCTGCTTGATACGGCGCAGCGGCACCCCGAAGCGCGCCGCGAGCCGCGCCATCGGCAGGAGCACCGCGAAGATCACCTGCTCCTCAAGCCCCTCGCCCTCTGTCTGCGCCGCCATACCTCGCCTCCGGCCTCGACCACCCCCAGAGCATAGCCACGGCTCGCCCTCAACACAACAGTTTTGACGAAAAATCGTAAAAGTTGTCCATCATCAGGTCGCAGGAGGGATTCTCTCCCGATGGCCGATCAGGAGCCCGAGTGGTGATGCGCCAGGCTCTCGCTCGATCTGGTTCGGGCCAACCTGACGAGGCCGCTCTGTTGCCTCAACGGAGGTCACCCTTGGGCTGCGATGCAGCGGAACGACCCGGCCCCTCCGCAGGCATGGGAACGGAGAGCGCAGCGCGCGACGCCTCTTTCTTCTCAGGCGCCATCAGGGCGCGCTCCCTCCCGTCGCCGGAACCGCGGCAAGTCCAAGCCGAACCTGCCGGCGCCGCCAGATGGTGTAGGCGGCCGGGATCACGAGGAGCGTGAGGAACATGCATGACCACAGGCCGCCGACAACAGGCGCCGCAGTTCGCGCAGAGATGTCCGCGCCGACGCCGCCCTCCAGGAGAAGAGGCGTCAGGCCGAGCACCGTGGTCGCCACCGTCATCACCATCGGGCGGGCGTTGCGGCTGGCGCCCTCGACGACGACCGCGTCTACATCCTCGGGCTTTTGAAGCCGCCCGTCGCTGTGCGCGCGTTGAAACGCCTCATCCAGATACACGACGATGACGATCCCGGTCTGCGCGGCCACGCCGCCCACCGCGATCAGCCCCACCCAGACCGCCGTCGAGAGGTTGTAGCCGAGGGCCGCGAGCAGCCACACGCTCCCCGCGACCGCGAAGGGAAGACTCGTGAGCACAAGGAGCGTTTGCGGCCAGCCCTTCATCGACAGGAAGAGCAGAACCACGATGAGCGCCACGGTCAGCGGAAGAACGTACTTCATGCGCGCCTCCATCTCGGCCATGAACTCGTACTGGCCCGTCCACTCGAGCCTCGAGCCGGGGGGGAGCGTCACCCGGTCGGCGACCAGCGCCTTCGCGTCGCGAACCCAGCCGCCCAGATCCCGCTGCGAGCTGTCGATGTCCGCGAAGACGTAGCCGACCAGAAGGCCGTTCTCGTCCTTGATCATGGGTGCTCCGGTCACGATCGTGACTTCGGCAAGGTCGCCCAGGGGGACGGCTGCCCCGGGTTGCCGCCATCGATCGCTGGGGTCTGCGGCGAACCCGCTTTCTCCTCCCATGGGCGGTGGGGCCGTCGACGGATCTGCGCCCATCTGCTGCATCCCACGACGCGCGCCGCCGCCCATGGGGCCCATGCCGCCCATCGACCCACCCGAAGTCAGCGAGGGCGAGGCGCTGGCCTGCATGCTCCCCATCGACGCTGCCGCACCGGCCCCTGAGGCCGTGGGCTCCACCTCGGCAACCGACTCCGAGATCGGGACGGGGATCAGGATGTTGCGCAGCGCCTCTGGATCCGCGCGGTAGTCCGCCGCGTAACGCAGGTTGATGGAGAATCGCGATCGGCCCGCGATCACGGTCGACACCGGCATGCCACCGATCGCCGCCTCGACGACATCGTGGATGTCGCGAACCGACAGCCCATAGCGCCCGACCGCTTCTCGATCGGGCACGATGTCGATGTACTCTCGACCGGTTTGCCGCTCGGCAAACGTGCTGCGGGTTCCGGGGATCTCCCGGAGGAGCCCTTCGAGCAGGATGGAGAGCCGCTCGATCTCGGCGAGGTCGCCCCCGAACACCTTGACGCCGACCGGGGTTCTCACGCCGGTTGTCAGCATGTCGATGCGGGTGCGAATCGGTGGCGAAATCGACATCTGGTATCCGGGCATGCGCAGCGCGGCGTCCAGGTCGCGCGAGAGCTCGTCGATCGTCCGCGCGCGCTGTTCCGGCCATAGCCACCGCAGCGGAACCTTGACCCACTCCGGCGCCCCGCTGTGCCATCGGCGCTCGAACGCCGTCGGCCACTGGTCTCGCGGCTTGAGCGCGACGGAGCTTTCGTTCATGTCGAGCTGGGCAGGGTCCGTTGCGGTCTCGGCGCGGCCCGCTTTACCGTGAACGGACGCGACCTCGGGGAAGCTCATGATGATGCGGTGCTGCGCCGTCAGCGCCTGACGCGCCTGCTCGATCGAGATACCGGGGAAGGTCGTCGGCATGACGAGGAGCGAGCCCTCGTCGAGCGGAGGCATGAACTCGGAGCCGAGCCGGAGAAACATCGGCACCGTGCCCGCGACAACCAGAAACGCGATGGCCACGACGAGCACTCGAAAGCGCACGACGAAGCGAACCGCGGGACGGTAGAGCCAGCGAAGCACCCTGCTCGTCGGGTTCTCGTCCTCGGTGCGGAAGCGCCCGCGAAGGAACAGCACCATGAGAGGAGGGGCCAGCGTGATGGACAGGATCGCGGCGGCGAACATCGCGATGGTCTTCGTGTACGCCAGCGGCGCGAAGAGGCGGCCGGCCTGTCCGGCCAGCGTGAAGATCGGCAGAAAGCTCACCGTGATCAGCAGGAGCGAGAAGAAGACCGGCCTGCCCACCTCTTTGCAGGCGTCCACGATGATCCGCTTCCGATCGGCATCCCTGCCGCCAGCGGCCAGGCGCACGTGCGCGTTCTCGATGAGCACGATGACCGCGTCGGCCAGCTCGCCGACCGCGAGCGCGATGCCGCCGAGCGACATGATGTTGGCCGTGAGGCCGAGGTGGCGCAGCGCGATGAATGTCGTCAGCACCGACAGCGGAAGAACGATCATCGCGACGAGCGCCGAGCGAACGTGAAAGAGGAAGACGACGCAGATGAGGAAGATGATGATCCCTTCCTCGATGAGGGTCGCCTTGAGCGTGTCGATGGCGCCGACGATGAGCTCCGAGCGATCGTAGGTCGGCACGACGCGGACGCCCTCGGGCAGGGTCAGGCCGGCGATCGCCTGCTTCACCCCCTGGTTCACCTCCAGCGCGTTCGAGCCGATGCGCATGACGACGATCCCGCCCACCGCCTCCCCGCGCGCGTTGTAGTCGGCAGCGCCGCGGCGGATCTCCGGCCCGAACTTCACCCGCGCGACGTCCCGGACCCGGATCGGGTTTCCGCCAGCGCCGACCGAGACGACGCTGGCCTCGATGTCCGCGAGGGTCTTGACGTAGCCGCGCCCGCGCAGCACGTACTCGCGACCGGCGAGCTCGAGCACCCGGGCGCCGACCTCGGAGTTCGCGCTCTGGACGGCGCGGGTGACATCGCCCGGGGAGAGGCCGTAGGCGGCCAGCTCGTTGGGATCGAGGATGATCTGGTACTGCCGCTCGAAGCCACCCAGAGAGGCGACCTCGGCGACACCGGAGACCGCCTGCAGCGCCGGCCTGACGGTAAAATCCTGCAGTTCGCGCAATTCGGCGAGGTCGAGCTGCCCGGACGCGTCCTCAAGCACGTACTGGAACACCCAACCGACGCCGGAGGCGTCCGGCCCCAACACCGGCGAGACGTCCGGCGGCAGGATCTGCTGGACGCGCCCGAGCTGTTCGAGGACGCGCGTTCGCGCCCAATCGATGTCGGTGCCGTCCTCGACGATGACCTAGTCGAAGCTCATCCCGAACATCGAATAGCCCCGGACCGTGCGTGCGTGGGGCGTGCTCTGGAGTGTGGTGACCAGCGGGTACGTGATCTGGTCCTCCACCAGATCCGGGCTTCGGCCCATCCAGTCGGTGAACACGATCACCTGTGGATCGGAGAGGTCAGGGATCGCGTCGAGCGGCGTC
Organism: Pseudomonadota bacterium; assembly: GCA_005804885.1. GTDB lineage: Bacteria > Myxococcota_A > Bradymonadia > Bradymonadales > SYOX01. Next base: position 23,540 of record SYOX01000257.1, read on the forward strand.
TCTCGCATCGAGACGATCGACCAGACGATGAGCAGCCCGGCGATCCCGAACACCGTCCAGCGGTGCTCGGCCGAGAACTCGATGACCCGCTCGATCATGGCAGCCCCTCAAGTCCCTCATGTCCTTCATATCCTTCACGATTGCTCGACGGGGGCGCGGTTGGTCGGAGACTCCGAGCGTTGGCGCTCGCCGGTTCCGCCGGCGGCGCCTCGCGGTTCGCTTCCGGGGACTGAGCGGCACTTCCGTGCATATGGCCGGTGCCACCACCCGATGCGCGCAGCCGGCTCTCCGAGTCGATCAGGAAGACGCCGGAAGCTACGACCCGATCCTGCTCCACGAGGCCCTCGCGGACCTCCACGCGGTCTTCGAGCGCGACGCCGAGCACGACTCGCCTGGGGACGAGCTCACCGTCAGGGCCGGCGACGAAGACGTACTGCCTTGCGCCCGTGTCCACGACGGCGTCACGCGGTATCGTGAGCGCCTCTCGAGCTGCCGCGTGGAACGTGGCCGTGCCGTACATGCCAGGCCGCAGACCGCCGGAGTCGTTCGGCGCGGTGAACCGCACCCGGAGTGTTCGCGTGCGCTCGGACAGGGTCGGGTATACGAACTCGACCTCGGCTTCGAAGGGCTCCAGACCGGAGGCCGGAACGTGGATGACCGCGCGAGCTCCGACCACCACATCCCGGGCGTCGCGCTCGGAAACCTCGGCGAGCACCCACACCTTGGACAGGTCGGCGATCGTGACGATCTCCGTTGAAGGGTCCACGGCAGCGCCCACGGTGACGGCGCGGCGCAGGACGACCCCGCCAATGGGCGCAGATACGGTCACCAGGCTTCGTGGCTCACCCCGCTTCTCCAGCGACCTGATCTCGCCCTCGCCCATACCGAGGACCCTGAGCCGCGACCGAGCACCCTTGACGACGGCCTCGGAGCCACCGTGCGGCAGCGCCTGGCGAGCGGCGAGGTACTCGCTCTGCGACGCGAGCAGCTCCTGGGAGAAGATCTCGGCCACCGGCTTGCCGGCCTTCACGTGCTGCCCGGTCGTGTTGACGTGCAGGCGCTCGACCCAGCCCGAGACCCGCGTGTGCACGTGGGCCAGACGGGCCTCGTCGGGAACGACCGTTGCGACCGCCCGCACCGACCGAGCTACCGGCTCCCGCCGGACCTGCTCCAGCCCTGTTCCGAGCCCCTGGGCCTTGCTGGGATCGAGCGACACCGGCACCCGGTCGAGCGCGTCAGGGGACGTCGTCGGGGTGGTCTTGCGGTGTTCGGCGTGGGGGTCGATGGCGGCCGGCTCCTGGGTCCGGTGCTCCGCGTAGGGGTCCACCGCGTCCCGCAAATAGACGAAGGCAGCCACGGCCGCCACGCTGGCGAGGCCGGCCAAGGAGAACTGTGCGATCTTCTTCATGGCGAAGTCTCCACACCCTCACCCATCGCTCGGAGCAGGCTGGCGCGAGCGAGGTGAAGTGACACCTCGGCATGCACCTCCTGCTCCTGGGCGGACCAGAGGGCCTGCGCGGCGTCGATCACGGACACGAGGTTGATGAAGCCGGCGCCATAGGACGACAGCGCCGCGTCCACGGTCTGCCGAGCTCGGGGGATGACGGCAGTCCGAACGCCGTCGAGCCGGGCCTCGGCCGCCGCGACTCGGTGGTGCGCCGCGACGACGTCGGCTGCGATCATTCGGGACATCGCGTCCAGGTCCGCCTCGGCCATCCGCACCATCGCCCGCGCCTCCGACACGCCAGCGTCAAGCTTGCCTCGCCATAGCGGAATGCTGACTCCGACCATGAGCATCACGCCGGGGCCGTCCGACATCGTGAACGCCGGCCCGCCGCGGACCATGGCCATCGGGGCGAACATGGATTCCATGACATCGACCTCGGCCTCCGCCTGCGCAAGCTGGGCTCGGCCTTCGCCCAGCTCCGGTCGGGCCGCCACGGCCCGCGCCACCAGCGCGTCCGGCGCTTCGGGTGTGCTGCTCATCTCAGGAAGCGCCAGCGCCGGCACGGCCGCGGTCGGAGGCCGACCGAGGGCCCCGTTGAGCATCGCCGTCGCGCCGGCGATCTCGGCATCCAGCGCTCGAAGCTCGGCCTCGAAACGGGCCACCTCCGTCTCCGCGCGCAAGACCTCCGTCTGAGCCCCGCGGGCCGCAGAGAACCGCGCCTGGGCTGCAGACACGAGCTGCCGGGCGACCTGGAGCTGGGACGCGGCGACCTCTCGCATCCGCCGCACCTCGTGCAGCATCAGGAACGCTTGCATCGCCTCAAGCTCCACGTCGAGCGAGACACGCTCCGTCGTCGCGGCTCGGAACGAGGCCCGAGCTCGCGCAGCGCGCTCGCGGTGCCCGCGCTCCCGCGAAAGTGGGAAAGACTGCTCCAACGTGAGGCTGCCGTCCGCGCCGTGCAGCGCGAAGGGCAAGTGGTCCAGCGAGGTGGAGGCCACGGGGTCCGGGAGCGCCGAAACGATCTCGGGCCAGAAGGACGCCGCGGCCGCGGACTGTCGCGCAGCCAGGACCTCCGGTCGATTCTGCCGCGCGTAGCGGACGGCGTCGTCCATGCGCAACGGATCTGGAAGCGCAGGGGCCTCGGCATGGGCGACGTCGGCCAGGACCACGGAAATCAGCAGCGCGACACAGGCGCGCCCCAGCTCGCGGCACAGCCGCGACGGAACCGACACACGGACGTGTGCGTCGTTCATCACCGGGTCTCCGCGCCGCGCAGGCGCAGGGCATGGGCGACGACCGACACGGCATGCGCCTCTCCGTTCGGTCATCATCGCGCGCCTCATGTGTTGCAGTAGCGGTCGAAGACCTCGATGAGCTCTTCGATCTTCGAGCGCTGATCCGCCGGGGCGTCGCCCTCGAAGGTGTCGGCGACGCAGGTCTGCACGTGCGACGCGAGCATGATCGTGCCGACTTTGCCGAGCGCGGCGCGCGCCGCCGCGATCTGCAACAGGACGTCGGTGCAACAGCGATCATCGTCGACCATGCGCTCGATCCCGCCCACCTGGCCAGCGATCCGCTTGAGCCGCCCCTGCACCTTGTGCTTCGTATCCGCGTCCATCATCGCTTCAATCCTGCAGTACCCCTACGGGGGTACAGTAATCGCGTCGAAGGACCTGTGCGCAACGGTCATGCCAACCTGGGCAGGCGCGCGGAACCAGGCGCTCGCCATGCCTGCTCGGGCCTGGCCGAGCCGCCGCCTCGATCTTCGGAGACATCGACGGACATCACCGGCGACCCCACCAGGCCTGGAAGGGGGACGCAATAATTGCGCACCATCAGGGTTTGCGCATTTGCTGCGCACCGACTGAGGGCGGAAACGATCAGCAACCACCGACCCACAGGCCCAGGTGCAGGATGAACCTTCCTGAGCAAGCGCAACCACCAGATGAGCGATCCTTGAGGCTCGTCACCCGTGCGTTGACACCCGCTCGACCCCCTTGTGTCCGCCATCGCTCCCTGCTGTTGACATACCGCCCAAACCCTCTTTAGACTTCCTTAGGTCTCAGGAGAGTGAGGGTCTCTGACCCCGGCCCGCGCTGCGATGGCCTCAGGGGTGAGATCGACGGACACCTTGGGGGAGCCGCTCACGGCGCCGCCCGCCTCCCACGGAACCTCCAGGGGTCGCGCAGGTGCCCAGGGCCAGGGCGGCGGCGGTGAGCAAGGCCAGCGGCCGGGGCGAACGGAGCGTCGAAGGGTGCATGGCGTCGCCCTCGGGGCTTGGCGGTCAGGGGTCAGTCGGCGACGACCTCGAAGCCATGGAGGGTGCCTCCGTTGGAGAAGGCAAAGGCCATCGTCCCAAAGTTTAGAATCCCCATCGTCTCGGGACGCCGGCTTTCCATCCCTTGAGGATTCGAAGCGCAAGGCCCAAAGTCCCTCAGGGCTTTCAAGAGAGCCCTCCCGGATGGTGAGGACCAAGGGGAGCGATTCATGACGCCGAAGCCCGTAAAGCTACTTCTCATCGAGGACTCCGAGGATGACGCTGAACTTGTCCTGCGTGAGCTCAAGCTCGCGGGCATGAATGTTGTCCATGAAAGGGTCGATACCAGAGCAGCGCTCCAGGCGGCGCTTCAGAAACCCTGGGACCTGTTCGTCTCCGACTTCTCCATGCCTGGCTTCAGCGGCCTGGAGGCCTTCGAGATCGTCAAGCAGCAAGATCCAGATGCACCATTCGTCTTCGTCTCCGGAGTCCTCAGCGAGGAGCGCGCTGTGACGGCGATGCGTGCCGGCGCCAAGGACTTCGTGCTCAAGGGTAAGCTGGAGCGACTTGGTCCCGTGCTCAACCGTGAGCTTGCGGAAGCCGAGAACCGGCGCGACCGGGCAGCGATCGAGCGCGCTCTGAAGATCGAGGGGCGCCGCCACCAGAGCATCTTCAACTCGACGACCGTTGCGCTCTTCGAGATCGATTTCTCGAGGGCAAAGGAGCTGCTCGACTCCCTGCCGGAGGAGAGTCGTGTGTCAAGCCTGGTCGAAGGGGATGAGGCCGTGAAGCAGGCCGCCGATCGGGTGCGTGTCCTTGCGGCGAACCCGGCGGCGGTGGTGATGATGGATGCCGAAGGTCCAGAACAGCTCGTCGGCCCGCTGGCCGACGTGCTCCGCTTCGGCTCCAGATCTGTATTCCCCGAAATCCTTGCTGCCCTGGAAGGCATGAAGGGGCTTCAGCGGGAAGTCCAGGTCGAGTCTCTCCAGGGCCGAAAGATCGAGGTCTTGTTGGCGTTCCGAGCACCGCCCACGGTGGATGACCTCCAGAACGTTGTCCTCAGCATGACCGACCTCACCGAGCGCAACAGCATCGAGCGCCAGATGCGCGCAGCGCAGCGTATGGAAGCCGTGGGCCGGTTGGCCGGTGGTGTCGCACACGACTTCAACAACATCCTTACGGTGATCAACAGCTTCTCGAATTTCCTCCTTGAATCTGATGATATCGGCGACAGTTCGCGCGCTGATATTCAGACCATCAAGGATGCAGCCACACGAGCCGAGGGGCTCACGCACCAGTTGCTCTCATTCAGCCGCAGGCGTATCGCTCAGGTTGACGTGCTGGACGTCAACCAGCTCGTCGGTGAGATGGATAAGCTCCTCAGGCGGCTCATCGGAGAGGACATCGAGCTTGAGACCACGCTCGAAGGAAGCCTCGGTCTGGTGGTGGCCGATCCAACCCACGTCGAGCAAGTGATTATGAATCTGGCGGTCAACGCGCGGGACGCCATGCCGGATGGCGGCAAGCTCACCATCAAAACTGGGAACATCACGCTTGATGCCAACAGCAGCCCCAAGGAATCGGCGGAGATTACGCCCGGAGAGTACGTCATGATCGCCGTGAGCGACGACGGCGTCGGCATGGACGAGGAAACTCAGCTGCGCATCTTCGAGCCATTCTTCACCACCAAGGAAGTC
>SYOX01000258.1 GCA_005804885.1 Pseudomonadota bacterium
ACCGCCACGCTGGGCACGGCGCCCAACCGGCGCTTTGTCGTCTGGTTTGACCGCGTCCCGGACTGCTGCACCAACACCCTGACCAGCGCCAACACCAACGACTTCCAGATCGTCCTCTTCGAGGGCAGCAACAACTTCGAGATGCGCGTCCGACAGGGCGGCTCCAACGGCCGCATCGCCACCATCGGCTACGAGAACGCCAACGGCTCCGTCGGCCACCAGTTCTATCGCTCCTCCACCAACATCGCCAACCGCACCTTCACCGCCACCTGCGGCAGCCAGGTGAACAGGCCCCCGACCGTCACCCAGGTCCCGAGCCAGAGCGGCGTGGTGGGCACGGCCGTCAGCGTCCAGGTCCAGGCCTCCGACCCCGACGGCGACACCCTGACCTATTCGGCCACTGGACTGCCGCCCGGCCTGACCATCAACACCAGCACCGGCCTGATCTCCGGCACCCCCAGCGTCGGCTCCAACGGCACCCACACCGTCAACGTCACCGTCAACGACGGACGGGGCGGCACCGCATCGACCCAGTTCACCTTCACCATCACCGTCCCCATCGGCTGCACCTCGTACACCAACGCGGAGCGGGGCTTGACCGACTACGACACGGCCGGCTTCTCCTCCACGCTGTCGCTCTCGGACGATCAGGTCAGCAGCCAGATACCGCTGGGCTTCACCTTCAATTACTTTGGAACGAACTTCACGACGGCGGTGGTGAGCTCAAACGGCTACATCTTCCTGGGCGCCGGCAGCGGGGCCAACGGCTGCTGCAGCGGTCGCCCCATCCCCACCAACGACGACATCAACAACATCATCTCCGGATACTGGCACGATATCTTCCCGCCCGGGGCTGGCTCGCTCAGGTTCGCGACGCTGGGCACAGCGCCCAACCGGCGCTTTGTCGTCTGGTTTGACCGCATCCCGGACTGCTGCACCAACACCCTGAGCAACACCAACACCAACGACTTCCAGATTGTCCTCTTCGAGGCCACCGGCAACTTCGAGATGCGCGTCCGACAGGGCGGCTCCAACGGCCGCCTCGCCACCGTCGGCTACGAGAACGCCAGCGGCACCGGCGGCCACCAGTTCTATCACTCCTCCACCAACATCGCCAACCGCACCTTCGTCGCCACCTGCGCCGGCCAGCAGCAGCAGAACAGACCCCCGTCCATCAGCCAGGTCCCGAGCCAGACCGGCATCGAGGGAACTGCCGTCAGCCTGCAGATCTCGGCCTCCGACCCCGACAACGACACCCTGACCTACGCCGCCACGGGCTTGCCCACCGGCCTGACCATCAACACCACCACTGGCCGGATCACCGGCACCCCCAGCGTCGGCACGGCCGGCACCCACAACGTCACCGTCACCGTCAACGACGGACGGGGCGGCACCGCATCGGCCCAGTTCACCTTCACCATCGCCAGCGACTCTCCCCCCACCGTCTCGCTGACCGCCCCGGCCGAGACCTGGCACAACAGCGGCGTCCAGGTCGTCGGCACCGTCACGGACACGGGCTGCGGCCAGAACCCCGTCATCCAGTCCACCAACGGCCTGGCCTTCACCCGCGTCGGCACCCAGAACACCTGGACCATCACCTCCGGCAGCGCCGGACCCGGCCGCTACGTCCCCGTGACCGTCACGGCCACCAGCGGCTGCAACAACCGCAGCGGGCAGGCCACGCGCACCTTCGGCGTCGACAACGTCGGCCCGACCGTCACCTTCGGCCAGATGTCCCAGAACGGCGTCAACCCCAACGACATCAGCACCTGGCCCACCTTCGCCAAGCTCGGCTCCGTCCCCATGGTCGTCCTCGGCCGCGACGACGCCAGCGGCATCGCCCAGATGACCGCCACCGTCGTCGAGCTCGACAACAACAACAACGCCATCGCCCTCTTCTCCCAGACCGTCCAGATCTCCGGACAGCTCCCCACCGGCCCCCTCGTCCTGCCCGCCAGCGCCTGCACCAACCAGACCCACTGCCTCGACGGCAACCTGCGCTTCCGCGGCCTGACCGGCGGGCGCTTCCGCCTCGACATCCAGCTGCGCGACGCCGCCGGCAATGTCGCCACCGACTCCCGCCTCTTCCGCAGCCTCGGCCTGCGCGAGTCCATCGTCGCCTGGAGGGACGCCGCCGCCGCGCTCACCTCCCAGGTCCCCAACGCCACCGTCCAGCTCACCCGCGCCCAGACCGCCTTCACGACCTCCCTCGTGGGCTTCGATGAGGCCTTCTTCGGCAACATCACGCTGGCCCTTCAGACCGCCCAGGCCTCGCTCAACTCCGCCCGCATCTTCGACAACAACATCGTCCTCACCCGGCCCGACGCGCTGGCCGCCGTCACCGCCCTCAACCTCGAGGCCTTCCTGACCGACCGCCTCACCACGCACCGCACCAACAACCCAGGCGCCAACGTCGAGTTCGACACCGCCACGGGCTTCCTCGAGCAGGCCCGCCTGTCCACCGAGGTCATCACCAGCGTCAACTTCTCCGCCAACGCCTACTTCTTCATGGAGGAAGGCGCCAACCGCATGATCGTCGACGATCGCGACTTCGGCGACTCTCAGGTCCTCCTGAACCGTATCATCAACGAGATGGACACCTACATCACCAACGACCCGCCGATGGTCGGCCGCACCCAGATCGCCGACGCCCGCACCGAGCTCTCCGACGTCCTGCTCTCCATCAACCGCATCGTCAGCAACGGCGACACCTCCATCGACGACCTCGCCCATGCCAACCTGCTCATCAGCCTGACCAACACCGCCGAGGATCTTCGCGACGCCCAGCTCCTGGCCACCTGGGTGCGCAACTGGCAATGGGGCCTGACCCAGATCGTCTACCTCTACGCCGACCGCGGCCTGCGCAACGCCGCCAGCTTCGTCGGCATCGACAACCCCGTCCTCCAGCGCGGCCAGCAGAACCTCATCCTCGCCGACGGCCACCGCCAGGCGCGCCGCGCCGACGACTTCATGCAGCTCCTCATCAACTCCCGCTGCACCGTCATCGCCATCTACAACCGCGTCTACAACCCCGACCTCGCCCCCCCGCAAGCCTGCTGCGCCGAGCTCGCCCAGTTCATCCTGCTCGACCCCCTCGTCCCGAGCTCTCCCCGTTGCGCCAACCGCCCACCCACCCTCACCAACCCCGGCAACCGCACCGACAACGTCGGGCAGGTCATCTCCCTCCAGATCCAGGCCACCGACCTCGACAACAACACCCTGACCTATTCGGCCACTGGCCTGCCCACCGGCCTGACCATCAACACCACCACCGGCCTCATCTCCGGCACCCTCTCCTCCGTCAACGGCAGCCCCTTCCAGGTCACCGTCTCCGCCAACGACGGCTTTGACTCCGGATCGGTCACCTTCGTCTGGACCGTCGTGCAGAACTCCGGCATCTCCTACACCGCCTCCTTCGTCCTCAACCAGGACTCTGTCCCCCAGTGCACCGCCTGGAACACCTTCCGCGGGCAGCTCAGCGCCAACACCACCTACACCCGCGTCACCCTGCGCGGCAGCCGCAACACCACCGGCTTCTCCTGCACCGGCGCCACCGCCAACACCCTCTGCCAGCGCATCCGCGCCGACGACCGCACCCTGTCGCGCTTCACCTGCGACGGCCGCACCTGGAGCATCGGCGGCTGCGGCGCTGGCATCGAGCTCAGCGTCAACACCTTCGAACTGAACAACACCAGCGAGGGCATCTGCCGCTGCCTCGACAACCCCAACCTCGGCACCGTCCGACCCTGCATCAACGTCGGCAACCCCAACTGGGGCGGCATGAACGGCGGCACCTGCTCGTCATCCAACCCCAGCCAGACCCTCGAAGTCATCTGCCAGTAGCCCCTCCGGGGTGGCGCGCCTCGCTCGCCTCGCCACCCCGCTCCCCCTCCCCGCCAGACCGACCCCACCCCGACGACAGACCGCGCCGATCACGGCGCAACACCGCACGACGGCCAAGCGCCAGCCGCGCCGAAGCGCCGGCCGCGCCGAAGCGTCGAGCGCGCCTCACATCAACAATAAAGGCATGGAAATCGATGAGATGGGAAAGGGCGAGGGCTACTTGCCGAAGATCGTCAGCCTGTCGCCTTCGAGCGCGAAGTCGTAGACTGCCAGATCCGCCGTGGCTGGCCCCTTGGTCAAGCCGCCCTCCAGCGCGAAGGTCGAGCCGTGGCACGGGCAGCGCCACGCCGCGCCCTCGCGGCGCACCGAGCACCCCGCGTGGTTGCACTCCGTCCCCGTCACGACGAAGTCCTGCGGGCCCGTCCGGGTCACCGCGATGGGGCTCTTGATCCCCGCGTCGACCAGCAGGCTCTGCCCCTCGACGGCCAGCTCCGGGTGCTCCGAGAGCACCAGGACCAGATCCTCGGTCAGCACGTCCCCGCCGGCCAGCTCGCCGCAGCCCTCCAGCAGTCCTCCGGCGGCACCCAAGGCCACCGCACCGGCCGTGATCTTCAAGAACTCACGCCGACTCGCGCAACCCGAACAAGGATCTTGACGCATCTCGTCGCTCATCGATCGCTCCTGGCTCAAAAGGTCTCGCAGCGCTCTTCCACGCAGGACCGATCCGGCGGACAATCCTCGTCGGTGAAGCACACGTTCGCGTCCTCACAGATCGAGAAGTCGGGAGACTGCTGCACGCAGGTCAACGCGCCGCAGCACGGCAAGCCGTCCACCCGGCACGGCTCTCGCAACTCCAGGCACTCGCCCGGCGGCATGTCGACGTTGACGCACTCCCCCTGAACGCAGTCCCGACCATTGCCGCAGTCCGCCTGCACCCTGCAGCCGCCATCCTGCGGCAGCCCCCGCGCGCCGAAGAGATCGGCGCCGATGAAGTTGGCGCCCTCCACACGGGCGTCGATGAAGTTGGCGTTGGTCAGCTTCGCGTCCCGAAAGCTCACGTCGGTCAGGTCCGCCCGGCTGAAGTTCGCCCCCGACAGATCCGACCGATCGAAGCGCGCCCCTCTGAACCTCCCCCCCGAGAGGTTGGCCCCGACGAGCTGCTGATCCGACAGGTTGACGCCAGGACAGTTCGTCCCAGGGCGGATCTCGCAGCCGCCGACGGTCAAGAACTCCTGCTCGTCCCCGCAGCCGCCCAGAACCGCCCCCACAAGCGCCAACGCCCACAGGCCCCTTGCCCTCATGTCCACCTCGACTCCGTTGCGCCTTGATCCACGGGAACGCCCACCCGACACTCCAGAAGCCTTGCAGATTTGAGCCCCCTTCGCAACCGCTCCGCCCTCCAACAGCGACAGGACGACCCACCCCAGGGCGGCGAATCGACTTCGTTGACGGGCACGGCAACTCCACCCCCTGTCCCCCTCCTCGCTGCGCAAGGAGGGGGAACGCTCGTATCACGGGCACGGCGGATCGCACTCCACCCCCTGTCCCCCGAGAGGCACTGCCTCCCTCGCTGCGCAAGGGAGGCAGTGCCTCTCGGGGGGACGCTCGTATTACGGGCACGGCGGATCGAGTCCCGCCCCAACGACCTCACGATTGTCCCCGACGGGGTCTTGTCCCCGACGGGGTCTCGCCCCAGGCGGCCAGTGATCCCGACGATGGCTCCTGCGGCCCGCCCCCCCAAGTCATCGTGCCCACCCAACGAGCCCACCCCCGATCCACTGACATCCGTAATACGAGCGTTCCCCCTCCTTGCGCAGCGAGGAGGGGGACAGGGGGTGGAGTTGCCGTGCCCGTCATCGAAGTCGACTCGCCGATCCCGACGTGTCCATCCATCGAAGCCAACCCGCCCGGCATCGGCGCGGGCTCCTTGAATCCATGACGCGACAAGCGGCGGCCTTTCGCGCTATCTTTGGGATCGCTGATCCAAGCCCGCACCGGAGGCCACCGATCGAGATGTGCCCTTTTCGCCTGCTGCCCCTGATCCCGCTGGCCTTTGCTGCGGCCTGCATCGACTTCCCGCCGCCGCCGCAGGCCCTGGAGTTCGACGCGGCGAGCGACGACGTCGACCTCGGCGGCGACCTCCCCTCCCCGGTCGAGGACGCGCCCCTGGACATGGACGCCCCCGCCGACGCTGACGACGAGGAGATCATCGGCGAGGACGTCGCCGAGGCGGACGCCCCCGAGGTCGAGGACGCGCCGATCTGCGACGCCCAGTGCGAGGATCGGGGCTGCGGCCCCGACGGCTGCGGCGGCAAGTGCGGCGTGTGCGCCGACGGCCAGATCTGCCTTGAGGGCGCCTGCGCGCCCACCCCCAACCCCTGGGAGGATCTCCTGGACGACAGGGTCGGCTTCGGCGGCCAGGTCACCGGCGGCGCCGGAGGCCCGCTCTGCCTCGTCACCCGCGTTGAGGACGACATGGAGGCGGGCAGCCTGCGCGGCTGCCTCCAGACGCCCTCTCCGGTGTGGATCGCCTTCGATCTGCCCGTGAGCGCGGCGCGGATCACCCTGGGCAGCCGCCTGGAGATCGGCTCGAACACGACGCTGGACGGCCGCGGCCACGAGATCACGCTGGCGGGCAAGGGCGTCAGCCTCATCGACCGCCAGAACGTCATCCTGCACAACCTCAAGATCGAGGACGGGGTCGCCCTTCCCCCGGAGATCGAGGAGGACGCCATCCACGTCGAGGGCTCGGTGGGCGTGTGGATCGACCGCGTCAGCGTGCGGGCCTTCCCGGGCGGCGCGCTGGACATTACGGAGGCGGCCACCGACATCACCGTCTCGCGCTGCCGATTCGCCGACCACGCGCTGGTCATGCTCATCGGCAACAGCAACGTCACCCCCGGCGACGGCGTCATCCGCGTCACCCTGCACCACAACCTCTTTGACCGCACCGGCCAGCGGCACCCGAGGCTGCGCTTTGGCCGGGTGCACGCCTTCAACAACGTCCTGATCGGCTGGACCGACTTCGGCATGAGCGCAAGCATGGGCGGCCAGCTGCGCTCGGAGCGCAACGTCTTCGAGGCCGCCGTGAACATCTTCGCCGTCTCACCGGGTCACCCCAACGATCCCTTGCCCGGCCTGGTGGACTCCATCGAGGATCTGATGCTCGGCGGCGCCGTCGCCACCGAGCGCCTGCCCGCCCAGGTCTTCGACCCGGGGCGGTCCTACCTCTACGCGCCGGAGGTGGCCGACGAGGGGCTCCGGGCGCGGGTGATCGAGGAGGCGGGCTGGCGGCCGGTCCCCTTCCCGGGGCAGCCCTGAGGCTCTGGCCGGGCGCTTGTGATTGACGCCCTCACGGCGCCGGCCTAGGCTATGTCTGACGCGCGCCGGGCCGGTCCAGGGCGAGGCCCTGGAGAAGGGGCGAGGCCGCTCCGGTGGACCTGGGTGGTGAAGCGGCGGGACACCAGGGACGCGGCGACGATCAGGCAGAGGCGACCTCATGCTGCGCAGCAGCCTCTCAATCCCCTACCTCAAGCCAGGCGATCGCGTCGCCGGGCGATACCGGATCGTGCAGATCCTCGGCGCTGGGGGTTATGCGACGGTCTACAAGGCCGAGCAGCTCAACCTCGCCGGTCGCCTCGTGGCCCTCAAGGTGCTGGATCTGCCGGAGGGCTCCGAGGATGCGGGGGTGGCCGCGGAGCGCTTCCTGCGCGAGGCCGAGGCCGCCGCGCGGATCAACCACCCCAACGTGGTGACCATCTTCGACGTCGGCCGCCTTGATGACGACCGCCCCTTCATGGCCCTGGAGTACTGCGAGGGGCAGTCGCTGAGCAACATCATCGACCGGCGCGGGCCGCTGGCGCCCCGGAGGTTGCGGGCCTTGCTGCTCGGGGCGCTCGACGGGCTGGCCAGGGCGCACGATCTGGGGATCGTGCATCGGGATCTGAAGCCGGACAACCTCATCCTCACCGAGCCGGACACGAGGGCCGAGGCGCTGCGCATCATCGACTTCGGCATCGCGCGCAGCCGCGGCGCAGAGCGGCACCTGACCCAGGCCCACCACCGCGTCGGCACCGTCCGCTACCTGTCGCCGGAGTACATCGCGCGGGGCCTGGTGAGCCCGGCGCTGGACGTCTACCAGATGGGCCTGGTGATGATCGAGGCGCTGTCGGGGACCTTCGCCGTCGGCGGCCGCGACACGCCCCACAACCTCAACCTCATCGAGCGCGGCGACCTGCGCATCCCCCCCGCGCTGCTCGACGGCCCCCTCGGCGCCGTCATCGCCAGCGCCATCGCGCTCGACGTCCGCGACCGCTTCCCCGACGCCGCCGCCATGCGCGACGCCCTCGAAGCCGTCGATCCTCCGGCGCTCGATCCCGTCCCTCGGCCCGCCCTCCGGAGCGGGCCTCTGGCGGCCCGCCACGCCCACACCGAGCGGCTGGGCACCGGCGACCTCATCGACATCCACGAGCCGATGCCTCCCACCGCCGCCCTGCTCGCCCCCGAGCGACACGCCCTCACGGCGCTGGCCGCCGCCGCCCCGCGCCGCCGCCTGCCCGCCTGGGCCTGGATCGCGGCCTCGCTCGCCCTCATCCTCACCACCGCCGCGCTGGCGCTGATCGCCCTCGGGCTCGCCGCGCCCTCGCTGGCCACCCAGGACGCCAACGCGGGCGCTGATCGGGCCGCGCCCGAGGGCGGCGCGATCCCC
>SYOX01000259.1 GCA_005804885.1 Pseudomonadota bacterium
CCCCCGCGGCGATCAACTTCCTGGCCCGCTACGCCCGCGGCCTGATCGGCCTGACGCTGACCGAGGAGCGGATCAACGCCCTCCAGATCCCCATGATGGTCCAGGACAACAACACCCCCTTCGGCACCGCCTTCACGGTCAGCATCGAGGCCAGGGAGGGCGTGACCACCGGCATCAGCGCCGCCGACCGCGCCCGCACCATCCTGGCGGCCGTCAACCCCGCCGCGCGCCCCGAGGATCTCGTGCGCCCCGGCCACGTCTTCCCCCTGCGCGCCCGCGCCGGCGGCGTCCTCGTCCGCACCGGGCAGACCGAGGGCTCCGTCGACCTCGCCCGCATGGCCGGGACCTCGCCGGCCGGCGTGATCTGCGAGATCATGAATGATGACGGCACCATGGCGCGCATGGACGACCTGGAGCGCTTCGGCCGCGAGCACAACCTGATCGTCCTGTCCATCGCCGACCTGATCCAGTACCGCCTCAGCACCGAGAGCCTCGTCGAGCGCCTCGTCGAGGCCCCCTGCCCGACCGAGTACGGCGACGACTTCCGCGTGGCCGTCTTCCGCAGCCTCGTCAACAACGCCGAGCACCTGGCGCTGATCAAGGGCGAGGTCAAGCCCGACCAGGAGACGCTGGTCCGGGTCCAGTATCATGTGGTGACCGCCGACGTGTTCATGGCCACGGCGACCTCGCACGGCAAGACCCTGCGCGGCGCCCTCAAGGTCATCTCCGAGGCCGAGTCCGGCGTCTTCTTGTACATGTACCCCCAGGAGCAGACGCCCTTCAAGACCGTCATGAGCCACGTCGTCAACCAGGGCAAGGGGCGCTCGGAGGCCCGCAGCCGCGGCGAGATGGCCGCCATCGACGCCCGCGAGGTCAACCGCGTCAACCCCGAGTTCAGGGACTTCGGCGTCGGCGCCCAGATCCTGGCCCAGCTCGGCGTCGGCCGCGCTCGCCTGCTGACCAACAACCCCAGGAAGATCGTCGGCCTGGAGGCCTTCGGCATCCAGATCACCGAGTGCGTCCCCATCCCCGAGGTCCCCTTCGGCCTCTAGCGCCTCGGCTCTGCGCCCGACCGCTCGCCGATCCCACCCAACCACCCAGGAGCGAGAGATGCCCGAGAGCTACAAAGTCGTCGAAGGCAACCTGGTGGCCACCGACCGCCGGTTCGCCATCGTCACCAGCCGCTGGAACCACTTCATCTGCGACCGCCTCCTTGAAGGCGCGCTCGACACCATCGCCCGCCACGGCGGCGACCTGTCCCGCGTGACCGTCTACAAGGTCCCCGGCTCCTTCGAACTGCCCCTGGTCGCGCGCAAGGCCGCCGCCAGCGGCCAGTTTGACGCCGTCATCGCCCTCGGCGTCCTGATCCGCGGCTCCACGCCCCACTTCGACTACATCGCCGCCGAGGCCACCAAGGGCCTGGCCACCGCCTCGATGCAGACCGGCGTCCCCATCGCCTTCGGCGTCATCACCTCCAACACCATCGAGCAGGCCATCGAGCGCGCCGGCACCAAGGCCGGAAACAAGGGCGTCGAGGCCACCACCGCCGCCATCGAGATGGTCAACCTCCTGGCCCAGATCCCCTGACCCCTCCCTACGGAGAGCCCGCATGACCCCGACGAGCACTGAGCCCGGACCCCGCTCCAAGACAAGGCGGCTCGCCCGCGAGCTGACCCTGCGGCTTATGTACGCCGTCGACACAGGCTCGCTGACCATCGAACAGGCCTGGGAGCGCTGCAGCCCCGCCCTCCTCTTCGAAGAGGACCTGCCTCGCCCCGACACCCCCATCGCCATCGAGGCCAACCTGCCCCGCGCCCTCAAGGCCGCCCCCGCCTCCGACGCCGAGGGCTGGACGCAGGCCGTCGATCTCGCCGGGCAGCTCGCCGGCGACCAACCCCCCCCCGCCCTCGGCGACGACCTCGCCAGCCGCGCCGCCCGCATGGCCAGGGACTGGCTCGAAGGCTGGCAGGGGCGCCGCGAGGACATCGACGCCGCCCTCGGCAAGGCCAGCAAGCGCTGGAAGCTCTCCCGCATGGCCGCCGTCGACCGAAATATCCTGCGCCTGGGCGCGTTCGAAATCCTGGGCGGGATCACCCCGCCTCGCGACGCCATCTTCGACGGCGTCGAGCTCGCCAAGAAGTACGGCGACGTCAACTCGCCCCGCTTCGTCAACGGCATCCTCGATCAACTCTGCCGCGAACAAAAGGTCGACCTCTGACCTCCCCACGCGGCGACGGCCGACAGCTCAGAAGGTCAAGCCATTGAAGCGCCTCACCCTCACCCTCCTTGCGATCACGGCGATCACGCTGACCCTCGGCGGGTGCCGCGAGGTCGCCTCCAGCCGCGAGGCCCGCAAGGTCTATCAGGCCCCCCGCACGGCCGCCGAAGCGGCCAGGAGCTGGCGCGGCCGCAAGATCGACGTCCTCGATCAACACGGCGACCAGATCGCCCGGCTGCGCACCCGAAAGTACGGCCTTCAGGTGTTTGACGCCGACCTCACCCCGCTCGGGCAGGTCCGCGAGGTCGGCGAGGTCGTCGTCGTCGAGCGCCGCGACGGCTCCCCCCGCTTCACCTTCGTCCCCGCCAGGATCCCGGCGGCGCCCTCCGACGCCGATCCCCCCACCGAGGCCCCCCGCGAGGTCGACGGCTACGCGATCCACAAGGTGGACGCGGGCAAGGCCCCGGGCGCTCCTGTGGACGGCGAGCCCGCCCCCCGCAAGCCAGATCTTCCTCCCTCAGGCGCGCTGATCGGCTACCTCCTGCCCGACCCGCAGCGCCAGGGCGGCTGGCGGCTCCTCGACCAGGACCGCATCCCCGCCCTCCTGATCTCCCCCGAGCCCAAGGCCCCCGCCAAGAACGAGGAGGCCGACAAGGACGCAGCCGGCAAGGACACGGCCGGCAAGGACACGGCCGACAAGGATACGGCCGACAAGGATACGGCTGACAAGGACGCGGCTGACAAGGACGCGGCGTCCGACGGCCCCTGGCGCGTCACCTTCATGTCCCCCGAGCAGACCGGATCGACCACCTGGGTGATCGAGCGCAAGCGCCACAGAGGCCAGCCTGGCGTCGAGGCACACAGGATCGACGCGGAGGGAGGGCGCTTCCTCGCCTTGCGCACGCGAGGCGGCAAGCTCTCCGCCCTGGCCACGGCCCCGGCCCTGCTGACGCGCCTTGACCCCTTGATGCGCGCCGGCCTGATCCAGGTCCTGACCCGCGCCGAGGCCGAGAGGCGCCCCCGACCCTGAAGATGTGGGCAGGTCGCACTCCACCCCCTGTCCCCCTCCTCGTTCCACGAGGAGGGGGACCGCTCGTATTACGGACACGGTGGATCGGGGGTGGGCTCGTTGGGTGGACACGGTGGTTCGGGGGTGGGCCGCAGGAGCCTTCGCCGGGATCACTGGCCGTCTGGGGCGAGACCCCGTCGGGGACAATCGTGAGGTCGTCGGGGCGGGACTCGATCCACCCGAAGCTGTAATACGAGCGTCCCCCCTCCTTCCGGAGGGAGGAGGGGGACAGGGGGTGGAGTGTGGGGCTGGAGTGCGAAGCCACCCGACCGCCCTTGTCTGCAAAAATCGTTGATATTTCAACCGCTTGAGGCAGCCTGGATCAAAGCGTCGAGCGCGTCGAGCAGCTCCGCGCCCTCCTCATCGTCGAGGAGGCTTTGGCGCACGTCGTCGCAAAAGCGCGGATCACCCAGGCGCAGGGCGATGTGGTCGGGGAGGGCGTTGTCCTTGGGGTAGCCGTAGACGCGAACAAGGCGTCGGCTTTCGGCTGCGTCGAAGTGGGGCCAGAGCGCGTCTCCGAGGGCCTCACCGACAAGGTCGGCGCACCAGGCGCGCTCACCTCGCGGGCCGCTCCAGGGGAGGCGGGTCAGGGATAGACCTGCTCGTCGGTGTCCACGTCAAAGAGGTAGATGCACTGCTGCGGGCAGTCCTGGGCGGCGGCGAAGACGTCCTCGTCCGAATCACCCGTGGTATCAAAGACGATGGCAATGTTCTCGTCGTCGAGGGCGAAGACGTTGGGCGCGCACTCGACGCAGGTGCCAGCGCCGATGCAATCATCTCGATCCACATAGATCTTGTAGGGCATGATCTCCTCCAGATAAGGTGTCCTGGGTACCGAACCCCTTCTCTGGTACGGCAACCGAGCCTTGCCCGTCAACACCGTTGTGGGCCTTGCGCCGCTTTTGGTGCCGGCGAAGCGCCCCTGTCAGGCGCGCAGCGACGCTTCGAGCCGCTCCAGGGCGCGGGCGTGGACCCGGCAGAGCCAGGAGCGCGACAGCCCGAGCTCCTGGCCGACGTCGGCCAGCGAGCGCTCTTCAAAGTATATCCCCAGGATGACCTGCCGCTCCACCTCGGTCAGCCCCTCGATGCTGCGCTTGACGCGCTGGCGAGTCTCGGCGTCGAGCGCCGCGCGCAGCGGGCTGCGGCCCCCCTGGGCTTCGGCGCTGGCCTCGGCCTCGTGAATGATCAGGTGCGCGGCGGCCATCTGCCGGATGCTCCTGTCGATCCGCCCCAGCGCCTGCTCCTGGCGCGGCTGGGCCGAGATCGTCGGCTCGGCCTCGCCGCAATGCGCTCTGGCCATCTTGAGCGCCACGGCGGCCTTGTCGCGGCGGCGCCGCACCACGGTCCGCAGCCGCAGGCCGTCGACCACGCTGCCCTTGATCCGGTAGTAGGCGAAGGTGCAGAAGGCCGCGCCCTGGCTGGGATCGTAGCGGCGCCACGCCTCGACCAGCCCCACCTGGGCGTCCGTGAGCATGTCCTCGGTCTGCTCGTCGTCGACGCCGAGCTGGCCGCGCAGCGAGCGCACGATCTGCGCGCACAGCGGCGCGTAACGGTTGACGACCTGCGCCTCGTCGACGCCTTCGAGCGTCCCCTCGGCGTCGATCGACTGCGCCAGCGCCACCAGGGCGCGCGCCTCTTCCACCGGTGAGGGCTTCATTGCTGGTCGAGATCGGGTCGCCATATCACGCAGAGAGGTAACCCGGCGATCCGGGCGGCGTCAAGACCGCGCGCCGCCCGCGAGGGTTCAGAAGTAATACCGAACCCCGACGCCGCCGTCGATGTCGGCCGTCGTCCGGGGGATGATCAGGACGCCAGGGGCGATCTCGACGAAGATCTCCAGCGG
Source organism: Pseudomonadota bacterium (assembly GCA_005804885.1). Classification (GTDB taxonomy): domain Bacteria; phylum Myxococcota_A; class Bradymonadia; order Bradymonadales; genus SYOX01. The sequence goes on from SYOX01000259.1 coordinate 5,131, forward strand.
GGCCTTCTTGAGCAGCACCGCCAGCCCGATGGGCACCCGCGCGCCGAGCGCCACGGCGGTGTCCTTGTCGTTGTTCTTGTTGTTGTCGTTGGCGTCCACCAGCAGCTTGCCGCCGATGCCCACGTAGAGGGGCAGATCCACGCCCGCGCCGGAGCTGATCCTGAACGCGTCGAAGTGGAACAGGTAATCCGAGAAGACCGCCAGCGCGTCGTCCGTGAAGTCAAAGGCGAGGTGGACGTCGAGGGCGTTGGAGGGGTTGAACCATTGCTTGAGCGTCAGGCCCGAGGGCTCCCCCAGGATGATCCCAAGCCCGAAGGTGTGACCCTGGGCGCCCTGCGCCCAGGCCGACCCCGACACGCTCAACGCGCACAGCGCCGCGAGGGTAGCGATCCCCGCTCGAACCATCGAAGATGTGGATGAAGTCCTCTTGTTTCTATCGAACATCTCTATCCTTGAGCGATGGCCTCTTCCTTGAGGTCCGGTTGTCCGCGTCCCCCTGATGATCCTACCAGCCTCCTGCCATAGCACAAGGCCCGGCGCGCCTGGGGCAGCCCCCCCCTAGACCGGCAGCGCCTCCTGAAGGTCTTCGAGGGTCAGCGCGCCCCGATCGGCGCCGTTGGGGTCGTAGAGATCGCGGTCGAGCAGGTGCGAGGGGATCACCCGCGACATGGCCGAGAAGGCCACCGCGCGCACCTCGGGGAAGCGCGCCTCAAGCTGGTCGAGCATCGCCTTCATCGCGTCGCGCTGCAGGCCATCCTGGGCGCTGCACAGCGTGCAGGGGATGATCGGGAAGCCCATCTCGACCGCGAAGTCGCCGATCGTCGCCTCGTCGCAGTAGGCCAGCGGGCGGATGACCACGGTGCGGCCGTCGTCGCTGTAGAGCTTCGGCGGCATGCCCTTGAGCTGGCCGGTGAAGAAGAGGTTGAGCATCAGGGTCTCGAGCATGTCGTCGCGGTGGTGCCCCAGCGCGATCTTGTTGCACCCCAGCTCCACCGCCTGGTTGTACATGATCCCTCGCCGCAGCCGGCTGCACAGCGAGCAGGTCGTCTGGCCCGGCTTGAGCTTCTCCTTGACGATGGAGTAGGTGTCCTGGCTGTGGATGACGAACTCCACCTCCAGAGACTCCAGCCGCTCCCTCAAGACCGCCGTCGGGAAGCCCGGGTGGCGCTGATCGAGGTGGAAGGCCACGAGGCTGAAGCCGATGGGCGCCACGCGCCGCATCCGCTCCAGCATGTGCAGCATGACCCACGAGTCCTTGCCGCCGCTGATGCCGACCATGATCCGGTCGCCCTCCTCGACCATCTGGAAGTCCACGTTGGCCGCGGCGACCTTGCGCGCCAGCTTCATCTCGAGGTTTGACATCCTACCGCCCTTGTCCCATCCCGCGCTCTCGCCGGATCCACGTCAGAAGGTTCGCGCACGAGCGGTCGACGATCTCGAAGACCTCCTCGAAGCCCCTCGCCCCTCCACCCCACGGGTCCGGGACGCCCTCGTCGTCGCCTGACCCGTCTTCCTCGCGCTCGAAGTTGCGCATCAACCACAGCCGCCCGCGCAGCGCCTCCGCGCCGCCCGCGCCGGCCAGCGACAGGATGTTGCGCCGGTTCGAGGCGTCCATCGCCACGATCACGTCGAAGCGCTCCAGATCCTCCCGCGTCAACGCCCGCGAGCGCTGCCCCGAGATGTCGATCCCCCGCGCCCTGGCCACCCGCACGCTGCCAGGGTCCGGGGCCTCGCCGGCGTGCCAGCCGCTCGTCCCCGATGAGTCGATCTCGAAGCGATCCCCCAGCCCCGCCGCCTCCACCCGATGGCGAAAGATCCCCTCACCCAGCGGCGACCGGCAGATGTTGCCCAGGCAGACAAAGAGGACCCCTGTTCGTTTGCTCATGCCAACCCCCGAGGCGCCGCGCGCCATCCCCCGAGGACTTAGACCAACTCCGAGGTCAGATCAAGGCGGGCGCTACACCCGACGCAGACGGCGCGCCCCCGAGGGCGCCCCGAGGCGCCTACAGCTCGCCCGCAGGCTCGCCGGCGAGGCCCTCGTCGAGGCCCTCGTCGAGGCCCTCGGCGGGCTCGCCCGGCGCCGCGCCAGGCTGCGCGGGCTGCGGACCCTGCCAGGAGCGGAAGGTGACGACGTAGGGGGCGACCAGCGCCGCGCGCTCCTCCGGGGTGATGTGGCCATTGCTCGCGAGCCGATCGAGGACGTAGACCATCCGCACGGGCCAGCGGCCTGTCGTCGGCGTGTGCCCCTTGCTGAAGTAGACCTCCCCGATCCAGGGGTGCGGCTTGATCGCGCTCAGGAAGGTGCTCTCAAGTATCGTCAACTCTTGAGGTTTCTTGCCGAAGTAGTGCTCGGCGGCCCGCTTGATGCCGTAGAGGTTGGGGCCGTACTCGATGCAGTTCATGTACAGCTCCAGGATGCGGTCCTTGGTCAGCACCTCCTCCATGCGCCAGACGATGAAGGCCTCCTCCAGCTTCCGGCTCAAGGTCTTGTTGCGGGTCATGAAGAGGTTCTTGACGAGCTGCTGCGAGATCGTCGAGCCCCCGTAGGCGTAGCGGCCTCGCTCAAGGTTCAGCCGCACGGCCCCCCGGATCAGCTTCAGGTCAAAGCCCTTGTTCTGGTAGAAGCGCCCCTCCTCGGTGACGTAGGTCGCGGCCTGGAGCACGGGCGTGGTCGCGTCGATGCTGACGTAGGCGCCGCTGTCCGGGCCGACGAAGATCCCTTCCTTGGTGACGCCCTCGCGGACCTCCTGCGCGAAGCGCTCGGCGAGGTGGTCGGGGGAGTAGCGCCCCAGGTCGGTGACGCGGCAGGTGCCGGGCAGGCCCTCGATGCGCAGCTTGAGGTCGTTGAGGTGGTTCATGTCCACCTCCAGGCGCAGCTCCGGGGCGAAGACGCCCTCCAGCGCGATCTGATCGTGCAAGTGAGCGAGCATCGCCCTCGGGATCGCGCTGACGGCCACGTCGCAGTCCACCTCGTCGAGCCACACCCGCAGCGCCGCCGCTGGCCTCCTGTCCTCGGTGAACACGTCCTTGAGCTCGCCCGAGGCCCGCAGGGAGACGCTCCCGCCGCGCCGAGAGGGCAGGGCGACGGCGAGGCTGCGGACCTTGAGGGCGTCGCCGGCCTTCGACGGCGGCCACCAGGTCGCGTCCAGCTCCAGGTCGGCCTCAAGCACCTCGATCGGCGCGGCGGTCAGGCCCTTGACGTCCAGCACGCCGCGCTGGACCTTGAGCGCGCCGCGCACCCGGAGCCCGACGACGTCGATCGCCTCGTCGGGCATCGACTTCGCCGCGCGGCGCCTCGTCGCGGCGGGCGCCACGGCGTCGCGCTCGACCTCCAGCGCGACTCGCCCGCTGACGACCCCGTCGATCCTGCGCAGGGGCTTGAAGGCGGCCAGACCCTCGGCGATCGGCCCCCAGCCGGCGAGGGCGGCCAGCGGCAGGCCCTCGACGCTCAGGCTCAGGTGCGGCGCCTCCGGGTCCAGCGTCGCCGAGACGCCCACCTCGCCGATCTCCCCCGAGATCCGGTAGCCGCCCTCGTGCGCGCCGGCCTCCACCGCCGTGATCGTCACCCCATGATCCTCCAGCGTCACCCGCCCGCCCCGGATCTCCAGCGGCGAGAGCCTCGCGATCAGCGCCCGGCCCGGCGGCTCGCCCGCCGCGCCCTCGGCCCCGGTCGCGAGCCCCTCGATGAGCGCCAGCGCGCGGTCGACCCGATCTCGCCGGTCGCCGCCCTCGCCGGGGGCCTCTTGCGCGTCGGCGCGGCGCAGCGAGAGCGTCGGGCCGTCGAGGCGGACGGCCTCGGGCCGACGCAGATCCTCGATCCCGTGGGCCAGGATCGAGGCCCTGTCCACATGGAGCTGCCCTCGCCAGCCGCCGCGCTCAAAGGGCACGTCGACGTCGCCGACCCCGATGCGGAGCGCCCCGCCCTCAAGCGCCAGATCGACGCGCTGGATGCTCAGATCGACGCGCTGGCCCGAGCCCGGCACCGCGATCTGGAGCGGCGAGGGCTCGTCGAGGTCGAGCGACGCGCTCACCGCCCCGCCCTCCCAGGCGACCTGCCCCCGCGCGCGCTGCGCGGCCCCGCAGCCCTGGGCGCAGCGCCCCTCGACGCGCGCGCCCCAGCCGCCACCGGAGGGGCCGCCCTCGACGATGATCCCGTCCAGCTTCACCGGCTCCAGCCCCGGCAGGCCCCGCACCGTCAAGGCCCCGCCCTTGAGCCCGATGCGCGTGATCGGCGCCGACTTGCCCGCTGGCCCTGCTTCGGCGCCCCTGGCCCCCGCGACCCCCTCAGCAGGGCCACCGGGCGCGCGGGCGCCGAGCCGCCGCGCGTCGCCGCCGAGGACCTCGCCGTCGAGCCCCTCGGCGACCACCTCGCGGGGCGCCCGCTCGCCTTCGAGCAGATCGGCGAGCGACCAGCGCGCCTCCAGCGCGTCGAGCGCCACCCGCGACCCCTCCGGCCCCCGCGCCTCGATCCCCTGCAGCCTCAAGGACAAGTCGCCGCCGAGCCGCAGCGAGGACCACGACACCGACCACCCGCGCCGGCCCGCCGCCTCGGTGAGCC